>NZ_MECK01000211.1 GCF_014596465.1 Streptomyces sp. CBMA123 | reverse complement strand
GCCCGGCCTTCCCCGCGCCGCCCGCCGTCCCGCCGATGCCGGCCGCCGCCCCGGTAACGACGCCGCCGACCGCCCTGCCCGGCTTCGGCCCGCCGCCCGAAGGCTTCACCGCGCCGCCGTCCCCGACCTGCGGCATCTGCGGCGGCAGCTACCCGGTGCTGTGGTCCGTCCAGGTCCTCGACGGCGTCAACCCCCGGCCGCTGACCGTCTGCCGCACCTCCCCGCAGTGCTCACCGCCCTCGGTGGTCACCCCGGCGCGGCTGCCCTCCTGACGGGCGCCGCCGGCGGTGGATGCGCGGCACCGGCGGCGGCGCCGCGCAGCGGGACCAGGCGGTAGCCGATGCCGCGGACCGTCTCGATCTCGCACCGGGCCGCCGTACGGGCGAGCTTGCGGCGCAGCGCGGAGACGTACACCTCGACGATGTTGAGGTCGCCCCGGAAGGCGCTGTCCCAGACCGCGTCCAGGATCTCCCCCTTCGGGATCGCCTGGTCGGGCCGCCGGGCCAGGCACTCCAGCACACCGAACTCCTTGGCGGTCAGCCGCACCTGCTCGCCGCCCGCGGTGCAGCGCCGGGCCGCCGGGTCCACCCGGAGGCGACTTGGCCCACGAGCCGTCCTCGAAGAGCACCACGTACGCGGAGTCCTGATAGCCCTCGAACGGTGGCGGCCCCTTCCAGCCCAGGCCCGCCGTGACGGCCTGCTGCAACAGCGCCGCATCGCCCACCGCACGGGCCTCGGCAGCCGGCAGCCACTGCGCGCGCACCGCGTCGCTCACCCAGACCGTCGCCAGCCCGAACGCCAGCACCGAGGCCAGCGCGGAAGCGATCGCCGCCCGCATCCGGACGGAGAGCCGCCGCACCACCGAGTACACCCGGACCTCCCCGATCCCGCAGACGGCCGTCGCTGACGGACGGCGCACCACGGTCGCCATGCTCGCTCATCGCCCGGTCGACCTCACGGGCGGCCCCTGCGGTGCGCCGGGTGGTCCTGGCGGCGCCCGGTGGACGGACACCTTGGCCGTGGGCCCGCGCCTGCGGATGCCGCAGGCGCGGGCCGGGCTCGGGAGCTCAGAGGTGGCGTTCGATGGCCTCGAAGATGTCGGCGTCGGTCTGCTGCTGCCACTTCGGCAGGTCGTCCCAGTCGGCGGTGTAGCCGGGCTTGGGGTCGTCGATGTGCCTGTGGATCTGGGCGATCCAGCAGAGGGCGACGAAGCGGCCCTTCTGCTCCCGGCTGAGCTTGGCGGTGCCGCCGCCGCTGACCGTGACGAAGTCGCGGACCTGCCCGAACACGGCTGCGGCGGACTGCCGTTCCCATGCGGGGGTGTCGTCCCAGGGCGCGACGTAGCCGGGCTTGGGCTCGCCCGGGAAGTGCTTGCGCACCCCGGCGATCCAGGCCTCGCGGAAGATCCGGCCATCCTCGGTCATGTGGGATTCCTTTCGTCAGGCAGCCTGCTGGAGCGTTGAGATGTGGTCATGAAGCTCTGCGATCCGGGCGTCCTTCATCAGAGGTGCGAGATGTGGCTTGAGCCCGTCTAGCTTCTTTGCGATGTAGCCGGATCCGGTCTCGTCGGCGAGAGCCATGGACGCCGCACTCAAGTGGACGACCTGGTCGATGTCGCCGCAATGCGCGCTGAGGGCGGCGAGTTCAGCCAGGACGGCGCCGCGACGTCGCGGCGAGAGACCGATCTCCAGCGCGCTACGCAAGGACTGCTCGGCAAGGTCCGGTCGGCCGAGGGCGAGGTAGCAGGTGCCGCGTTCCTCGGCGAGCCGGGTGCCGTCGAACCGCAACCAGCCACCGTTCTGCATCGGGCCGGTCGGATCGCGCACCTGCTCTGCCTCTGCCAGCGCCCGGGCACAGGATTCCAGTTGCCCGAGGCCGGCGTAGGCCTGGGCTTGGACGGCGGCGACCCAGTGACGGGTGGAGAGTTGATCGTCCCCTCGCCGAGCGATTCGCGACGCTGCGGCGAGGATCGGTTCGGCGATGGCGAATCGACGCTCGGAGAGTTCGATGTAGGCGTGACGAGTCCATGCGCAGGCCCAGAGGTCGTGCTTCGATGCTTCGCGGGCGGCGGCTGCGGCGAGGGTGTAGCACTGCGCGGCGTCCGTGTACCGATTGGCGTCGAAGAGGATCTCACCGGCGAGTTGATAGAGGTCTCCCGCCAGCCCGCAGAGCTGCTTCCGCTCGTCGCCGGAACTGACTGAGCGGAGCCCGGCTGCGAGAACTCCCAGCCGGTGTCGCACCAGAGGGTAGATCGCCTGCTTGTTCCGGGATGCCGAGAAAACCCGCCAAAGATGTGCGTTCACCAGGTCATCGGCGTCGGGGGATGGAACGGAAGCTGCTGATGCGGTCGTGCTCTCACCAGAGGCGAGCGTGATCAAGGCCCCCGTCGCCGCAAGTAGCCCGAGGACCTCGCGTCTCTTCATGTCGTCACTCTCGTCGATGGGCGTGGGGACCGTCGGGCGAATTGGTGCCTTGGGCAGCGGATTCAGGAATCCGTCCAGCTCCGAGGTGGTGACCTTGAGGAGCGCTGCAAGCTTCAGCCTCTGTTGAGGTTGGGGGTCGGCGTGGCCGCACTCCCAGCGGGTGACAGTGGAAGTGGCGGCCCCGAGATCGGCAGCGAGCCTTTCCTGACTGTAGCCCAGCTCCCGGCGCCTTCGAGCGAACAGATCGCGCTTGCTGCTCATCCGTCCCCGTTCCACGAACGTCATCGTTCCCAGCCGTGCACCTGCGACGCCTGGGAAACGCCTGGAAAGTGCCGCAGGTCTGCTCTGGTCGACGGTAACGCATTGTCGTTCACTGGTCACGCGCTGCTTTGGTCGGTGGTCTGAGGGCCGTCTCCCGCAGCGCTTCGGTTCGAGATTCCGATGGCCGAGGGGCTGTTGTCGATGACGAGTGGGCTTCTGATTGACGAGCGGGTGTCGAGGCCGGCGACCGTGATGCTGCCGTACCGGCCGGAGTCGGCCGGGAAGGCCCGTCGGATGGTGCGGGAGAAGCTGGAGGAGTGGGGGCTGCTGGATCTCGTTGACGCCGCTGAGCCGATCATCAGCGAGCTGGTCGCCAATGCGGTGAGGACGGGGTGTCTGACTCGGATGACCGTCACGATCCGGCGGGTCACGGACCGGACGGTGCGGTTGGCGGTGCGGGACGGGGCCCGTGCGCTGCCCGTGGTGATGGTGGCTCGTGAGGATGAGGAGTGTCATCGGGGGATGGCTCTGATCGACCAGCTGACGGGCGGGCGGTGGGGAGCCACCGTCGAAGCCTTCGGGAAGACCGTTCATGCGGATCTCGTGGTGCCTCGATCGTGAGTGAGGGATGCGGGATCACCGGTCCGGTGCGGGGGTGGCTAGCGTGGAGGGCCTGATGGTCGGCGTGGTGGTGGTGAGAGGGGAGTTCGGGGAATGCCGATGCTCTACGTGGTCGTGTGTGCGGCGGGGGTTGCGGGTGGGGTGGGGGAGTTGATCTCCGCTGCGCAGGGGCGGGGGTGGGAGGTCGGGGTGGTGGCGACTCCGCTGGCGATGGGGTTCGTCGACGCCGGCGCGATCGAGGCGCAGACGGGGTATCCGATCCGTTCCGCGTGGCGGAGGCCGGGGGATCCTCGGCCGTTGCCGGATCCGGATGCCCTCGTGGTCTCGCCCGCCACGTTCAACACGATCAACAAGTGGAGTGCCGGGATCTCGGACACGCTCGCGTTGGGGATCCTGTGCGAGTCGTACGGGTGGGGGATTCCGGTGGCCGTGCAGCCGTGCCTGAGCGCCGCGCAGGCGGCGCATCCGGCGTACGGGGAGAGCCTGACCAGGCTGCGGCGGATGGGTGTGCGGGTCGCGGAGTTCGTGCCCGGATCGTACGACTGGGCGCGGGTGTTGGAGCTGCTGGAGGTCTGACAGGGTGGCTGGTCCGGTGGCCGGATCCTGGCAGTGTGCGGGTGTTCCGTGGTGAGCGGCCCGGAGTAGCGTCCGGGCAGGTCGGCGACGGTGTGGGAGGTTCCGGTGGTGGCGGTCAACGGTGGGGTGTCGTTCTGGTACGCGGCGGACGGGGTTCCGCAGCCGGGGCCCGCTCTGCCGGGGGACCGGGACGTGGATGTGTGCGTGGTCGGCGGCGGGTACACCGGGCTGTGGACGGCCTACTACCTGAAGAAGGCCGAACCCTCCCTGCGGATCGCCCTGTTGGAGCGCCGGTTCTGTGGCTACGGCGCCTCGGGGCGCAACGGCGGGTGGTTGTACAACGGCTTCGCGGGGCGTGGCGCCTTCGCGAGGACGTACGGGCTCGGCAGCGCGGTGGCGATGCAGCGGGTGATGGACGAGTCGGTCGGGGAGGTCGTCGAGACGGCGGCCGCCGAGCGGATCGACGCGGACATCGTGCCCGGCGGCGTGCTCGAAGTAGCGCGGAGCAGACCGCAGTTGGAGCGGCTGCGGGCGTACGTGGAGGCCGAGCGCGGCTACGGCGACGGCCGGGTGGAGCGGCTCGGCGCGAAGGAGGCGGCGGAGCGGATCGGCGTCGCGGGCACCCTCGGCGGTGCCTGGTCCCCGTACGGTGCCCGGATCCAGCCGGCGAAGCTCGCCCGGGGCCTGGCCAGGGTGGTGCGGGGCTTGGGAGTCGAGGTGTACGAGTCCACTCCGGTCGGCGCGATCCTGCCGGGCGGCGGCCGGCGCCGACCGCGTGCCGTCACCCCGTACGGCACCGTGACCGCCGGGCAAGTGCTGCGCGCCACCGAGGGGTTCACCGCCGGGCTGCGCGGGGAGCGGCGCACCTGGCTGCCGATGAACTCGGCGATGGTGGCCACCGAGCCGTTGCCCGCCGAGTTCTGGGCGGAGGTCGGCTGGCAGGGCCGGGAGGTGCTGGGGGATTTCGCGCACGCGTACATGTACGCCCAGCGGACCGCCGACGACCGGATCGCGCTGGGCGGGCGCGGGGTGCCGTACCGCTTCGGCTCGCGGACGGACTCGGACGGCGGCACCCAGGTGGAGACCGTGCGCCAACTGCGCCGGATCCTGGACCGGTTCTTCCCGGGCGCCGCGCGGGCCCGGATCGACCACGTCTGGGCCGGTGTGCTGGGCGTCCCCCGGGACTGGTGCGCGACGGTCGAGCTGGACCGGGCGAGCGGGCTCGGCTGGGCGGGCGGGTACGTCGGCAGCGGGGTGACCACCACCAACCTGGCCGGCCGCACCCTGCGTGACCTGGTGCTGGGGCGGGACACCGAGCTGACCGGGCTGCCCTGGGTGGGCCACTCGGTGCGGCGCTGGGAGCCGGAGCCGCTGCGCTGGCTGGGGGTGCGGGCGATGTACGCCGCGTACCACGCCGCCGACCGGCAGGAGGCGGCCGGGCGGGCCACCACCTCGCCGATCGCCCGGGTGGCGGACCTGGTGTCCGGGCGGCACTGACGCTCCGCGCGGGACCGGGACCGGGATTGGGACCGGGACCGGGACCGGGACCGCGGCCGGGAGCTGGAACGGGAACGGCTCCGGGGCGCGGCGGCCATCGACCTCGCGCCCGTGCCGGCGGAGCCGGGCCGGTTCTGGCTGAGCACCCCGCGCGGCGGTGGCTGGTAGCAGATCTGTGACGGACGGTAGTCGATCTTGCTCGGCGGGTCGGCGATACCACCCGTTCTGCTTACCGCGTTCGGCTGATGGGGCATATTGTGTACCCCCGCAAACTACTCCGATGGAAGTCAGTTTCCCGTCGCCGTCCGGAAACCATCTGCGGACCCGCGCCGACTGGGATAGCGTCGAAGCCGTCGGGGGGCCGACACCGATCAGGGTGTATTCGAACGTCAGCTACCGGGCCGTAAACGGCCCGAATTGGTCCTGGAGAAAAGCATGCGGAATTCCCCGGAGGAAATCCGGTCGGACGCCATCGACGATCTGCAGCTCGCGGTCGACTCGTTGGCGGCCTTTCCGGCCCGGAACGCGGCCGGCGCGGCGGATGTCACCGAACGGCTCGCCGCAGTCGCCGAACTCTGCCGGTCGGTCGACATGATGCTCGACAGCCTGGTCGTCCAGGCGGCCGCCGAGGCCGCCGAGGAGGGCTGGACGGCGGCCCGGATGGCGGCCGAACAGTCCGGCTACTATGCCAGGTTGCAGCGGGCGCTGCTCCCCACCGGCGCCGGCGCCGGGCTGACGCAGCAGTGAGCGCGCCGCACTCGGGCGCGCACGTGCTGTCCTGCCCCACCAGGTGGAGCGACGTCGACGAGAACGGGCACATCAACAACGCCCGGCTGGTCGGCTACATCCAGGAGGGGATTCACGACCTGTTCCGCCACCACGTGACCGCCGTCCGGCAATCGCTGTTCCCGTCGGGATTCATTATCGCCCGGCATGAAATCGATTACCTGGAACAGTTGCACCACCGCCCCGAGCCTTTGTCGGTGCGGCTGACGGTGGAGCACCTCGGGCGGAGTTCCGCGCACGTCGAGGTGAATGTCTGCCGCGATCCGCTCACATTTATGCGGGCGCGGACCGTGGTGGTCGCGCGGGACCGGGAATCCGGGCGTTCGCGCAAACTCAGCCAGAACGAGCGGCGCTTTCTGTCGGCGTTTATGTCGGTCTCGGCGGCCGGAGCGGCCTCGGACACGGGGCGTGGCGACGGCCGGGCCGCTGCCGCGGCCTCCGCCGCCGTCGCAGCCGCGAAGTCGACGGCGCCGACGCAGCGGGTGCCGGCCCGGTTCGGTGGCGGGTTGGGCTCGCCGCGGGGCCCGCGCCGGCGGTGCCGTACCTCGGCGGGCTGACCCCCCGCCGACTGCGTGGGCTCCCGTGCCGGTGACGGCGCGGGCCGGCGGCGTGATCGACAACGGCGTCGATCCGTCGGTCCGGCCTCCAGCCTCCCGCACCCCCTCCCCCCGCCTCCCCGCTCGGCATCCGTCGTCAAGGTTCCGTTCGGGACCGGGCCCCCGCCCGCACCGACGGGCATCGCCCCGGCCGGACCGCAGTACCCTGAGCAGCACGGGAACCGGTACGTCCCCCGGCGGTCACGGGCTGAGATGAGGCAGGCCCGCGGAGCCTCGCCGCCGGCCCGGCCCGGTCCCGCAGGCCGGAAGGAGGACGCGATGACGATTTCCTGGGAGGACTTCCTCGCCCGCGTCGTGGAGCGCGGCGAGTACCGGGGCGCGGCGGAGGCGGACCACGCCGCCCGGGTCGTGCTCGGCCTGCTGGGCGAGCACCTGGTGGGCGCGGAGCGGATGGAACTCGCCGACGCGCTGCCCGGGACGTACGCCTCGCTGCTCCGGGACACCGGACCGGCCGCCGAGCCGCTGACCGCCGAGCGCTTCGTGGAGGCCGTGGTGGGCTGGATCGACGGCGCGACCACGGCGACGGCGCAGTGGGACATCGGGGCGGTGCTGAGCACCCTGACCGACCTCGTCCCCGGGGAAATGATCGACCGGGTGATCGAGCAGCTGCCGGACGGCTACGACCTGCTGTTCGGCCATCCGCTGCCCGCCTGAACAGCGGATCGGGCTTCGGCCACCCGCTGCCCGCCTGGGCGGCGCATCGGGCTTCAGCGGCCCGTGGTGGCCCGGAACAGCTCCGCGCCCGAGCCGGTGAGTTCGACCGGTCCGGCGCCCGGGGGCAGGTAGGCGGAGGCGCCCCGGGGCAGGTCCAGGCCGGGGTGTCCGGGGGCGTGCAGCCGGGCGTGGCCCGCGACGCAGAGCAGGATCTGCGGGGTGGGCAGCTCGACGCGGACGGGGGTGACCGGCGGGCGGAGCCGGGAGAGGCGGAACTCCTCGGCGGGGGAGGGGAATTCGGCTTCCACGCCGCTCAGTGGGCGGGCGGTGAGGAGGACCGGCTCGGCGGCGCGGAAGGACGTGACGGCCAGCAGTCCGTCCACGTCGACGTGCTTGGTGGTGAGTCCGCAGCGCAGCACGTTGTCCGAGTTGGCCATCAACTCCACGCCCGTGCCCCGGAGATAGGCGTGCGGCACCCCGGCGTCCAGGTACAGCGCCTGCCCGGCGCGGAGTCGGACGTGGTTGAGCAGCAGCGCGGCGAGCAGCCCGCGGTCGCCGGGGTACTCCTCGGCCAGCCGGGCGTAGGCGGCGCAGGTCTGCGCGTAGGGGCCGTCGGAGGCCGCCGTGCGGCGCAAGGCCTCGGTGACGGCGGCGAGTTGGGGATCCTCGGAGAGCCGGCGCCGGTCGGCGGGGCGGGGAGCGTCGGCGGGTTCGGGAGCGTCGGCGGGTCGGGGAGCTTCGGCCGTCAGTGCCTCCCGGAGCAGGACGGGCAGGGCCTCGGCGGCGGGCCGCTCGCGCAGGGTGGCGGACCAGGGGGCGAGTACGCCGAGGGCGTCCAGCAGCCGGGCGGTGCCGGCCGGCCGGCGGAAGCCGCAGAGGGCCTCGAAGTCGCCGAGGGCGCAGAGCAGTTCGGGTTTGTGGGAGCGGTCCTTGAACACCCGCTCCGGGGCGGCCGGTGGGATGCCCCGGGCCTGCTCGTCGGCGTACCCGGCCTCGGCCTGGGCGCGGGTCGGGTGGACTTGGAGGGAGAGCGCCCGGTCGGCGGCCAGCACCTTGAACAGGAACGGCAGCGCCGGGCCGAACCGCCGTACGGTGGCGGGCCCGAGCAGGCCGTCCGGGTCGGCGGCGATCAGCGCGTCGAGCGGTCGGCCGGCCGCCCGGGACGGGGCGCAGGGGTGGGCGCCCATCCACAGCTCGGCCTGCGGGGTGCCGTCGGGTGCGCTGCCGGTGAGGGCGGGGATGGCGGTGGGGGAGCCCCAGGGGTAGTGGCGGACCGGGTTGTGGAGCAGGGCGTAGGGCGGCATGCCGTGGTCTCCGAGGAGGGCGGTCAGGGCGGGTCAGGGTGGGTCAGGGCGGGTCAGGGTGGGTCAGGGCGGGCCAGGGCGGTCAGCGGCAGAGCGCGGCGGCGCCGATCAGCCCGGCGTCGGTGCCGAGTTCGGCGCGGCGCACGTCCAGGCCGCGGACGTAGGACAGGGCGGCGTAGCGGTCCAGGTGGCGGGCGAGCGGGGCGAACAGCACCTCCCCGGCGGTGGCGACGCCGCCGCCGACCACCACCCGCTGGAGGTCGACCAGGGCGGCGGTGGCGGCGATCCCGGCGGCCAACGCCTGGGCGCCCCGGTCGAAGGCGGCCAGCGCGACCG
>NZ_MECK01000210.1 GCF_014596465.1 Streptomyces sp. CBMA123 | reverse complement strand
GCGGCCACCTCCGCGCCGGTGGCCATCGCCGCGGAACCGACCCCGAGCGATGCCGACCCGGACGCCGACGACGGGGCCGGGGAGCCGACCGTGGAGGGCGGGGCGGGGGGCGCCGCGAGCGTGGCCGAGGGCGGCGGGCCCGAGGGCGGCGGGCCCGGCCCGAGCGCCAGCCCGACCCCGACCCCGACCCCGACCTGGACGCCCACCGCGACCCCGTCGGCCGTCCCCGGCCACGCTCCCAGCGCCCGCCGGATCTACGTCGCCACCATCCCGGGCGGCCTGCCGGGCGCCGCCGACATCTACATCCGCGCCACCGGCTGAGGCGTACGGCGCGGCTCCGCCCGTCGCGCCCGTGCCGCTGCCCCGTCCGGTCGGTGGCCGGGCGGGGCAGTCGCGGAGGGTCGTCAGTGGGCGGTCACCGGCTGGGGCACGGGCGCCTGGGCCGCGGGTGCCGGGTCGGCCACCGGGGCGGCCCGTCGGGCCGGGGCCTGGCCGACCAGCATGGCGCCGAGTGCCAGCAGCAGTCCCAGCACCTGCCACGCGGTGAGGGTCTGGCCGAGCACGACCAGGCCGCCGACCGTGGCCACCACCGGGTTGATCAGTCCCAGGAACGAGGCCGGCCCGGCGCCGAGCCGCTCGATGCCACGGAACCACAGCACGTACCCGAGTGCGGTGCTGAGCAGTCCGAGGTAGGCGAAGCCCGCCAGGTTGGAGGCGCTCAGGGCCGGCGGCGCGTCCTCGACCAGCGCCGCGAGCGGGACCAGGAACACCGAGCCGGCGAGCAGCTGCCAGGCCGTGAGGTCGACCATGGTGGCGCCCTCGGGGCGGCCCCAGCGGCGGGTGAGGACGGTGCCCATGGCCATCAGCCCGATCGCGGTGACCATCGCGGCGATCCCGACGCCGTCCAGCGTCGCGCCGCTCTTGAGCACCAGCAGCGCGACTCCGGCGACCCCGGCCAGTCCGGCGAGCAGGGCCCGGCGCCCGGGCCGGACCCGGAGCACGCCGATCGAGAACCCGGCGACCAGCAGGGGCTGGATCGCCCCGATGGTGGCCGCGACGCCGCCGGGCAGGCGGTAGGCGCCGACGAAGGTGAGCGGGAAGAACAGCCCGATGTTGAGCATCCCGAGCACCGCCGCGCGCCCCCACCAGCGCCCCTTGGGCAGCTTGCGCCCGATCAGCAGTAGGAGCAGTCCGGCGGGCAGCGCCCGCAGTGCGGCGAGCAGCAGTGGGCGGCCTTCGGGCAGCAGCTGGGTGGTGACCAGGTAGGTGGTGCCCCAGGCGGCCGGGGCGAGTGCGGCGGTGACGGCGATTCCTGCGCGCTTGCGGTCCATGGTGATCCCGATCCCCTCAACGTTGACTATCTGAACGTTGAGATATTTCTACGCCCGAGATCGGCGAACGTCAAGTATGTGAATGTTAAGATATCTGCGACCGGCGGCCGGTGGACGGCCGCCACGAGCCACGAGGGAGATGACCGGCCATGCAGCAGCGCGACACCGTCGACGACATCGCCGAGCAGTGGGCCAGGAACCGCCCCGACCTGCCGCTGGAGGCCATGGCCCTGATCGGCCGGCTGCGGCGGCTCAATGCCCGGGTCGACAACGCCCTGCGCGAGTACTTCCTCACCTGCGGCCTGGACTCCTCCGAGTTCGACGTCCTGGCCACCCTCCGCCGCTCCGGCGAACCCTACGAACTCAACGCCCGCGCCCTGCTCAAGTCCGCCATGGTCACCTCCGGCGCCATCACCAACCGCGTCGACAAGCTCTCCGCCAAGGGCCTGGTCGAACGCAACCCCTGCCCGACCGACCGCCGCGCCGTCCTCGTCCGCCTCACCCCGGCCGGCAAGGAACTCATCGACGCCGCCCTGCCCGGCCACATCCGCAACGAGGAGCACATCCTCACCGCCCTCGACGCCGACGAGCGCGCCCAACTCGACACCCTGCTGCGCAAACTCCTCGTCGCCCACGGCGACACCGAACCGCTCGGCTGACGACGGGGTCGTTCGCGTGACCACTACCTCCCGGCCGCGTTAACCCATCGGGACGACGCACCGGAGGAGTGGCCCGATGAAGCACAAGACCCCCAGGGAGATCGCCGTCGACGACCAGTTGCGGGCCGCCGGGGCGGAGGGCGCCCAGTGGCTCGCCGCCGCCGGGTGGGGCCCGCCGGTCACGGTGCCGCTGCAGAACGCCGCCCCGTGGCAGCGCGAGACAAGGGAACGGATGCTCGCCTCGCAGGAGGACGAGTCCTGCACCTGGTGCGACCACCTGCTCCACGGCGGACCGCAGCCCGTCGTCGTCCACGCCGAGCACCCGACCCACCTGGTCTGCCGCGCCTGCTCGACCACCGCCCGCCCCCACCGCCGCTGCCTGGACTGCGGCAGGCCCGCCCGCTCCCTCTCCCCGCTGGACGGCCGTGAGGACGTCTGCATGGGCACCGTGGCGATCTACACCCGCCTCCGCTGCGCCGCCTGCTTCCGCGGCTACCCGCTCGGCGGGACCTTCGGCAGCGGTTCGTAGCGCCCCCTCGCGGCCAGGCTCACCGCTCGGCGACCAGCGCATAGCGTTCGTCGTGCACCGGGCCGCCCCACAGTGCCGCGTCCCCGTCGAGCGGCTCGACGCGCAGGTCCGTTACCAACGGGCGCACCGCCGCGGCGAGTTCGTCCGCGCCCACACCGCCGCCCCAGGGCAGGTGCTCCGCCCCGGCGACGTACGGTGCCCACGGCTCGCCCGCCTCGCGCCACCGCCCCTCGATCAGCACCAGCCGCCCGCCGGGCCGCAACAGCCGCACCCAGCCGCGCAACGCCCGCTCCGGGTCGGGCAGCGTCCAGACCACATGACGCGACAGCACCACGTCGAAGCCGCCCGCCCGCACCGGCGGCGCCCCCGCGTCCCCCACCAGGAACCGCCCCGCCAGCCCGGCCGCCGCCAGCTTCGCCCGGGCCCGCGCGACCATCCGCGGCGCCACGTCCACCCCCGTCACCCGGTGCCCGCCCGCCGCCACCAGCTCCGCCAACGAGCCCGTCCCGCACCCGACATCGAGCACATCCACCGGCTCGGCCGGCAACCACCCCCGCACCCGCCGCGCCCACGCCTCCCGCGTCGGCGCGGCCCGCAACCCGTGATCCGGCTCCTCGTCGAAGCTCGACGCGGCCGCGTCCCAGTAGTCGGCGATGGCCCGCCCGGAGTCAGTCATGCCGCCCACTCTCCCACCCGGCACCGACACGCCGGGGCTCAGTCCAGCGCGGGCACGCCCACCCCGAACGCCCGGCAGGCGGCGGCGAGCGCCCGCGCCGGGTCGGTGGTGCCCGGGCGGCCGGTTCCGGCCGGTTCGTCGGCGTCGTCGTCCTGCTGGTCCGGGCCGGCTCCGCTGCCCCGGAGGCGGACCCCCACCGGCCGATCCGCCGGTGCGACGGCAGGCTGTTCGACGCGACCGCGGGCAGCGGGCACCGGCACCTGCCGATGCCGAGGGAGTCGGGCGGGGAGATCGACCGCTGCCTCACCGCCCTGTCGGGGGCAGACGCCTGACGGGCTCCCCCCTATACTCCGTGTGCTCGATCAGCCAGGGGGAAGCATGCTGAGCTCGTTGGACGTGGCCGTACTGATCATGATCGTCGCCACCGTGCTGGTGCGGTCGGCGACCCTGCCGGTGCTGGTGCGCGCCCAAACGGCGACGCGCCGACGGGCGTTGGCGGCCACGGGTGCGGACGCGACCGCGGGCGCGCCGGGCGGCGTCGGCGCGACCGTCGGCGAGCTGACGGTGGGCGCGCTGGGTGCTGCGGCGGCGTACGTCTACACGGCCGCCGGTTTCTTCGCCTCCCACGTCCACTGGGTGCTGAGCCAGCCGTTCGACGAGCTCAACGCGCGGTACGTGGCCGCGTCGAGGCCCATGTCGCTCGGCGTGGCGCGGGCCTGGTACATCGGCATCTTCGTCACCTGCCTGCTGCTCTGGCTGCTGTTCTGCTACCTGACCCAGCGCAACCTGCTGACCGCCGGCCTGCCGAGCGAGGCGTGGTCGTCCGGCCCGACCCGGGCCCGGATCATCGGTCTGCTCGTGGTCC
Source organism: Streptomyces sp. CBMA123 (assembly GCF_014596465.1). Taxonomy (GTDB): domain Bacteria; phylum Actinomycetota; class Actinomycetes; order Streptomycetales; family Streptomycetaceae; genus Kitasatospora. The sequence goes on along the minus strand of NZ_MECK01000210.1, from coordinate 5,053 downwards.
GTGCGGCGCTCGGCGCGTTCCTGCTGCCGGTCGGCCTGGTCATCGCCGCATCGGTGTACCAGCTCGTCGCCCTGCTCGCGAGCCGCAAGCCCAGGGCGGTCGGCGGGGCGGCGGCGGGGGCGTCGGCGGCCCAGGCGTTCCAGGCGGCGCCGGCCGGGCAGAACCCGTACGCGCCCACGGCCGCGCAGAACCTGTACGCGCAGACGCCGCCGGCCCCGCCGCAGCCCCCGTACGTCCCGCCGCAGTTCACCCCGCCGGCCCAGCCCACCCCGCCGGTGGTGTCGGCCCCGCCGGTCGGCAGCCCGCTCAGCGCCCACGAGCCCCGGACGATCGGCGGCTACCAGCTCCTCGGCCGGATCGGCTCCGGCGGCATGGGCACGGTCTACCTCGCCCAGCGCCAGGGCTCCGCCACCCAGGTCGCGCTGAAGACCATCAACCTCGAACTCCTCGCAGACGGCGACCTGTTGCGCCGCTTCCAGCGCGAGTCCGAGGTGCTCGCCATGGTCCCGGGTGCCTACACCGCCCGGGTGCTCGACACCGGTGTGGACGCCGGACGCCCCTACCTGGCCATGGAGTTGCTGGACGGCCGCCCGCTCGACGCCCACCTGCGCGAGCAGGGGCCGATCCGCTCCGCCGAGGCGCTGCGCGCCCTGGCGCTGGCGCTGGCCGTGGCCCTGTCGGGGGTGCACCGGCTCGGGCTGGTCCACCGGGACCTCAAGCCCGCCAACATCATGCTGACCACGGCCGGTCCGCGCCTGCTGGACTTCGGCATCGCGGCGATCGTGGACGGCACCCGGCTGACCGCCACCGGCGGCGGGCCGGGCACCCTGACGTACATGGCGCCGGAGCAGTTCGGCGACGAGCGGGTCGGCGCGGCGGCCGACGTGTGGGCCTGGGCGTGCTGCGTGGTGTGCGCGGCGTACGGGGTCAGCCCGTTCGCGGCGACCAACACGGGCGCGGTGATCCGCCGGATCGTCGACACCGGGCCCGAGCCGGCCGCACTCGCGGCGGTCGAGGCCCTCGACCCGACGCTCGCCGCCGTGGTCCGCCGCGCCCTGGCCGTCGACCCGGCCCAGCGCCCGGCGGACGGCACCGGCCTGCTGGCGGCGCTCGCGGCGGCCCAGCCGACGGCGCCGGACCCGGCGGCCGTCCACGACCAGATCACCCGGGGCTGGCAGACCCTCACCCTCTGACCGGCCGGGTGCTACGGCGCGACCGTCACCTCGGCCTCGTGCCGCACCGGGAAGTCGACCGAGTTGGCGATGAAGCAGCCCCGGTTCGCCGCCGCGTGCAGGGCGAGGGCCGGCTCCACCATCCCCGGCTCGGCGACCTGGACCCGCGGGCGCAGCACCGCCGAGGTGAAGCTCCCGCCCGCCGGGGTCACGGTCATCGTGCCCGTCGGCCGGTCGACGTACGAGGTGACCACCACGCCGTTCACCGCGCACTGGTGCAGGTACGAGAGCAGGTGGCACTGGGAGAGCGCGACCAGCAGCAGCTGCTCCGGGTTCCAGCGGGCCGGGTCGCCGCGGAAGGCGGGGTCGGCTGAGCCGGGGATGCCCGGCAGGCCCTCGGCGGACACCTCGACGTCGCGGGCGTAGGCGCGGTAGTCGCTGGTGCCGGTTCCCCGGTTGCCGGTCCACTCGATCTCGGCGGTGTACTCGTGCTGCCTGGCCATGGGCGTGCCTCCGTGGGAAAGGTGGGTGCTGTCGGACAGTCAACCGCAGAAGGGCGGCCGTGCGGGGCTCATCGCGGCGCCGTGACGCGCGCGAGGACGAGCGCGGCGCAGTCGTCCGCCGAGGCGCGCGAGCTGTCGACGACCAGGTCGTAGGCGACGCCCTCGTGCACCGCCGAGGCCTGGGCGGCGGCCATCCCGGCGACCCGGTCGCCGCGGGCGGCCTCGCGGGCGGCGGCCACCGCCGGGTCGCAGCGCACGCCGACCCAGAGCACGTCCAGTCCCTCCAGGGCCGCGCGCCACCGCTGCTGCGAGCCGGCTCCGCCGAGGAACACCTCGTCCACCAGGACCGGGGCCCCGGCCCGGGCCATCGCCGCCACGCCGACCGTCCAGGCGGCGTCCAGCCGGGCGAAGGCCGGCCCGACCGCCACCGTGCCGTCCCCGTCGGTCAGGCCGCCGATGCCCTCGCCGCCGTCGAGCAGCCACGGCGGCAGCGCGTCCACCATGGTGTCCGCGCCGAGGTGCAGCCAGGGCTCCGGCAGCAGTTCCTGGAGGCGCCGGGCGATGCTCGACTTGCCGGAGCTGGAGCCGCCGTTGAGAACGATCACATCCATCTGAGCATCCTAGGAATCAGCGCCGCGCCCCGTCCCGGCATCAAAGGCCGCCGCGGCGCCCGCGAACGAGGTGGCCAGCGACGGTGCCCCGGCCCAGTGCAGGTGCAGGTAGGAGGCGTGCACGTTCCCGGCGGCGAAGCCCTCGGTGCGTGGCCCGGTGGGCAGGCGCCAGCCCCAGGCGGGGTGTTCGCCGGCGCAGGGTTCGCAGACCGTGCGGTGGAACTCGTGTCCGCGCAGCCGGGTGCCGGCCGGGCCGAGCGGGGAGTCGTGCAGGGCGACGGCCTCGCGGTAGCCGAGGGTGAGCCGTTCGGTCATCCGGGCGGTGGTGTCGAGCGCGCCGCACATCGGCAGGCCGTCCAACTCCCGTCCCAGGTAGAGCAGTCCGGCGCACTCGGCGGCGATCGGCCCACCCGCGGCGGCGAACGCGGCGATCGCGTCGCGCAGCGCGGCGTTCCCGCTCAACTCCCGTACGTACAGCTCCGGGAAGCCGCCGCCGATGACCAGCCCGGCGGTGCCCTCCGGCAGTGCCGAGGCGTGCAGCGGGTCGAACGGGACGACCTCCGCGCCTGCCGCGCCGAGCAGTTCGGCGTTCTCGGCGTACGAGAAGGAGAACGCGGCGCCACCGGCCACCGCGATCCGGGGCCGCCCGGCGACCGGCGCCACCTCCGTCGAGGGGTCCCACGGCTCGGCGTCCAACCCGGGTGCCGTGCGGGCGAGTTCCAGCAGGGCGTCCAGATCGACCGAAGCCGCGACGAGGGAGCCCATGTCCGCGACGGCCTTCAGCGCCTCCGCCGAGCGCTCCACCGCCGGGATCAGCCCGAGGTGCCGGGAGGGTGTGGCCACCGCCGCCGAGCGGCGCAGCGCGCCCAGGACGGGCACGCCGGAGCCCTCCTCCAGGGCCTCGCGCAGGAGTTGCTCGTGCCGGTCGGAGGCGACCCGGTTGAGGATCACCCCGGCGAGCCGCACCTGCGGGTCCCAGGAGGCGAAGCCGTGCACCAGCGCGGCCACCGAGCGGGACTGCGAACTGCCGTCCACCACCAGCACCACCGGTGCCCGCAGCAGCTTGGCGACGTGTGCGGTGGACGCCAACTCCCCACGCCCGGAGGCCCCGTCGAACAGGCCCATGACGCCCTCGACCACCGCGACGTCCGCCCCCGCCGCGCCGTGCAGGAACAGCGGCGCGATCCGCTCCGGCCCGCACATGAAGGCGTCCAGGTTGCGGCCCGGGCGCCCGGCGGCGAGTGCGTGGTAGCCCGGGTCGATGTAGTCGGGGCCGACCTTGTGCGGCGACACCACCAGCCCGCGCGCGGTGAGCGCCGCGATCAGGCCGGTGGCGACGGTGGTCTTGCCGGCGCCCGAGGAGGGCGCGGCGACGACGATGCGGGGGACGTCGCTCCCCGGGCTGCTGCTCACGAGGTCACCACTCGATGCCGCGCTGGCCCTTGCGGCCGGCGTCCATGGGGTGCTTGACCTTGGTCATCTCGGTGACCAGGTCGGCGACTTCGGTCAGCGCCTCGGGCGCGTACCGGCCCGTGACGACGACGTGCTGGCTGCCCGGACGGTCCTTGAGCACGGCCACCACCTCCTCCGGGTCGATCCACCCCCAGTGCATCGGGTAGGTGAACTCGTCCAGCACGTAGAAGCGGTAGGTCTCGGCCGCGAGGTCGCGCTTGACCTGCTCCCAGCCCTCCTTGGCCGCCTCCTCGCTGGTCATCTCCTGCTCGGCGGAGCGCTGGATCCAGGACCAGCCGGAGCCCATCTTGTGCCAGTCGACGGTGCCGCCCTCGCCGGAGGCGCCGAGCACGCGCAGCGCGTTCTCCTCGCCGACCTTCCACTTGGCGGACTTCACGAACTGGAACACCCCGACCGACCAGCCCTGGTTCCAGGCCCGCAGCGCCATGCCGAAGGCGGCCGTGGACTTGCCCTTCCCGGGGCCGGTGTGCACGGCGGTGATCGGCTGGGTACGGCGCTGGCGGGTGGTCAGGCCGTCGTCGGGAACGCTCTCGGGGACACCCTTGGGCATGTCGGCTCAGGCCGCCTTTCGCATCGAAGTGGTCGTACTCGCCGCGCGGTTCGCGCGGACCAGCGAGGCCACACCCTCCGCGCGCAGCTCGTCCAGGCTGACGGCGCTGGCGCCGAGCAGCCCGGCGAGGGTGCGGGCCAGGCCCAGCCGGACCGGCCCGGACTCGCAGTCCAGCACCACGCTCGCGGTGCCCTGGGCGGCGAACAGCGTGGCCGCGCGCTGGGAGCGGGCGAGCGCGTCGCGGCCGCCGGTGGCCCGGCCGTCGGTCACCACGACCAGCAGCGGGCGCCGGTTCGGGTCGCGCAGCCGCTCCACCCGCAGCACCTCGTGGGCGCGCAGCAGGCCGGCGGCCAGCGGGGTGCGGCCGCCGGTGGGCAGGGTCTCCAGCCGGGCGGCGCCGACCTCCACCGAGGAGGTGGGCGGCAGCGCCAGTTCGGCGTCCGCGCCACGGAAGGTGATCATGCCGATCTTGTCCCGGCGCTGGTAGGCGTCCATCAGCAGCGACAGCACCGCGCCCTTGACGGCGGTCATCCGCTGCCGGGCGGCCATCGAGCCGGAGGCGTCCACCACGAACAGCACCAGGTTGGACTCCCGTCCCTGGCGCACCTGTTCGCGGAAGTCGTCCTTGCGCAGCACCAGTGCCCGGCCGGCCCGCCCGCGCGCCGCCTGGTGCGGGGCGGCGGCCTGGAGGGTCGCGGTCAGGTGCAGCCGGCTCAGCGCGCCCTGCGGGCGGCGGGCCCGGAC
>NZ_MECK01000209.1 GCF_014596465.1 Streptomyces sp. CBMA123 | reverse complement strand
GCGGCTGGCGGGCGCCGGGGACCGCTGGGACGGGCTGCGGGCGCTGTGCGCGGCGGCGTGGACGGCGCTGGACGAGGACGGCGGGCCGGTGGACGGGCGGAAGGCGCTGGCCGAGCTCGAGTTCTGACACCGTCTGAGACGGAGGTCTCAGACGGCCGCGCGAGCTGGACGTCTGAGGTGAGCGTCTGACACGGATGTCCGAGCCGGACGGTTGAGCCGGACAGCCGAGGCAGGTGTCTGGCACGGAGGCCCGAAGCAGACGCCGGACCAAGGGCCTGAAACGGACGTCCAGCTCGGACGTCCGAACCGACGCCCGACCCCGGTGTCAGAGCAGGGTGCGCAGCCGCAGCAGGTCGCGGAAGCCGGCTTCCAGCTTGACCCGGCCGCTCGCCCAGGCGGAGGCGAAGTTGAGTTCGCCGCCGACCAGGGCGAGCAGGTCGTCGCCGGCCATGGTGAGCCGGATGGCGGCCTGCTCGGCGGGCATGCCGGGGGTGGCGACGAGGTCCTGGATCCGGCCGTCGCGCAGCTGCCCGGTGAAGGTCAGGTCGAGGTCGGTGATCCGGCAGCTGAGCGAGCGGTCGAGGGCGGCGGCCTTGCGGACGTCGCCGGTGGAGTTCGCCATGTTCCGGCTGAGCTGCTCCAGCGCCTCCCGGCACTCCTCGGCGTTCGCCATGGCGCTCCCTCCATCCCCAGGTCGCTGCGGTGCGGACTGCCGGGCCACGGTACCTCAGAAGGGTTTTGGCGGTAGCGTCGTCTGTGGGGTGCCCGGAATCGCCCGGGTACCGAGGGCGACGGAGCGAGACGCGCGCAGGCGCGGAGGAGGCACCCGGATGCTGCCGAGGACGGTGCGGGGAGCGGTGGCGGCCGCCGCCGTGGTGGTGGAGGAGGTCGGCAAGCGGGTCGTCGACACGGCTGCCGCGGTCCTGGAGAAGACCGGCGTCGACGTGGTCGAGGTCGAGCGCAAGCTGGGCGGGCAGTTCCCGCCGTCCGCGAAGACGCTGCAGACCCTGGCGGAGGAGGCCGTCACCGCCGGGCGGGCCGGGGTGGACCTGGCCGTCGGGGTGGCGCGGGGCGAGGTCGAGAAGGTCTTCGAGAGGGTCGGCGACCAGGTGACCAAGGTCGGCGTGGTGCTGGCGTACCTGGAGAGCAAGCTGCGCGAGGTCGAGGAGGAGCCGGCCGGGGCGTCGCCCGGAGCGGACCCGTACCCGGCTGGGTACCCGGCGGAGGAGCCGGTGCCGGCGCCCCGGGCGGGCGACCTGTTCGGGCGCGGCTGGGAGTTCGAGGACGAGCGGGTGGCTGCGGAGCCGATAGTGGCGGAGCGGGTGGAGGTGGACGAGCCGGTCGAGGTCGATCCGCCGGTGACGCCTGCGGCGGTGGCCGAGAAGCCGGCGGAGAAGCCGGCGGCCGGGAAGCCTGCGGCCGGGAAGGCATCGGCGACCGAGGGGGCGACGGCGAAGAAGGCCGCCGCGAAGAAGCCGGCGAGCACCAAGGGCGCCGCGGCGAAGAAGACCACCGTCGCCAAGAAGGCCACGGTCAAGAAGACCACCGTCGCCAAGAAGGCCACGGTCAAGAAGACCACCGCCGCCCAGCGGACCCAGGCGGACGGCCAGCCCGGGGCCCCGGCCAAGCGCACGGCGACGAAGAAGACCACCGTCCGCAAGGCCACCAGCACGAAGAAGCCCGATGTCCGGGACGAGTGAGCCGAGCACGTCCGCAGACGTGGCAGAGGCGTTCGAGCCGGTCGCGGCGGTCGGCGCGGTCGAGCCGCTCGGCGTCGAACTGCTGCCCACCGGGCACCCCGGGGTGGACGCCGGGCTGGACCGGCTGGAGGCTCTGGACGGGGTCCCGGCCGAGGCACACGTCGCGGTGTACGAAGATGTTCACCAGCGGCTCGCCGACACGCTGGCCGCGCTCGACCAGGAATGATCCGCAGGATTCGTAGGAGCTGAAACACCAGTGGCAGTGGCACGACGCCGACTCGACGCGGAGCTGGTCCGCCGCAAGCTGGCCCGATCGCGTGAGCACGCGTCCGAGCTGATCGCGGCCGGCCGGGTGACCGTCGGTGGGACCACCGCGACCAAGCCGGCCACCCAGGTGGAGACCGCGGCGGCGGTCGTGGTGGCCAAGGACGACAACGACCCCGACTACGTCTCGCGCGGCGGGCACAAGCTCGCCGGGGCGTTCGCGGCCTTCGTGCCGCAGGGCCTGGTGGTCCAGGGCCGCCGGGCGCTGGACGCGGGCGCCTCGACCGGCGGGTTCACCGACGTCCTGCTGCGGGCGGGGGCCGCCCACGTGCTGGCGGTGGACGTCGGCTACGGGCAGCTCGCCTGGTCGCTGCAGAGCGACGAGCGGGTGACGGTGATGGACCGCACCAACGTCCGCGAGCTGACCCTGGAGACGATCGGCGGCACCCCCGTCGACCTGGTGGTCGGCGACCTGTCGTTCATCTCGCTGGGCCTGGTGCTGCCGGCGCTGGCCGCCTGCGCGGCCGCGGACGCGGACCTGGTGCTGATGGTCAAGCCGCAGTTCGAGATCGGCAAGGAGCGGCTGGGCAGCGGCGGAGTGGTGCGCAGCCCGCAGCTGCGCGCCGAGATGGTGCGCCAGGTGGCCGGCCAGGCGTGGGAGCTGGGGCTCGGCGTGCGCGCCGTCACCGCGAGCCCGCTGCCGGGGCCGTCCGGGAACGTCGAGTACTTCCTCTGGATGCGCCGGGACGCCCCGCAGCTGGACCCCGCGGACGCGGACCGGGCCGTGGCGGAAGGGCCCCGGTAGGGTGCTCTGCGAGCGTCCGGCCCGCCATGCTGGATGGCGGGGCCACACCGGGCCGAGGGCGACCCGGCAGGCGTAGGGAGAGGGCAGCGGCATGAGCGATGAAGAACGCACGGTCTTCCTGATCGCGCACACCGGCCGGGAGGCGGCGCTGCGCAGCGTCGAGAGCTTGGTGCACGGGCTGCTGAAGGCGGGGCTCCGGATCAGGCTGCTGGAGACCGAGGCGGTGGACCTCGACCTGCCGGACGGGGTCGAGAAGGTGGCCGAGGGGCCGGGCGCGGCGGACGGCTGCGAGCTGATCCTGGTCGCCGGTGGCGACGGCACGCTGCTGCGCGGCGCGGAGCTGGCGCGCTCGCACGGGCTGCCGATGCTGGGGATCAACCTCGGCCGGGTCGGCTTCCTGGCCGAGGCCGAGCGGGACGACCTGGCGGTGGTGGTCGAGCGGGTGGTGGACGCCGACTACGAGGTCGAGGAGCGGATGACGATCGACGTCATCGTCCGGACCAACGGCGATGTGGTGCACCAGGACTGGGCGTTGAACGAGGCGTCGATCGAGAAGGCGTCCCGGGAGCGGATGCTGGAGGTGGTGACCGAGGTGGACGGCCGTCCGGTCTCCAACTTCGGCTGCGACGGGGTGGTCTGCGCGACGCCGACCGGTTCGACGGCGTACGCGTTCTCGGGCGGCGGGCCGGTGGTGTGGCCGGAGGTGGAGGCGCTGCTGATGGTGCCGATCTCCGCGCACGCGCTGTTCGCCCGGCCGCTGGTGACGTCGCCGGACTCGGTGCTGGCCGTCGAGGTGCAGCCCAAGACCCCGCACGGGGTGCTCTGGTGCGACGGGCGGCGTTCGGTCGAACTGCCCGCCGGCGCACGGGTGGAGGTGCGCCGGGGGCAGACGCCGGTGCGGCTGGCCCGGCTGCACCGGGCGCCGTTCACCGACCGGCTGGTGGCCAAGTTCGCGCTCCCGGTGACGGGTTGGCGCGGCCGTTCGAACACTCCCTGCTGACGGTCCGTCGGATCGCTCAGACCGCCAGGGCCTGGCCCTCGTCGGCCGGGACGAGCCGGCCGCCCGCCGCGGCGCGGTCGGCCACCGCGGCCAGCCGTTCGACGGCGGCGGGGACGGCCGGGGCGGGCACGGTGAGCGGGATCCGGATGTGGTGCTCGAAGGCGCCGTCCGAGCCGAACCGGTTGCCCGCGGCGATCCGGATCCCGGCGTGCTCGCCGGCCTGGGCCAGCGCCGCGCCGGACAGGCCGGCGGTGTTGACCCAGAGCGCGAGGCCGCCGGGCGGCGGCGGGAAGCTCCACTCGGGCAGCCGCTCGGACAGCGCGGCGGCGAAGGCGTGCGCGGTGGCCCGTAGCCGGTCCAGCTGGTGGGCGCGGACCTCGGGCAGCGGCTCGCCCAGCAGTTCGGCGGCGATCAGCTGGTCGAGCACCGGGGTGCCGACGTCGCTGTAGACCCGCTCGGTGGCCAGCCGGCGCACCAGCGCGGGCGCGGCCCGGACCCAGCCGATCCGCAGCCCGCCCCAGAGCAGCTTGCCGGCCGAGCCGACGGTGACCACCTGGGCGGAGCGGTCCAGGGCCGCCATCGGGCGCGGCAGCGGTGTGGACTCCGGTACGCCCCAGCCGAGTTCGGCGGTGGTCTCGTCCACCAGCACGATGCTCCCGGCGGCCCGGGCGGCGGCCAGCAGCCGGCGGCGCTGCTCCTTGTCGATCAGCGCACCGGTCGGGTTGTGGAAGTCCGGGATGACGTACGAGACCTTGGGGGCGGCCCCGCGCAGCACCCGCTGCCACTCCTCGAGGTCCCAACGCGCCCGGCCGCCTCCGGAGGTGTACGGGACCGGCACCAGGCGCGCCCCGGTGAGGCGCAGCGCCTGGAGGGTGTGGGCGTAGCTGGGGGCCTCCACGGCGACCCGGTCGCCGCGGCCGACCAGGACCCGCTGGACCAGGTGCAGCCCGCCCATCGCGCCGGTGGTGACGAGGATCTGGTCGGGGGTGGTGGGCAGTCCGCGCTCGGTGTAGCGGCGGGCGACGGCCTCGCGCAGCACCGGGACGCCCGTCGGGTAGTGGCCGTGCCCGGCGGCGTAGTGCGGCAGCAGTTCGACGGCCCGGGCGGCGGCCCGGCCGAGCCAGGGCTGGGGGGCGGGCAGGGCGGCGACGCCGAGGTCCAGGATCCGGCCCTGCTCGTCCGGCGGGACGGGGTGCAGGGCGTCGCCGGGCGGCGAGGCGCCCTCGGGCAGGGCGGTCCAGCTGCCGGCGCCGCGGCGGCTGAGCAGGTAGCCGTCGCCGCGCAGGGTCTCGTAGGCGGTGGCGACGGTGGTGCGGCTGAGTTCCAGGGCGGAGGCGAGTTCGCGCTCGGCGGGCAGCCGGGCGCCGACCGGCAGCCGGCCGTCGGTGACCAGCAGCCGGATCTGCCCGGCGAGGGTGCGGTAGGCCGGTCGGCGCGCGGTGGCCGGGTCGGGGAGCCGGGCGGTGGCGAGCAGCCGGGCCAGTGCGGGCGGGGTGACGGTGGTGTGCCAGTCGGCCATGGCCTCATCAGTCCACTTGCTCGGGATTGGCCCTTTCGTGGGCCGTATTGGACTGTTCATCATGGCAGGGCGGCCGTCGAGCCGCCATCGCCCGGGCCGACCCCGGGGGTGCAGCACCGCCCGCAGGAGCTCCAGTGGCCACCACCACCGCACCCACATCCCCGTCCACATCCCCGTCCACGTCGGCGCCCGCCGCCCCGCCGGTGGAGCCCGCCCGGCCGGGGCTCGCCGTGCGCGTCCTCGGTGACACCCACGCGCTGGGCCGCCGCTTCCCGCAGCTCGCCGTCGGCCTCACCCTGTACGGGGTGAGCATGGCGCTGATGCTCCGCTCGGGCCTGGGCCTCGACCCCTGGGACGTCTTCCACCAGGGCCTGCAGCGGGTGCTCGGCCTCACCGTGGGCGCCTGGGTGACCATCTGCGGCGCCCTCGTCCTGCTGCTGTGGATCCCGCTGCGCCAGCGCCCGGGGGTGGGCACCGTCGCCAACGTGCTGGTGATCGGCGCGGCGATGGACCTCACCCTGCGGCTGGTCGGCGGACCGCACGGCCTGCCCGCCCGGGCCGCGCTGACGGCCGCCGCGATCGTGCTCAACGGCCTGGCCTCGGGCCTCTACATCGGCGCCCGGCTCGGCCCCGGTCCGCGCGACGGCCTGATGACCGGCCTGCACCGGCGCACCGGCCGCTCGCTGCGGCTGATCCGCACCGGCATCGAGGTCACCGTCCTGGCCGTCGGGCTGCTGCTCGGCGGCACCGCCGGGGTCGGCACGGTGCTGTACGCGCTGCTCATCGGCCCGCTGGTGCAGCTTTTCCTGCCGTGGTGCACGGTGCCCACCGCCGCCCAAAACTCCCGGAACGGATGAACTTGGCGGCACGGAGTTGCCGCGCGCCGTTGCCGCTCGTCGCGCTCCGGGGGCGGAACCTCGTAAGGTCGTCTCCGTGTTGGACGAGATGCGGATACGGGATCTTGGGGTCATCGACGACGCGGTGGTCGAGCTGGCCCCCGGCTTCACCGCCGTGACCGGTGAGACCGGGGCCGGCAAGACCATGGTCGTGACCAGCCTCGGCCTACTGCTCGGCGGGCGCGCCGACCCCGGCCTGGTGCGCCACGGCGCCGGACGCGCCGTGGTGGAGGGCCGGCTGGAGCTGCCCGCAGACTCCCCGGTGGCGGCCCGCGCCGTCGAGGCCGGGGCCGAACTGGACGACGGAGCCCTGCTGATCAGCCGGACCGTCTCCGCCGAGGGCCGCTCCCGGGCGTACGTCGGCGGACGGGCCGTCCCGGTCGGGCTGCTCACCGAGCTCGGCGAGGACCTGATCGCCGTGCACGGCCAGACCGACCAGCAGCGGCTGCTGCGCCCGGCCCGCCAGCGCGGCGCGCTGGACCGCTACGCGGGTGCGACGGTGGCCGAGCCGCTGGCCCGCTACCGGGAGACCTACCGCGCCCTGCGCGAGGTCGCGGCCACCCTGGAGGAGCTGACCACCCGGGCCCGCGAGCGCGCCCAGGAGGCCGACCTGCTCCGTTTCGGCCTGGACGAGATCGCCGCCGCCGAGCCGGTGGCCGGGGAGGACGTCGAGCTGTCCGCCGAGGCCGAGCGGCTCGGCCACGCCGACGCGCTGTCCTCCGCGGCGACCCTCGCCCACGCCGCCCTGGCCGGCGACCCGGCCGACCCGGAGGCGCTGGACGCGGGCACCCTGCTCGCCCAGTCCCGGCGCGCCCTGGACGCCGTACGCCACCACGACGAGCGCCTCGCCGCCCTCGCCGACCGGCTGAACGAGGTCGGCTACCTGCTGGCCGACGTCGCCGGGGACCTGGCCGGCTACGCCGACGACCTGGACGCCGACCCGGTGCGGCTGTCCGCGGTCGAGGACCGCCGGGCCGTCCTGGCCCAGCTGCTGCGCAAGTACGGCGGTGAGGAGAACAGCCTCGCCGAGGTGATCGCCTGGGCCGAGGCCGGCTCCGACCGGCTCGCCGAACTCGACGGCGACGACGAGCGGATCGACCAGCTCGGCGCCCAGGAGACCGAACTGCGGGCCGAGTTGGCCGAACTGGCGGCCGAGGTGTCGGCCGCCCGGCAGGCCGCCGCCGGGCGCTTCGCCGCGGCCGTCTCCGCCGAACTCGCCGAACTCGCCATGCCGCACGCCCGGGTGACCTTCTCGATCACCCGGGTCGACGACCTGGCCGGCATCGAGCTGGACGGACGCACCGTCGCGTACGGGCCGCACGGCGTGGACGAGGTCGAGGTGCTGCTCGCCCCGCACCCGGGCGCCCAGCCGCGCCCGATCGCCAAGGGCGCCTCGGGCGGTGAGCTGTCCCGGGTGATGCTCGCCGTCGAGGTGGTCTTCGCGGGCGCCGACCCCGTCCCCACCTACCTGTTCGACGAGGTGGACGCGGGCGTCGGCGGCAAGGCGGCGGTCGAGATCGGCCGCCGACTGGCCAAACTGGCCGAATCCGCCCAGGTCGTGGTGGTCACCCACCTGCCGCAGGTCGCCGCGTTCGCGGACCGGCACCTGGTGGTGGAGAAGACCAACGACGGCACCGTGACCCGTTCCGGGGTCAAGCTGTTGAACGACGAGGAGCGGGTGCGCGAACTCTCCCGGATGCTGGCCGGCCTGGAGGACTCGGAGCTGGGCCGGGCCCACGCCGAGGAGCTGCTGGCCACCGCCCGGGCCCCCCGCCACCGGTAGCCGGGACCGGCGGCCCTCCCCCGCAGGACGGCGACGCGCCCCCGGTGGCGCCGACTGTCCAAGAGGGCCGCCGACCTGGCATGGTGGCGGCTGGACACTGGCTTTCCAGTCCCGAGCGCCGCCGGGCGGGCAATCCTCGCGAAGCGGTGCGCGAACCTGATCGAGTCGGATGCGAGACGACGTGGACCATTCCGCCGCCCGGGCCACCACGGCCGCCCCGGAACCGGGGCAGCTGCAGGTGGTACTCGTCCTGGCCGCCAGCACCGGCGGCATCGGTGCGCACGTGCGTTCCCTGGCCCAGGGCCTGGTCGCGCACGGGGTGACCGTCACGGTCTGCGCACCGGCCGGCACGGACGCGCTGTTCGGCTTCTCCCGCACCGGCGCGCGGTTCCACACCGTCGACATCACCCCCACCGCGGGGGCCCGCAGCGACGCCACCGCGATCGGCGAGCTGCGCCGGGCCTTCACCGGCGCCGACGTGGTGCACGCCCACGGGCTGCGCGCCGGACTGCTGTCCGACCTCGCGCTGCGCACCGCCGGCCGCTTCCCGGGCCTGCGGCCGGAGACCCCGCTGGTGGTCACCTCGCACCACGCGCTGCTGGCCACCGGCATGGAGCGGCGGCTGCAGCGGCTGATGGAGCGCCGGGTGGCGCGCGCCGCCGACCTCGTCCTCGGCGCCTCCTCCGACCTGGTCGCCCGGGCGCGTGAACTGGGCGCCACCGACGCCCGGCTGGGCCCGGTGGCGGCCCCGCCGATGCCCGAGGGCCGGCTCGGCCGGGCCGAGGCCCGGGCCGCGCTGCTCGGCGACGGCCCGGACCGTCCGCTGGTGCTCGCGGTCGGCCGGCTCGTCCCGCAGAAGGCCTTCGGGACGCTGCTGGACGCCACCGGCGAGCTGTCCGCGCTGGACCCCGAGCCGCTGCTGCTGCTCGCCGGGGACGGCCCGGAGGCGGGCCCGCTGCGCGAGCGGGTGGCCGCCGAGAAGCTGCCGGTGCGTCTGCTCGGCTACCGCACCGATGTGCCGGACCTGTTGGCCGCCGCCGACGTGGTGGTGGTCTCCAGCCGCTGGGAGGCCCGCTCGCTGGTGGTCCAGGAGGCGATGCGGGCCGGCCTGCCGGTGGTCGCCACCGCCGTCGGCGGCATCCCCGAACTGGTCGGCGACGCCGCCGTGCTGGTACCGCCC
>NZ_MECK01000208.1 GCF_014596465.1 Streptomyces sp. CBMA123 | reverse complement strand
GCCCGCGGCCGGTGCGCGGGGCGCTGCCGGCCGAGATGGCCTCGGCGGCGGACAGCCGGCGGGCCTTCGAGGCGGGCACCAGCGCGGCGAGGGCGACCAGCAGCGGAACGCTGACCAGGGTGGCGACGGGCAGCCAGCCGGCCGGCTCGATCACGGCGGTGCCGGTGGCGATCCCGGTGAACGCGGTCCGCAGGATCGGGTACGCGGCCGCCCAGCCGGCCGCCGTGCCGAGGACGGTGCCGACGACGGCGGGCACCGAGACCATCGTCAGGTAGACCGTGACCACCTGGCGCGGGGTGAAGCCGATCGACTTCAGCACCCCGATGTGCCGGTAGCCGGAGACCACCGCGCCGCTCACCACGTTGCCGACGATCAGCGCGGCGACGATCAGGCCGAGCACGCCGAAGACCGTCATCAGCGGCAGGTAGGCGTCGGCGCCCGCCGAGAAGGCCTGCTTGAGCACCAGGTAGGACTGGCCGCTGGCGACGGCGTCCTTGGGCAGGCCCTCGGTGGCGTTGTCGAGCGAGGAGGTGAGCTGCCGGGCGGTGGCCGCGTCGGTGAAGCGGTAGAGCATCTGCCGGCCGGTGGGGTGCAGGGCGGCCGCCTGCTCGGGCGTGACCCAGCCGCCGGCGGACTGGCTCATGTCGGTCGCGAAGCCGACGATGGTGAGCTTGAGCCCGGTGCTGGTGGTGATCGGCGTGCCGATGAACCTTTCGCTGCCGCCCCCGGGGGTGTCGATGACCACCTCGCCGGGCGCGGTGGCCCAGCGGCCCGTCAGCAGGTCCACCCGGTCCACCGGCGCGGCCGCCGGGTCGGGCCGCCCGACCAGGGTCAGCGGGCCCGGCGGGCGGCCGACCCAGTCGGCGGGGATGGTCACCACGGCCTGGTCGAAGGGCCCGGCGGCCGCCTCGACGCCCGGTCGGTGGACGGTGGCGGCCAGTTGCTCCGCCGAGGCCTTGGCCGGGTCGAAGACGGCGCTGACGTGCGCACCGCGCTCGGCCTCGAAGGCGTCGTCGAAGGGGGCCCGGGCGGCGCTGATCACCGCGAGGGCGAGCAGCACGGTCGCGGTGGAGCAGAACACCACCAGGCCGATCACGAAGGTCTGCACCCGGCGGCGCTTCACCGCGGCCCGCGAGGCCCTCCAGACAGCACCGTTCATGCGCCCACCTCGCCGCGCTCGGCGGGCGCTTCGCGCAACGCGCACCTCTGGACGGTTCGCTCGCTTCGCTCACTTGCGCCCACCTCGCTGCGCTCGGCAGGCGCTTCGCGCAACACGCACCTCTGGACGGTTCGCTCGCTTCGCTCGCTCACGACTGGCTCTCCAGCATCCGCTCGCGCGCCACCTTGCCGTCCTCGACCTCGACCAGCCGGCTGGCGCAGCGGGTGGCCAGGTTGGGGTCGTGGGTGACGATCAGCAGGGTCTGCCCGATCTGGTTGAGGTCGATCAGCAGGTCCATCACCTGCTCGCCCGAACGGCTGTCCAGCGCGCCGGTCGGCTCGTCGGCGAGCAGCAGCGCCGGACGGTTCATCAGGGCGCGGGCCACCGCGACCCGCTGGCGCTCGCCGCCGCTGAGGGTGGCCGGGTAGACGTCCTTGCGGTGCGCGACGCCGAGTTCGTCCAGCAGCTCCAGGGCCCGGCGACGGGCCTGGCGGGCGCTGGTGCCGGTCAGCTGGGCGGCCAGGGCGACGTTGTCGAGGGCCGGGAGGTCGTCGATCAGGTTGAAGAACTGGAAGATCATGCCGATGTGGCGGCGGCGGAAGAGGGCCAGGCCGTTCTCGTTCAGCCCGCCGAGGTCCTGCCCCTGCACCCGTACGGTGCCGGAGCTGGGCCGGTCCAGCCCGGCCACCATGTTCAGCAGGGTGGACTTGCCGCACCCCGAGGGGCCCATCACGGCGACCGCCTCACCTGCACGGATCCGCAGGTCGACGCCGTCGAGCGCCTTGGCGTCGCCGAACTCCTTGTGCACCCCGGACAGCTCGACGACGTACGGCGCGTCGTCGGGCCGGGTGGTCCCGTCGTGGTCGTTGCTCATGGTCGACGACGGTAGGCGCGGCGGCCCGGGCCCGACGTCCCACCCCGGGTGTAACCGCAGGTGGCCGTAGTACCGGGGATGTACGGCGGCGGCACCCCCGGATGATGTGGATCAAGGGCCGACCTGGGAGGCTGGGTTCCGTGTGGGGAACGGGGACTGAGGTGATCGCGCTCGCGGTGGCGGGCGCCGCCTGCGCGGGCGCCGGCTGGCTGGGCATCGCGCTGGTACGGGCACGCCGGCTGTACCGGGCCGCCATCGGCGAGCGCGGCTGGCTGCTGGAACGGGAGCGGGAGAGCGCCGCGAGCGCCGCCGTGGACGCCGAACGGGCGCGGATCGCCGCCGAGTTGCACGACATCGTGAGCCACAACGTGAGCCTGATGGTGGTGCAGGCCGGGGCCGCCCGCGAGGTGCTGGCCACCATGCCGGAGGAGGCGGCGGCCGCGATGGGCGCGGTCGAGGCGGCCGGCCGCGACACCATGACCGAACTGCGGCACCTGCTGGGGCTGCTCGCCCCGGCGGCCGACGGCAGTGAGGAGCCGGAGCGGAACGACTTCACGCCGCAGCCCAGCCTGAGCCGGCTGGGCCCGCTGATCGACCGGTTCGCCTTCGCCGGGCTGCCGGCGGAGGTGCGGATCTCCGGCGAGCCGCGGCCGCTGCCCGGCGGCATCGACGTGACGGCCTACCGGATCATCCAGGAGGCGCTGACCAACGCGCTCAAACACGGGGACGGGGTGACGGCGACGGTGACGGTGCGCTACGCGGACCACTACCTGCGGGTGGAGGTGCTGAACAGCGGCCCGAGCGTGCTCGCCGGGACGCCCGCACCCGCGCCCAGGCAGGCGGACGGCGCCGGGCGAGGGCTGCTCGGCCTGCGCGAGCGGGTCGCGGTGTACGGCGGGGACCTCGACGCCCGGCGCCGGATCGGCGGCGGCTACCGCGTCCGCGCCCGCATCCCGCTGGACCGGCCGTGAACGCCCCCGACGCTCCGCCGGAGCGCCGTCCCCGGGTGGTGATCGCCGACGACCAGGAGCTGGTCCGCACCGGCTTCCGGATGATCCTCACCGCGCGCGGCATCGACGTGGTCGCCGAGGCCGCCGACGGCGCCGAGGCGGTGGCCGCCGCCACCCGGCACCGGCCCGACGTGGCCCTGCTGGACATCCGGATGCCCACCATGGACGGCCTGGAGGCCGCCCGCCGGATCCTGGCCACGGTGCCCGGCTGCCGGGTGATCATGCTGACCACCTTCGACCTGGACCACTACGTCTACTCGGCGCTGTCCGCCGGTGCCAGCGGCTTCCTGCTCAAGGACGTCACCTCGGCCCATCTCGCCGCCGCGGTTCGGCTGGTGGACACCGGCGACGCCCTGCTCGCCCCGTCGATCACCCGCCGGCTGGTCGAGCGCTTCGCGGCCGGCGCCCCGCACCCCGCCGCGCGCGGCGCCGACGCGCCACGGCTGCACCGCGACCTCGCCCCGCTCACCCCGCGCGAGGCGGAGGTGCTCGGACTGCTCGGACGCGGGCTGTCCAACACCGAGTTGGCGGCCGAACTGACCCTCAGCGAGTCGACCGTGAAGACCCATGTGGCCCGGATCTTCTCCAAGTTGAACCTGCGCGACCGGGCCCAGGCGGTGGTGCTCGCCTACGAGACCGGACTGGTCGCACCGGGCGCGAACGACTGACCGTCAACTTCCTTATCGGAAAAGATGATTCGCATGACCATCAGCTATCTCACTCATTAGGGGGAACAGCTCCGGGGATTCACATCTTTGCCAGTCCATGGGGGAACATCTGCGTGTCCGCGCCCGAACCACCGACAACCGTCCGGGCCCCAGCACCTGCGGCACCACCCCGCACGACGAACACCATTGGACAGGCCCGTGACCACCAGCCCCCCCGTGTGGGACTGCCCCTTCCACCACACCGACGGCCTGGAATTCGACCCCCTCCTCAAGCGGCTGCTCACCGAGGCCCCGATCGCCAGGATCCGACTGCCGCACGGCGAGGGCGAGGCCTGGCTGGCCACCCGCTACAAGGACGTCAAGGCGGTCACCACCGACCGCCGGTTCAGCCGCGCCGCCGGCATCGGGCGCGACCTGCCCCGGATGACACCCGCCGCGATCGCCCAGGCCGAGTCGATCAACCTGATGGACCCGCCCGAGCACAACCGGCTGCGCCGGCTGGTCGCCCAGGGCTTCACCAACCGCCAGGTCGAGCGGATGCGCGCCCGCACCCAGGGCATCGTCGACGGCTACTTCGACGAGATGGAGGAACACGGCGCCCCCGCCGACCTCGCGCACTTCCTCTCCAACCGGCTGCCGCTCACCACCATCTGCGAACTACTGGAGATCCCCGAGCAGGACCGCGACCGGCTGCGCGGCTGGGCCGTCGCGATGATGCGGATGGGCCCCGGCAGCCGCGAGGGCCAGGAGGCCGCCAAGGCCGGCCTGCGCGCCTACTTCGCCGCACTCACCGCCGAACGCCGCGCCACCCCCGGCGAGGACCTGATCAGCGCGCTCGCCACCGCCCGCGACGGCGAGGACCTGCTGGACGCCGACGAACTCGCCGTCATGGCGATGGTCCTGCTGGTCACCGGCCACGACACCAGCACCTACCAGCTCAGCAACATCGCCTACACCCTGCTCACCCACCCCGAGCAGCTCGCCAAGCTGCGCGCCCAGCCGGACACCCTGCCGCGCGCCCTGGAGGAACTGCTGCGCTTCATCCCGTTCCGCCAGGGCGTGGGCATCGCCCGGGTCGCCACCGAGGACGTCGAACTGGGCGGGGTGCTGATCCGGGCCGGCGAGGCCGTGCACGTCTCCTACCTCACCGCCAACCGGGACGCCTCGGTGTACGAGCGCCCCGACGAGCTGGACCTCGACCGCACCGCCGGGCCCGTCAACATGACCTTCGGCCACGGCCAGCACCGCTGCCTCGGCTCGCACCTCGCCCTGATGGAGCTGCAGGTCGCCGTCGGCACCCTGCTGCGGCGCTTCCCCGCACTGCGGCTGGCCGTCGACCCGGCCGAACTCGACTGGAACTCCGGCTCGATCTGGCGCTTCCCGCGCACCCTGCCGGTCGCCTGGTAACCCACCGTCCCCCAGGAGACCCCCTCATGGCCACACTCTGCCGCCCCGCCATCGCCGTACCCGAGCACGTCATCACCCTCGACGAGACCCTCGACCTGGCCCGCACCCTGCACGCCGGCCACCCCCAACTCGGCCTGGCCCTGCGGCTCATCGAGAACACCGGGGTGCGGACCAGGCACCTGGTCCAGCCGATCGAGCAGACCCTCACCCACCCCGGCTTCACCCACCGCAACCAGGTGTACGAGCGGGAGGCCAAGCTCCGCGTCCCCGAGGTGGTCGAACGCGCCCTCGGCCACGCCGAGTTGGGCGCCCAGAACATCGACCTGATCATCTACGTGTCCTGCACCGGCTTCATGATGCCGTCCATGACCGCCTGGCTGATCAACACCATGGGCTTCCGCTCCGACACCCGCCAGGTGCCGATCGCCCAGCTCGGCTGCGCCGCCGGCGGCGCGGCCGTCAACCGCGCCCACGACTTCTGCCGCGCCTATCCGGGCGCCAACGTGCTCATCGTCGCCTGCGAGTTCTGCTCGCTCTGCTACCAGCCGAGCGACCTCGGCGTCGGCTCGCTGCTCTCCAACGGCCTGTTCGGGGACGCGATCGCCGCCGTGGTGATGCGCGGCCACGGCGGCAGCGGAGTGCACGTCGAGCGCAACGGCTCGCACCTCGTCCCGGACACCGAGGGCTGGATCTCGTACGGGGTGAGGGACACCGGCTTCCACTTCCAGCTGGACAAGCGGGTGCCCGGCACCATGGAGATGCTCGCCCCCGCGCTGCGCACCCTGGCCGGGCAGCACGGCTGGGACGTCTCCGGGCTCGGCTTCTACATCGTGCACGCCGGCGGCCCGCGCATCCTGGACGACCTCAGCCACTACCTCAACCTGGAGCCATCGACGTTCCGCTACAGCCGGGCCACGCTCACCGAACGCGGCAACATCGCCAGCGCCGTCGTCTTCGACGCCCTCGCCCGGCTGTTCGCCGACGGCGAGGTGCCGGAAGGCACCACCGGGCTGATCGCCGGATTCGGACCGGGCATCACCGCCGAGATCTCCCTGGGTAGTTGGGTCGACGCCCCGGTCGAACCGACGCGCCGGCGGCCGCGCGCCATCTCCACCTCCGACATCGCCCTCGTCCATCAGGGCGTCCCCCGCCGTTTCCCGGCCGGCACTACGATCACCGATTGACTTCCTCTCCCTCCCCGAAGGGCGGGGGAGTCCCCCCTTCAGCCTCGCGGCTGAGCCGCTGCGCGTGAACGCTGCGGTGGGACGACTTCCTGCTTCATCGACGACTGCCCGCCCGGAGTGCTCCGTTGAGGTCTTACACCGTCTCCACAGGCTGCAACCGCCAGCCCGGCGGCCAGAATGTTGCGTGCCGCGTTCACGTCCCGGTCATGGACTGCCCCGCAGTCGCACTCCCACACGCGGACGTTGAGCGGCATCCTGTCGCGGATCCTTCCGCAGGCCGAGCACAGCTTTGAGCTGGGGAACCACCGGTCGATGGTTACCAGGTCACGGCCGTACCACTGGGCCTTGTACTCCAGCATGGTCCGCAGCTCGGTCCAGCTCGCGTCACTGATCGCACGGGCCAGCGTCTTGTTCTTGAGCATGTTGCGGACGGTCAGGTCCTCGATCACGACCGTTTGGTTTTCACGGACGAGTCGAGTGGTGAGCTTGTGGAGGAAGTCCCTGCGCCGGTCGGCGATCCGCGTATGAACGCGGGCAACCTTGTGCCGGGCCTTCTCCCGGTTGGCCGATCCCCTGGCCTTGCGGGCGAGATCCCGCTGAGCTCTGACGAGCAGTTCCCTGTCACGGCGTTCATGCCGGGGGTTCGCGACCTTCTCCCCCGTGGAGAGCGTCACCAGGCTGGTGATTCCGGCGTCGATCCCCACAGCCGTGTCGATTTCCGGCAGGGACTTGACGCCGGGGTCGTCGCACAGCATCGAGACGAACCACCGACCTGCGGCGTCCCAGCTCACGGTCACCGTGGACGGCGACTGCCCCGCGGGCAGCGGCCGGGACCACACGATCGCCAACGGCTCGACCATCTTCGCCAAGGTGAGCCGTCCGTCCCGGAACCGGAACGCGGACGTGGTGTACTCGGCGCTGTCGCGGGACCTCTTCTTCGACTTGAATCGCGGATACCTCGCCCGCTTCGCGAAGAAGTTCGCAAAAGCCACTTGGAGATGACGGAGCGCCTGCTGCAGCGGCACGGACGAAACCTCGGACAGGTAGGACAGTTCCGCGGCCTTCTTCCATGCCGTCAGCATCGCCGACGTGGCGTTGTAGTTGATCCGCTCACCCCGAAGCGACCACGCCTCGGTGCGGGCCTGCAGCGCCATGTTGTAGACCTTCCGCACGCACCCGAACGTGCGCGACAGCTCAGCCGCCTGCGCTTCGGTCGGATAGAAGCGGAACTTGTAAGCCCGCTTCACCTGGGCGGTCACCATAGTTGACAAGATACGTCGTCAGGTTGCGAAAAGTCACAGGTGGTTGCCCGCCGGACCGCCGGTCCCACCCGGCGGCAAGCCGGCCGACCCCGCCCCCGGCTGGAGCCGGGGCATCCACGAAGGAGTCATGATGACCGACACCACGGACCGCACCGACGCCTCCGGCAGAGCCGCCGACGACGAGCACGCCGAACTCGCCGCCCTGTTCCCGGCGTTGCACGCGCCGCAGTACTGGAAGTGGGGCCGCTACGACGCGCTGTTCTCCACCGTGCTGCCGCCGGACGAGCTGGTCACCAACAT
Source organism: Streptomyces sp. CBMA123 (assembly GCF_014596465.1). Taxonomy (GTDB): domain Bacteria; phylum Actinomycetota; class Actinomycetes; order Streptomycetales; family Streptomycetaceae; genus Kitasatospora. Next base: position 1,458 of record NZ_MECK01000208.1, on the reverse strand, counting down.
CCACCTGGTCGGGTTCGCGGACGGCGGCGTGGTGCTCTGCCGGGACGACCGCAACCACTGGTTCCTGCCCGGCGGCACCCGGGAGCAGGACGAGTCGGTCACCGACTGCCTGGCCCGCGAGCTGCGCGAGGAGGCCGGCGCCCGGCTGCTCGGCGAGCCGGGCTGGCTCGGCGCGCACCGCTGCCACACCGAGGACCCGGTGCCGTACCGGCCGTGGCAGCCGCACCCGGACAAGGCCTGGCTGTGGGGCTGGGGCGAGGTCGAACTGGACTCCACGCCGACCAACCCGGCGGACGGCGAGCAGGTGGTCGAGGTCCGGGCCGTCCCGGTCGCCGAGGCGCAGCGGCTGCTGCTCACCGGGCACGACGCCTGGTGGGGCGAGCTGATCGGGCTGGCCGTGGAGCTGCGGCGCCGGGCCGGTCGGGGCTGACCGGCGGGGCTGACGGACGGGGCTGCCGGACGGGGCTGCCGGACGGGGCCTGCCAGGCAGAGCCTCCCCGCGAGATATTCCCGCCGAGGCGGAAGATCACTGGAATGGCGGAGCATCGGGCGCCATTGTCCGTTTTACGGTGATATGACTCATTTCATGGACACCAACGCCTTGGCTGCTTCACTGGCAGTGGACTACCCGGTGCTCAACATCTTCTGGACGATGTTGGAGCTGTTCCTGTGGATCCTCTGGTTCTTCCTGTTGTTCAAGATCATCTCCGACATCTTCCGCAGCCATGACCTGAGTGGCTGGGGCAAGGCCGGCTGGCTGGTCCTGGTGATCTTCCTGCCGCTGATCGGCATCCTGGTGTACCTGATCGCCCGCGGCCAGAGCATGGGGATGCGGGACGTCGAACAGGCCCAGCAGGCCGACGCGGCGGTCCGGGCGTACATCCGGGACGCCGCCGCGACACCGGCGGAAGGGGGCGGTGGCGGCGGCGCGGGCGGCGGCCACGGCCACGTCGAGGACCTGGCCAGACTGGCGGACCTGAAGGACCGGGGCGCCATCTCCGACGAGGAGTACCAGAAGGCCAAGGACAAGCTCCTGGCCTGACCCTCCTGCTCCGAGTCTTCAGCTCCGAGTCTTCAGCTCCGGGCCTTCAGCTCCGGGCCTTCAGCTCCGAGCCTCCGGCTCCGGGCCTCCTATCCGGGCAGCACGACGACGGGGCCGGCGGACGCGTCACACGTCCACCGGCCCCGTCGTCGCGGGCAGGGGGCTCAGCGCCGTCCGGAGCGCCGCTCCTTGGAGCCGCCGTCGCCGCCACCGGTCAGGCCGGCCCGGCGCAGCAGATCGGAAGAGCGTCGTGTGGGGATAGGGGGGGGGGGGGGGGGGGGGGGCGGGGGGGGCCGGGGGGGGGCGGGGGGGGGGGGGGGGGGGGGGGAGGGGGGGGGGGGGGGGGGGGGGGGGGGGGGGGGGGGGGGGGGGGGGGGGGGGGGGGGGGGGGGGGGGGGGGGGGGGGGGGGGGGGGG
>NZ_MECK01000207.1 GCF_014596465.1 Streptomyces sp. CBMA123 | reverse complement strand
GCCGGCCCGGGAGGCCCCCGCCCGCCGACGGGCCACGGCCCCGGTGCCCGCCGGGCTGGGGCGGCGGCTGGCGGCCCGGGCGGTGGACACCGGGGTGCTGCTGGTGGTCGCCGTCGCGGCCGGGATCCCGCTCGGCGGCTCGGTCTCCGACCACCTCCAGCAGAAGGTGGACCAGGCCAGGATGGCCAGTTCCCTCACCCGCCGTCAGGTGCAGGTCTGGCTGGTGGACGACGTGGTGCTGGGCAAGCTCGCCGCCCTGATCGGCATCCTGGTGTTCGTCAGCCTGGTCTACGAGGTGCTGCCGATCGCCCGGACCGGCCAGACCTTCGGCAAGCGGCTGGCCCGGATCCGGGTGGTGGACGCCGCCGGTGCCCGGAGCCGGCTGAGCCTCGGCCGCTCGCTGCTGAGGTGGGCCGTCCGGCAGCTCGGCGCGGTGCTGCTGCTCGGCCTGGTCTGGCCGGTGTTCGACCGTCCGGCGCGGCGCGGCTGGCAGGACCGGGCCGCCCGTACCCGGGTGGTCCGCAGCTGAGACGGCCGTCGACCGAAGCCCAAAACAGACAAAATGTCCCAATCCTTGAGAATGTGCGATGTTCTACTCGAGGGATGAGCACCCACGACCCCTCAGGCCCCCAGCCGGAGGGGGGCGGTCAGCCCTCCTCCGACAAGCAGCCCCCGGCCCCGGGCGGCGGCACGCCGGAAGGCGAACCGCCGGGCCCCACCCCGTCCGGCACCCCCGCCGAAGGCCCCGGCGCCTACCAGGGAAGCTACGGTGGGCCGACCCCCGGTCAGAACCCCTACGGCCAGCCGCACGACCAGCCGCACGACCAGCCCCCGCCCGGCTACGGCACCGGCCCCGGCACGTACGGCACCCCCGGCGGCGGCCCCGTCCCCGGCATGCCGCCGATCGGCACCTGGCCCAAGCGGATCACCGCCCGCCTCCTCGACTACGTCCTCGTGCAGGCCGTCGCCGTCATCATCGTCAGCCCCTTCGTCGACCTCAGCACGCGCCAGGGCACCACCGAAGCCTTCTGGCTCGGCTGCGCCATCTACCTCGTCTACGAGGCCCTGATGCTCAGCCGGGACGGCCAGACCCTCGGCAAGAAGGCGATGAAGATCCGCGTCGCCATGCTCATCGACGGCAACTCGCCCACCCAGGCCGCGGCCTGGACCAGGGCCGCCGTCTTCATCCTCCCCGCCGTCCTGTGCTGCGCCGCCCTGTGGTGGGTCGTCGACGGCCTGTTCGGCGTCTTCGACAAGCCCTACCAGCAGTGCATCCACGACAAGGCGGCGAAGACCGTGGTCGTCACCACCGAGATCTGAACCCGGCGGCGGGACGGCGCCCGGCGGCGGATCAGCGCTGCCGGGCGTACTCGCGCCCGGCGCCGGCCGGGGAGGCCCCGGACCGGTCGGCGGGCCCGGCCGAGCGGGCCGAGACGGACGCCGAGAGCACCGTCACCACGGTGCCGAGCGCCAGCGCGAACCCCACCAGCACCGCGACCTCCAGGACGCCGGCGGCGCCGGAAACGGCCAGCAGTGCCACCGTGGTGGCGACGACGGTGAACGAGCCGAGGCAGAACTGGGCAGCGGACGGACGCGGCATGGCGGGGGTCCTTCGCACGTCGGGGGAAACGGGCGGGAATGGTGTGCCGATTGCCAGAAGTCCTACCCGGCAAGGGAGTTCGGTAAGGCAAGGCTATCCCGCGAGTCCGGGGGCACAGGGGGCGCACGGACTCACCCCGGGGTCGTCCGCACCCCTCGGTACGGTGGAGCCCGACCGACACCAAGCAGACCGGGGGAAACCGACCGTGCCCATCCCCGCCGACTGGCCCACCACGGAGGCCCAGGCGCTCGCCGAACAGGAACGGCTGCGGCCACTCGTCCGCGCCCACGACGACGACACCCCGTACCGGCTGATCGCCGGCGTCGACGTCGCCTACGACGACGACCACGACCTCGTCGTCGCCGCCGCCGTCCTGCTCGACCGGGACACCCTGGACGTCGCCGAAGAGGCCACCGCCGTCGGCCGGATCGCCTTCCCCTACGTCCCCGGCCTCCTCGCCTTCCGCGAACTCCCCGCCGTCCTCGACGCGCTGGCCGCCCTCACCCGCACCCCCGACACCGTCGTCTGCGACGGCTACGGCCTCGCCCACCCGCGCCGTCTCGGCCTCGCCAGCCACCTCGGCGTCCTCACCGGACTGCGCACCCTCGGCGTCGCCAAGACCCCCTTCACCTTCGACCACCACGACCCCGCCCCGGAACGCGGCTCCTGGACCCCGCTCACCGACCCCGCCACCGGAGAGGAGGTCGGCCGCGCCGTACGCACCCGACCCGGCGTCAAACCCGTCTACGTCTCCGTCGGCCACCGCATCGGCCTCGACACCGCCGTCCGCACCACCCTCGACCTCGCCCAGCGCTACCGGCTGCCCGAAACCACCCGGCACGCCGACTCCCTGTGCCGCCGCGCCCTCGCCACGGCCCTGAACACCGGGACGCCTGCGAACTGACCCTGCGCCGGGCGGAATCCGGACCCGATGTGTTAGACATGAGACGACCGGGGCCCGGCCCCGACCGCCAGGAACGGACGCACGGGGGGCGCCGCAATGGGATCAGGGACCGGATCGACCGGGGGAGCCAACCAGGGTTACCGGGTCGAGGTCGAGCAACTGCGCACCTTCGCCGGCCAAGTACGCATCCTGCTCAAGGAGTTCGAGAAGGACGCGAACGGCAGCGCCACCCACGGACGCAGCGGCCTCGGCAAGACCGCCTTCGGCACCTTCGCCGAGGCCACCGAGATCCACGGCCGCTACAGCACCATGCGGGACGCCCTGCGCGACGTGCTCAACCAGCTCCAGCAGGCGATCGACGAGGCCCAGAAGAAGGCCGAACTCACCGCGACCAACTACGAGGAGCACGAACAGCACGTGAGCAGGAAGCTCACGCTGTCCGGCGACGGCTGGTCCGTCGCCCAGCCCTCCGCCACCAGCGAAGTCGCCTACCAGGCGAACCAGGTCCCGGCCAAGCGCGGCAACGCCACCATCTGACCCACCACCCGACCGGAGGTGAACCACCCGTGGTCTACACCGACTTCACCAAGTACAGCCACGCCGATCTCCGCACGATGGCGCAGGCCCTCGACCCCGGCGCGGTGATGGCCGCCGGCGACCCGTGGCGCAAGGCCGCCACCACCCTCAAGGAGATCCGCAAGACCCTCACCAACGCCAGCACCGAGGCCGCCACCTCCTGGGACGGCACCAGCAGCGACTCCTTCCACACCGCGATGCTCACCCTCGCCGGCAACATCAACGAAGCCGCCGCCTACGCCAACGACGCGGCCAACACGCTGCACAACATGTCCGAGGCGATGGCCAAGGCCAAGCGCGACATGCCCGAGGAACCCGGCAACTGGGACCAGATCAAGGACAAGGTCGGCGACTTCTTCAGTACCGAGGACGACCACATCCAGATCACCGACCGGAAGAAGGCCGAGGCGGCCGAGGTCATGCAGACCCTCGCGATGCACTACCGCATCGCGACGCCGGCGCTGAAGGCTCCGTCGTTGCCTACACACAAGGTTTACGAGAAGAAGCCAGGTGATTCGGGCTCTCAGGATGACCCGAGCAACGCGGCGGCGGCCGTGACGGCTGCGGTGTTTTCAGGGACGTCGTTCGGGCCCGGGCTGACCCCGGCGCGGTCAGCCGCTGTCACCACGCCGCAGCGGTCCAAGTCCCTTCGGGCCCCGACGGCGGCCGGCTCCACACCCAAGAGCGTGGTTTCCCCGACCGACTCCGGGATCAAGGGAGGTACGGCACAGGCTCCGCCCAAGCCGTCGACCACTGCGAACCGTGGCACTGACGCGGGGATTTCGGGAAACCCAGTGGCCCGTCCGAGTGGAAGCATGCCGAGCCCCGGAACTGCAGTTACCCAGACTTCCGCCTTGAGCTCGGGGCCCTCTCCGGCCGTGATGAATGGACCGAACGGCGTTGGTGGGCAGACAAGTTATGGCGCTGTGGGGCCGATGGTGCAGAGTACGCCGGTCGGACCAGGCCCTGGCCAGAACAGAAGTGGACCGGGTGGCAAGGAGCCTTCCGGCGGTATGACGCCTGTGGAGGGTTCGGCTCCGCGCGGGGGCCGAGTCATCGGCGGTGGCGGTGAGGTTCATCCAGGCAATGGGGTCGGAGGCGGGACGTTGGCTCGGCCTGGTGGGGCTATCCGTGAGGTCATTCCGCCCGGCGCTGGAGCACGCGGCAAGGCCGCCTTCACGGAGGGCGGCTCCGGGTTGGGGGCCCGAAACCGGCTGGGCATCGAGCCTGCGGCTCGTGGCACGGGCGTGATGGCACCCGGCGTCCCGATGAGCGAGACGCAGCGTCGTAAGAACCGCGGAAAGGACGGCAAACGGCCGGACTACCTGGTGGAGGACGAGGAGACCTGGGCGCCGGACAAGCCGACCAATCCGAACGTGGTGGAATGAGGCCGGTCCGTAAGCGGACAGGTGATCTGATCGCATCCCGCAGGTCGGTGATCTGCGGGATGCCTCGTTGAGTGGGGTGACCGGGTTTGACGAGTCGACAGTTGGCGCGTGGTACGGCGGTCCTTGCTGTCGGGGCGTTGGTCTGGGCCGTCGCTGCACCAGCGGCTTCGGCCGACCAGATCAGGGACCAGCAGTGGGCGCTGAAGACGTTCGAGGCTGAGACGCACATCTGGCCCATCAGCCAGGGAGAGGGCGTGACCGTTGCGGTGATCGACAGTGGGGTGAACTCGGAGCATCAGGACCTGACCGGGCAGGTCCTTCCCGGGGCTGACTTCTCCGGTACCAAGTCGGATGGTCGTATCGACACTGATGGCCACGGCACGGCCATGGCAAGCCTGATTGCAGGGCACGGGCACGGTACGCAGTCCGGTGTGATGGGCCTGGCCCCGAAGGCGAAGATCCTGCCAGTGAAGGTGAGGACAAGCGACGGTGGTCCCGTCCCTGAGCAGAACGACCTGGCAACGGCCATCCGCTTTGCAGCGGACAACGGCGCGAAGGTCATCAACCTCTCTATTGGGGGTTCGCAGTTCGATTCGCAGTCGCGCAAGGCTGTCGCGTACGCAGTGTCGAAGGATGTCGTGCTGGTGGCGGCCACGGGCAATGACGGTTCGAGCGATGGCGTCGGCTATCCGGCCGCGTTCCCAGGAGTGGTGGCCGTAGGAGCGTCAGACTCCAAGGGAGTCGTGTGGGAGGACTCCACATCGGGCTCCGAGACCACGCTCATCGCACCCGGCGTGGGGATCTATCACGCCTCGGCGAAGTCTCCCACCAGTTACGCGGCCGGGGACGGTACCTCCGACTCCACTGCCTATGTGTCCGCCACCGCCGCGCTCATCCGCTCCAAGTACCCTGACCTGTCCGCTGGCCAGGTGATCAATCGGTTGATCAAGTCGGCCACCCCTCCGTCGAATGGGACGGTGGTGCCCAACAAGCACTACGGCTATGGAGTCCTCGCCCCGGCGAAGGCGCTGGAGCCGAATCCCACGGTGGACAACGGGCCGAAGGAGAACCCGTTGGTGAATCGGCCGGAGTCGAAGGGCACGCCGCCGAGCGACGACGACACCGATGCGACGGACCAGCCCACCGCGGCACCGGTCCCCCAGGCCGCCTCCGGTGGCGGGGGTGGTGACGTCACCGGGCTGGTGGTGGCCGCTGTGGCGGCCGGTGCCGTGGTGGTGGGGGCGTCGGCGGCCGCGGTGGTGATGGCGCGGCGGCGGAGGCAGGCGGCGGCTGCGGTGCCGTATCCGCCGCAGCCGCCCTACGGTGGGCCGGGTCGGTGAGTGCTGAGCCAGTCGTCGCGTAGGGCGGCCGTGTGGAGGACGTCCCAGTAGCGGTCGTCCCAGTGGTGGGTTTGGCGCGCGCGGCCTTCGAGGGTGAAGCCGGCCTTGGTGTGGGCGCGGGTGGCGCGTTCGTTGTACTCGAAGACTTCGAGGCGGACGCGGTGGAGTCCGACGGTGGCGAAGGCGTGGCGCAGGACGAGGCGGGTGGTCTCGGCGCCGATGCCGTGGCCGGTGCTGTCGGGGGTGAGGGCGATCCGGTACTCGGCGGAGTGGTTGTCCGGGTCGACGTCGGTGAGGGCGGTGTCGCCGAGGAAGCGGCCGGTGGCGGGGTCTTCGACGGCGAGGTCGAGCCGGTCGGGCTGGTCGGCGCGGGTGGTGCACCACTGGGCGATCCGCTCGCGGGTGAAGGCGGTGCGGGTGCCGGTGAGGCGCCTGGTCCCGGGGTCGGTGCAGAGCTCCCACCGCGGGCCGGTGTGCCGGGCGTCCAGGGGGACGAGGCGGACGGTGGGGCCGTGCAGGGTGGGTTTGACCGCGAGGGCGGAGAGGTCCGTGGCCATGGCGCCCAGGATGCCGGGCGGGGACCGGTTCGTGCGGGGACTTTCGGCCGGGGCCTATTCGGCGACGGCGATCTGTTCCCGGTGACGGGTGGGGGTGGTGAGTTCGTCGATGATGGCGAGGGCGAGGTCGGCCTGGGCGATCCGGGGGCCGAGGACGTGGGGGCCGCCGACCCGGTAGTGGCCGGTGCCGGGGGCGGTGCGGTCGAGGTCCATCGGCGGGGTGACGACGACCCAGTCGAGGGTGGCGGGGGAGTCGTGGAGCAGGTCGAGGGCGGTGGAGTGGCCGAGCGAGAAGGTGCGGTAGGCGTCGGGGAACTCGGGGTCGTCGTGGACGGCGACGCCGGGGGCGGTCTGCAGGGTGGTGGCGACTCCGACGCTGAGGAGGCGGGGTACGCCGGCCCGGCCGAGACCGGTGACGAGGGCGGTGGTGGCGGCGCGGTAGAACTCGGCGGAGGGGGTGTCGGGGGTGTAGACGGAGCTGATGGCGGTGGGGTGGCCGGGGGCGGTGGCGGCGACGGCGGCCGGGTCGGTGACGTCGCAGCGCACCAGGGTGACGCCGTCGGAGGCGAGGTCGGCGTGCCGCTCGGGGTTGCGGACGGCGGCGGTGACGGTGAGACCGCGTCGGCGGGCCTCGGCCACGACGGCGCGGCCGACCTGCCCGCCGGCGCCGTAGACGATGACGTCCGCGGGGAGCTGCTGCCGGGGTGCGGTGCTGGTCATGGGGGTCTCCCGGTGGGTCGGTGGCGGGCGTTGTCGTCCGCCGGTGCGGTGACGGTAGACCGGGGGGTGCCGGTTACTTCAACGGAACCGGCTTCAACGGAACCGGCTTCGGCGGAACCGCCTGCGGCGGAACTGCCTGCGACGGAACCGCTCTCGTCTCCACACGGCCGGTCGTCCGGGTACCGTCGGGGGCATGACGCAGACCGTGCCGCCGCCACTGCCGGCGGACTTCCTCCCGGCCGACTGCCCGGTGCAGTCGGTGCCGGTGCTGGGCAGCCGGAAGTGGGCGTGGCGGATCATCCGTTGTCTGGAGGGCGGGCCACGCCGGTTCTCGGAGCTGCGGGTGCCGTTGGCGGGGATCACCGCGAAGGTGCTGGCGGAGTCGTTGCGTTCGATGGAGCAGGACGGTGCGGTGGTCCGCACCGAGTATCCGGAGAACCCGCCGCGGGTCGAGTACGCGCTGACGCCGTTGGGGCGGACGCTGCTCGGGCCGATGGATGCGGTGTGCGAGTGGAGCCGCGAGAACCTGGGCAGTCTGCTGGCGGCCCGGCTGGAGTACGAGCGCGACGCGGGCTGACGGTACGGACGGCCCGGCCTGGCAGCATTTCGGCGGTCGCTGGCGTCCTTGCCGCTGGTGGGCGGGCCCGCGGGGCGGCCATGCTGGGCCCATGAGCACTCCTGAGCACCTCGTGAGCCCCGTCGACGCGATCGTCCCCGACACCAAGGACTGGACCTGGGTGCTGGAACGCCCCTGCGCCGACTGCGGGTTGGACACGCCGGGGGTGGTGCCCGCGGATGTCGCCGGGATGATCCGGGCCAATGCGGCGAGCTGGCTGGCGGTGCTGGCGGGCGATGAGGACGGGCTGCGCCGTCGGCCGCGGCCGGAGGTCTGGTCGGATCTGGAGTACGCCTGCCATGTCCGGGACGTCTTCCGGCTGTTCCTGGTCCGGCTGGAGCTGATGCTCGATCAGGACGGTCCGCTGTTCCCGAACTGGGACCAGGACGAGACGGCGGCCGCCGAGCGCTACCGGGAGCAGCCGCCGCGCGTGGTGGCGGGGGAGCTGGCGGAGGCCGGGGAGGCGCTGGCGGCGGCCTTCGAGGCGGTGTCGGGGGAGCGGTGGCGGCGGACCGGGGTTCGCAGTGACGGGGCGCGGTTCACCGTCGAGTCCTTCGCCCGCTACCTGATCCACGACCCGGTGCACCACCTGTTCGATGTGACCGGCGAGCGGGTCTGAGTCCGTCGCCGCGGGTCACCAGCCGGAGGCCTCGCGGAGCATGGTGCGCCGGAGCCGGCCGGCGACGCTGGCGGTGTCGGTGCCGATGACGTCGGCGATCTCGGGGGCGGCGAGGCCGACGACGTAGTGGAGGATCGCCAGGTCGTCGTCGGCGGGGTGGTGGTCGGTTTCGGCGGCGGCCGCCTGCCGGGTGTGTTCGGCGACGGTGCCGCGCAGGATCTGCCAGGAGAGCGCGGTGGGGTTCGGGCTGGTGAGCAACTCGCGCCACTGGACGGCGATTTCGGCGAAGGCCTGTTGGACGGCGATGGCCGCGTCGGCGTGCTCGGTCAGCCACACCCGGGCATAGCTGAGGTACCGGGGGCGGTGGAGTTCGCAGAAGGCCGCGAACTCCAGTGGTACGTCCTCCGGTTCGTCGGCCCTCGGGGGAGGGCCGGCGGCGCTCGTGTGACGGTTGGTCATCTCGTCTTCTCGGCAAGGGAGATGGGTTTCTGACGGTCGATCGTCTGTGCTCACTCTACGGTAGGCCCTCGGTGCGCTGGGTGACCAATCTGATGGAATGCCCGGAACCCGCCGCCGCTCGTCCGGTTCCGACGCCGGTCGGTGCGGTGTGGCGGCGGTACTGCCGGTCGGGGCCGGTCGGGGGAGTGCTGCGCAGTGCTGCGGGGGACGTGGCTGGGAGCGTGTCGCGGCTGGTCAGAGGGTGTGGGACGGCTGTGGCCGCAAGGCAGTTGAGGTGCCACCGTAGGGCCTGCCGGGGCCGGCGTCCACGCCCAGGGCGCGAAGTCGCGTCCGCACTACCGCCTGTGCAACCGCACTCACAGCGGGGGTTGCGACGGGGCGGGTGGGGGCGGGTGCGTCGAACGCGCCCCGGCGGCTCGTTGGCGACCGGGGCGCGGGGCGGGGCGGCGCGGTGCCGCCCGGTCAGGAGTTCGGGAGCGCCTCCGTCGGGGAGATCCGGTCGTCGGCGGTGTTGCCGCGTTCGACCTGGGCGGGGAAGGCTTCGACGGCTCGCCGCCGGGCGCGTT
>NZ_MECK01000206.1 GCF_014596465.1 Streptomyces sp. CBMA123 | reverse complement strand
CCCGACGCCCTTCCGATCTCCGCCGCCCCCGGGCGCGCCGCCGGCGGCCACGGCGTTCCCCACCCACGCGACCCCGCAGGACCGGGGCTCCCAGGGCGGGTCGCTCCCCGGCCCGGGGTACGTCTACCCGCCGCCGCCCCAGGCCGGCCCGTACCCGCAGGCCCCGAACCCGCACGCCCCGAACCCCCAGGGCGGCTACGGGTACCCCCCGCCCCCGTACCGGACCCAGCCGGACCACCCGACGGCCCACCCGGTCGACGGCGGGGACGACGAGGACCGCCCGGCCAACCGCAGGGCCCCGCTGCTGATCGGCTTCGCCGTGCTGCTGGTGCTGGCGGTCGGCGGCGGCCTGCTGTACGCGACCCAGGGCGGCGACAAGAACGGCCAGGCCGCGCCCGCCCCTTCGGCCGCCACCGCGACCGGCTCCGGCAATCCGCAGCCCGCCCCGGCGCCCACCGGTACGGACGCCGGGCCGAGCACCGCCGCGCCCACCGACTCGCCCGCCCCGACCGCGACCACCGCCGGTCCCGACGCCAAGGCCCAGGCGCAGGAGCTGGACGCGCTGCTGACCGAGGGCGGGAACGCCAGGACGCAGATCGGCAACGCGGTCGCCAAGGTATCCAGTTGCCCCGCGAAGACCGACATCGACAGCGCGGTGCAGGTCTTCGACAGCGGGGCCAAGCAGCGCGACGGCCTGCTGACCAAGCTCTCCAAGCTGAGCGTCACCGACCTGCCGGGCGGCGCGGACGCGGTGAACTCGCTCAAGTCCGCCTGGCAGTTGTCCGCCGACATCGACCGGGCGTACGCGAGCTGGGGGCGTGCGGTCGCCGGCCAGGGCTGCTCCGGCAACGCGCCCACCACGGCGGACAAGAAGCACGCGGACGAGCTCAACCCGCAGGCCACCCAGGCGAAGAACGACTTCCTGACCAAGTGGAAGCCGATCGCCACGACGTACGGTCTCACCCCGCCCACCTCGGACAGGATCTGAACCACCCGTGACCGGCCCCACCTCCCGCACCCCCCGCCGTTCCGCCCTGCTGCGCGCCGCCACCGCGGTGGCCGTGGCCGTTCCGCTCTGCACGGCGGGCTGGCTGGGCTGGCACGCCCTGGACGACTCCGGCCCGGTGGGCGCCGCGACCTCCGCGTCGCCCACCACCGCCCAGTCCACCACCGCCCAGTCCACCGGCGTCCAGTCCACCGCCGTGACGCCCACCCAGCCCGCCACCCAGCCCACCGGCCAGGCCCCGGCCACCCCGGAGGCCCCGCCCACCGGCAGCACACCCACTGGCGGCGCCGCGACGACCACCCCCACCCCGGAGAGCTCGGCCGCCGACCTCACCGGCCGCACCGTCGTGATCGACCCCGGCCACAACCCCGGCAACGCCGCCCACCCCACCGAGATCAACCGTCAGGTGGACGTCGGCAACGGCCGCAAGGAGTGCGACACCACCGGCACCGAGACCAACGCGGGCTACACCGAGGCCGACTACACCCTGGACGTCAGCCGCCGGGCCCGGGCCCTGCTGGCCGCCCGGGGCGCCAAGGTGGTGCTGGTGCAGGACGGCGACCGCCCCTGGGGCCCGTGCGTCGACGAGCGCGCCCGGGCGGGCGCGGACGCGCACGCCGACGTCGCGGTCTCGGTGCACGGCGACGGCGGCCCGGCGAGCGGCAGCGGCTTCCACGTGATCATGCCCGCCAAGGTGGTGGCCGGAAAGGCGGACAACTCGGCGATCGTCGAGCCCTCGCACCGGCTGGGCCTGTTGCTGCGCGAGCACTTCCACGCCGCGACCGGCGAGCCCTACGCCGACTACATCGCGAACGACGGCCTGGACACCCGCTCCGACCTGGGCGGCCTCAACCTCTCCGCGGTTCCCAAGGTGTTCATCGAGTGCGGTAACATGCGCAACTCCGCGGACGCCGGACGGATGACGGACCCTCAGTGGCGCCAGCAGGCCGCCCAGGGGATCGCCGATGCGCTGGCCGCCTTCCTGACCACTCACTGAGTGGGCCCGGCAAGGGAGTTGGGACGTACGAGCCCGGTGGACGACAGCCCACCGCGTCCGCACGGTTTGCAACGACTTCGACCCATTGCCGAGCCCGCCGTGCACCGGCGGGACGGTTGGGCCTAGGCTTCTGGTCCGTTCGGGAGTTTCGGCCGGTCAGCACGACCGCGCGAAGCACCGTCCACGACACGTCAACGAGGGGAACGTAAGTGAATCTGCGCGCTCTCACCAGGGGAGACGCCGCCGTCGCAGGCGGGGCCGTCCTGCTCTTCATCGCCTCCTTCCTGCCCTACTGGACCGTCGACTGCAGCGGCCGGTACTGCGGGAACACCTCGCAGAACGCGTGGAGCACCGAGCTGTTCCCCATCCTGCCCTCGATCTACCTGCTGGGCATCGCCGCGGCCGTGCTGATCCTGGTGCAGCGTTTCCAGGGCCCGGCCGGCGCCAACCGCCAGGTGCTCGGCCTGCGGCTGGACCAGTGGGGCATCGCGTTCGCCGTGGCGGCGCTGTGGACCTCGCTCTGGGCGCTGGGCGGCGGCCCGTCCGCCGGCAGCATCAGCCACGGCTTCGGTGCCTGGCTCGGTCTGATCTCGCTGATCGTGCTGGCGGGTGCGGCCGCGGCCGCTCCGCTGGTGCCGGCGCTGAAGGCTCCGCTGGTCAGCGACCGCCCGGCGGCCGTCCCCTACCAGGGCGGCTACCCGATGCCGGGTCAGCCCGGCCACCCCGGCGCCCCCGGTCAGCCCGGCCCCGGCCAGTACGGCTACCCGGGCCAGGCCCACGACCCGGCCTTCGGCGGCCAGCCGGCCGGTGGCTACGGCTACCCGGCCGCCGGCCAGCCGCAGCCCGGCCAGATGCAGCCCGGTCAGCCGGCGCAGCCGCAGGACGCCGGTGTCCCGGCCCCGCAGCCGATCCCGGCCGCCCAGCAGCAGGCCGCCCCGGCGGCGGACTTCCAGCCGTTCTGGTTCGCCGTGCCGGCCCCGCGCCAGCTGGCCCCGAAGGACAACCCGGCCGGTGCCCCGGTCGGCGAGGTCGTGCCGGGCACCTGGTACCTGGCCGTCGAGCAGCGCGGCGCGGCCCTGGTCGCCCAGCTGCCGGACGGCAGCCAGGGCGTGCTGGCCGACACTGCGGGCATCCAGCGCGGCTGACGCCGTCGTCCGACGGACGTCCGGACATGACGAAGGGGCGGGACCGGTGATCCGGTCCCGCCCCTTCGTCATGCTCCGGAGGCCCTCAGCAGCAGTCCTGGACCACCAGCCCGGCGGGCAGCTGCTCCCCGCCGAAGACCGCGACGGTCGCCGGGTCCCCGCCGAGCGCGGCCACCGCGAGCAGCAGCGCCCCGGCCGTCCAGGTGGTGCGCTCCTCGGGCCAGATCGCGTCGTCCTCGAAGACGTACCCGGTCCAGTACGAGCCGTCCTCGTGCCGCAGGTGCCGCTGGATCCAGCGCAGGATGTCCACCGCGCGGTCGGACTGGCCGATCGCCCAGAGCGCGAGGGCCAGCTCGGCGCTCTCGCCGCCGGTCACCCACGGGCGGTCGCTGACGCAGCGCACGCCGAGGCCGGGGACGACGAAGCGCTCCCAGTCCCGCTCGATCCGCGCCACCGCCGCGTCGCCGCGCAGGCCGGTGCCGAGCACCGGGTAGTACCAGTCCATCGAGTAGCGGCCCTTGTCGAGGAACCGCTCGGGATGGTGGGCGACGGCGTGCCCCAGCCGGCCGGCCGCGAGCTCCCAGTCGGGCTGGGGCTCCTCCAGGTAGTCGGCGACGGCCAGCCCGCAGCGCAGCGCGTGCAGGATGCTGGACGAGCCGGTGAGCAGCGCCTCCTGGGTGGCGGCGCCGTCCTCGTCGACCCGCCAGGCGATCGGGCCGCCGGTCAGCCGCAGGCCGACGATGAAGTCCAGCGCCCGCCGGACCACCGGCCAGATCCACTCCAGGAAGGCGTCGTCGCCGGTGCTGAGGTGGTGGTGCCAGACCCCGACCGCGATGTACGCGCAGAAGTTGCTCTCCTTGGCGTGGTCGGTGACCTCGCCGTCGGTGTACGCGGCGTACCAGGAGCCGTCCGGGTTCTGCCGGGCGGCGAGCCAGCGGTAGGCGGCCTCGGCCGCGGCGTGCTCGCCGGCGGTGTCGAGGGCCATCGCGGCCTCGGTGTGGTCCCAGGGGTCGAGGTGGTGGCCGGCGAACCAGGGGATGGCGCCGTCGGGGCGCTGCTCGGCGAGGATGCTGCGGACGGTGTCGGCCGCCTGCTCGGCGTCCAGCACCCCGTCGAGCAGCAGCACCTCGGGGACGGCGGCGGTCATGCGCCCGACCGACCGGACTCGGCGCGGTGCGGCTTCGTGGCGTAGGCGACGAAGCTCTTGCCGATGACCGGGTTGAGCGCCTTCTCGGCGGCCTTGGTGATCGAGCTGATCACCGGGGTGCCGACGATGTCCCAGACCAGCAGCTGGTGGTAGGCCTTGACCGGCAGCGCCTTGTCGTTGTCCACGCCGAGGGCGCACTTGATCCACCAGTACGGCGAGTGCAGCGCGTGCGCGTGGTGGGTGCCGTACGGCTCCAGGCCGGCGTCCTTGAGCTTGCCGAGCAGTTCGTCGCCCCGGTAGATCCGGATGTGGCCGCCCTCGACCTCGTGGTACTCGTCGGACAGCGCCCAGCAGATCTTCTCCGGCAGCCAGCGCGGCACGGTGACGGCGAGCAGGCCGCCCGGCTTGAGGACCCGGAACATCTCGTTGAGCACGCCCTTGTCATCGGGTATGTGCTCCATCACCTCGGAGATGATGATCTTGTCGAAGTAGTCGTCCTCGAACGGCAGCGCCAGCGCGTTGCCCTCCATCGCGACCGCCGACGCGCCCTCGGGGGCCTCGCCGGCCAGCTCCATCGCGGCGAACCACTTCTTGACCTCGGCGATCTCCTCGGCGTTCTGGTCGAGGGCGATCACGTTGGCGCCGCGGCGGTAGCACTCGAACGCGTGCCGGCCCCCGCCGCAGCCCAGGTCGAGCACCCGGTCGCCGGGGGCGAGCGGGAAGCGCGAGAAATCGACGGTCAGCACTGCAGGGCTCCCATTCCTATTGCTACCAAGCGATCCTGACGCTTCGTCAGACCGCTTCGTCAGGTCAACGCTCCGCCGGTCCGGCGCCTCTCCTCCGGGCCCGGCCTCGGCGCCGTGCCCGGCTTCGACACCGCGCCCGGCCTCCACACCGCGCCCGGCCTCGACACCGGGCTCAGGGCACGTACCGCCAGCCCGGCCCGGAGCGGGCCCGGGCACCGACGCCGGTGGCGATCGCCGCGCGGTACGCCTCGGCGGTCAGCTCGGCGGCCCGCTCCCAGGTGAACCGGGCCAGCACCCGCTCCCGGCCGGCCGCGCCGAGCTCGGCGCGCAGCTCCGGGTCGTCCAGCAGCCGGCCGAGCGCGGCGGCCAGCGCGTCCGCCTCCCCCGGCGGCACGGCCAGGCAGGTCTCACCGTCCGGCCCGGCCACCTCGGGGATCGCCCCGCCGGTGGTCGCGACCAGCGGGGTGCCGGTGGCCATCGCCTCGGCGGCGGGCAACGAGAAACCCTCGTACAGCGACGGGACGCAGGCCACCTCGGCCGAGCGGTAGAGGTCGACCAGCTCCTGGTCGCTCAGGCCGGTGCGGAACTCGATGTGCTCCGCCAGCCCGAAGCGGCGCACCGCCTCGGCCACCGGCCCGTCCTCCTTCTGCGGCTTGCCGACCACCACCAGGTGGGCCTCCCGCTCGGTGCGGACCTTGGCCAGCGCCTCGACCAGGAACACCAGGCCCTTGAGCGGCACGTCCGCGCTGGAGGTGGTGACGATCCGGCCGGGGACCCGCTCGATCTCCGACGAGGGCGACCAGAGCCGGGTGTCGGCGCCGATCGGCACCACCGAGATCGCGCGGGGGGCGGCGCCCAGGTGCTCGGCGATCTCGCGCTGCGAGGTGCCGGAGACGGTGATCACGTGGTCCAGCCGGGCCGTGACCCGGCGCTGCATCCGGGTGAAGGCGTACCAGCGGCGCAGCGAGAGCCGCTTGACCCGGGTGGTCGCCGCATCCAGCTCCAACTGCCGGTCCACGGTGATCGGGTGGTGGATCGTGGTGACCAGCGGGAAGCCGTGCCGGGCCAGGCCGAGCAGTCCGTAGCCGAGGGTCTGGTTGTCGTGCACCACGTCGTAGCGGCCCTTGTGCCGGGCCAGGTACCGGCGGGCGCGCAGCGAGAAGGTGAGCGGCTCGGGGAAGCCGCCGGTGCGCATGGTGGCGAACTCCAGCACGTCCACCGGCCCGCGGAACTCGTCGCGGGCGGGCGTGCGGAACGGGTCGTCGGCGCGGTAGAGGTCCAGGCTGGGCAGCTCCACCAGGCGGACCGTGCCCGGGCCCTCGACCTCGTCCAGCACGGGGTAGGGCTGGGCGCCGATCACGTCCACGTGATGGCCGAGCCGGGCCAGCTCACGGGCGAGGTGCCGTACGTACACGCCCTGACCGCCGCAGAACGGGTCCCCGCGGTATGACAGCAGGGCAATCCGCAGCGGCTGCGCGGTCATCCTCGGCCCTCATCTCTGGCTGCTATCGGTGCGAGCGGCGCCAACGGCGACGCTGGTCGCTAAAGTAGATCAGGTTTCAGTGGCGGTGGAACTCGTCATCGACCGTGTGAACAATGAGAGACCTCGAAGATACCGGCCCGTAGCTTTCGCTCAGGAGCCAGGGCTGGTGATTCCCGCCACGCCGGGCCCGACCGACCGCGACCGACCGCCGGCCGCTCCGGGCCGACCTTTCTGGAGCACGCCGCCACCCACGCGCCCCCGGGAGCACCCTTGCCGTCGCCGACCACGCCCGTGAGTCCCGCCACCCCTCCGCAGGGCGAGCCGCCGCTGTCCGCGCGCCAGGCCGAGCGGCGCCGGCGCATCCTGCGCGCCGCCACCGCGCTGGCCGCCCGCGGCGGGTACGAGGCCGTGCAGATGCGGGAGGTCGCGGAGAGCGCGCAGGTCGCCCTCGGAACGCTGTACCGGTACTTCCCGTCCAAGGTCCACCTGCTGGTCGCGGTCATGCTGGAGCAGTTGCAGGAGCTCCAGGAGCACATCCGGCGGCACCCGCCGGCCGGCCCGGAACCCGCGCCCAGGGTCGCCGACACCCTCACCCGGGCCTTCCACGCGCTGCAGCGCGAGCCGCTGCTGGCCGAGGCGATGGTCCGCGCGATGTGCTTCGCGGACCGCTCGGTCGGTGCCGAGGTGGACCTGGTCAGCGCCGCCACCGGACAGCTCATCCTGGACGCGATCGGGCAGTCCGGCCCACCCAGCGACAGCCAGCGCGCGGCCGTCCGGGTGATCGAGCACACCTGGCACTCGGCCCTGGTCGCCTGGCTCTCCGGGCGCGCCTCGATCGCCGAGGTCCGGGCCGACCTGCACACCGCCGCCCGGCTGCTCACCCTGCCCTGACCCCGCCCCGAGGAGCCCGGCCGGCGGCCGATTACTGGAACCTGTTCCTGTCCCCGCCCGCTCCCGCGACCCGCGCGCCGCGACCCGGCGGCTAGAGTCGACGGGCAGCACAACTCCATCCCGCTCCTCCCCCGGGGAAAGCCGGTGCGAATCCGGCGCTGACCCGCAACCGTGAACCCGAGCGCGCCCCCGCGCGCCGGACGAGCCGGAACACCCGGGGAGGGACGAGCGGCGAGCCGGACGCCCACGCGCCCGGCACCCGTCGAGGACTACGGAACGGCCCCGCCCGGGCCCCCACCGCTCACCGAAAGGCACACCCGCACCATGCTGACCGCCGCCCGCCTGGGCGCCGCCGCCCTGTCCGCCGCGCTGCTCACCGGCCTCGCCGCCGCACCGGCCCTCGCCGACGCCGCCCCGCCCACCGTCCCGGACGGCCTGTACGGCAAGAGCGACCCGACGTACGACGGCGTCTGGCGGCAGTCCCTCGCGCTCACCGCGCTGACGACCGCCAAGATCACCCCCGCCGACTCCGCCGTCGGCTGGCTCACCGGGCAGCAGTGCGAGGACGGCGGCTGGCCCTCCTACCGGGCCCCCGGCGCCGCCTGCGACGCCAAGTCCGAGGACAGCAACGCCACCGCCGTCGCCATCCAGGCCCTGGTCGCCCTCGGCGGGCACCAGCCCGCCGTCGACAAGGGCGTCCAGTGGCTCAAGGCCAACCAGAACACCGACGGCAGCTGGGCCTACAACCCCGGCAGCCCGGGCGACGCCAACTCCACCGGACTCGTCGTCAACGCCCTGTTCGCCGCCCGGACCGACCCGGCCGGCGTCGCCAGGCCCGGCAACGGCGGCGCCGGCAAGAACGCCTTCGACGGCCTCGCCCGCTTCCAGCTCGGCTGTACCGCCCCCGCCGACCAGCGCGGCGCCTTCGCCTACCAGCCCGACCCGGCCGCCGGCACCCTCGCCCCCAACACCCTCGCCAGCGCCCAGGCCGCCCTCGCCGCCGCCGGCGGACACCTGCCGGTCGCCGGCTCGGTGCGCGCCGACGCCACCGCCAAGCCCCTCGCCTGCGCCGACGGCTCCGCGCCCGCCACCATCCCGCACGCCGAGGCCGGCGAGGCCGTCAGCGCCTACCTCTCCACCCAGCTCGAGGCCGGCGGCGACCACCTCACCCTCACCACCCCGGGCGCCGACCCCAAGCCCGACTACACGGCCACCGCCTGGGCCGCCCTCGCCCTCACCCAGAGCGGCCACCCCGACCAGGCCACCGCCGCCGTCGGCTGGCTGGAGGGGCAGGGCGCCACCTGGACCAAGAACGGCACCGACGCCGGAGCCACCGCCACCCTGCTCCTGGTCTCCCAGGCCGCCCACCACGAGGACGCCGCCCTCACCGGCCAGCTCACCGCCCTCGGCCCGGCCCCCAAGGCCAACGCCGCCGCGGCGGACACCGCCCCGGCGCAGAAGAAGGACGAGGGCTTCGGCAAGCTCTGGCTGATCGTCGTCGGCGCCCTCATCGGCATCGGCGGCGGCCTGCTGCTCAGCCTCCAGCGCAAGCGCAACCCCAACCTCTGATGGGTCACCTCCCCGACGCCCCGCCGGCCGGGGCCCCGGCCCGCCGCCCCGCGCGGCGGGCCCTGGCCGCCGTACTGCTGCCGCTGGTCGGGGCGCTGGTGCTGCTCGCCGCCGCCGCGCCCGCGCAGGCCGCCGGGTACCGGTACTGGTCGTTCTGGCACGGGGCCGACGGCGGGGCGTGGACGTACCAGCAGCAGGGGCCGGCGATCGCCGTGCCGCCGGACGGCTCGGTGGACGGCTGGCGGTTCGCCGTCAGCCCGGACGGCGGGCAGGACGCCGCGAAGCCGCGCACGGCGGCCCGGTTCGACGAGATCTGCGCCGCCACGCCCGCCCAGGACGGCCGCAAGCGGGTCGCCGTGGTGCTGGACTTCGGGACGGCCGAGGACGCCGGCGCGTCCGCCGCGCAGCCGCCCGAGCAGCGGACCGCCTGC
>NZ_MECK01000205.1 GCF_014596465.1 Streptomyces sp. CBMA123 | reverse complement strand
CGGCCGCCGGGCCGCGCCCGGCCCTGGGCATCGCCCTGGCGCTGCTCGCGGGCGCCGGCCAGAGCGGGCTGACCCTGTGGGCCCGGGGCGGCGGGTCGGCCCGGGCCAGTACCGGCGCCTTCACGACCGGACTGCTCTGCCTGCTGCCCTTCGCCGTGCTCCAGGGCGTGCTGCCCAGCGGCGGGCAGCCGACGCTGACCGGGGGAGCACTGCTGTTCCTCGGGACGGTGCCGACCCTGCTCGCCTACCGGTGGTACTTCAGCGGGCTGACCGCCGTGCCGGGCACCACCGCCTCGGTGCTGGTGCTGCTGGAGCCGGCCACGGCGGCGGTGATCGGCGTGCTGTTCCTCGGCGAGCCCTTCACAGCCGGGCTGGTGGCCGGTTCGGCGCTGCTGCTGGCCGCGATCGCGGCCCTGGCCCGGGCGTAGAACAGCGGCGTGCACCCGGGCGGGCCAGCCGTGGTCGCCGGGTGCACGCCGCCGTGCTGTCGTGGCCTGCATGAAGACCTCACGCGCGGCCCGGGTGGCCGTCACGACCGCGACCGCCGTCCTCCTCGCCGCCGGTGCCGCGGCCCCCGCGTCGGCGGCGGGGGCCACCCGGCGCGACGTCACCGCCGCCACCTGCCGGGCCGCGGGCGGGCACGTCGAGGGCAGCGGCTACTGCGTGGACGCGAGCGGTGAGGACGCCTGGGGCGCGGAGATCGACGGCCAGGCGGTCAATCCGGACCCGCGCCCCGGGTTCGAGTGATCCGGGCGGCTCACGGCACCGGCCGCAGCGTCACCGGTGCCGGGGTCAGCGTCCGCAGCACCAGGTCGATCCGGACCTTGGCGGCGCCCGCCCGCTGCAGCGCGGCGGCGACCGCCCGCAGTTCCTCCGGGCCGGTGCAGACGAGCCGCAGCTCCAGGTCGGCGTCCCCGGCCAGCGCGAGGCCGCTCCGCACGGCCGGGAACTCCGCCGCCAGCCGGTCGAAGTCCAGCGGGACCGGCCCGTGGCTGATCCGGGCGATCGCGTGCAGCTCGCGGGCCTGCTCGGGGCGTCCCGGAGCGGGGTCGAACCCGCCCGGGACGAGATGGAGCGGGGCCGTCACCGGTGCTGGAGGTGGACCGTCGGGGCCGGGGCGGGGGCCGCGCCCGGGCTGGCACCGGGTGCGACGGCGGTGGCGACGGGCGGGGCGACCAGGCCCGGGTCGAGGACCAGGGTGTCGACGCCGAGCGGCCCGGTGAGGACGCGCAGGGCGGCCTCGCCGAGTTCGGTGTAGGCCTGTGCGGGCCCCAGGAGGGCGGCGAGGGCCTCGGGGCTGGAGAATCCGACCGCGCAGCGGCGGCCGTCGCGCATGCGGAAGAGGCGGAGGGCGGCGGTGCTTCCGGTGCCGGTGGTGGTGACCGGAACGTGCCAGACGACGCAGGCCATGCGGATGCTCCCGAGTGGGGTGGTGGTTGCTGCCGGAACTGCTTGGCTCGACGCTAGGCCGGGCCGTGCCGCACGTCGCCGGTCCTGACGCAGCGTTGACCGAATGGGGTGGTGCGTTGACGCACTCCTGACGCCCGGCTCACCCGATTGGACTACACCAGTCCCGCGCCGGCCCGAACTCCGCCGGAACGGGGCCGTACGACCGCCCCAACCCCGCCCGTCCGGTACGGCCCGGGAGCGCTCCGCTTGCCGTCCGGCGCGCCCGGGACCACGGTGGATCCGGTCGCCGGTGCGCCCCGCGCGGGCCTCCGGATCCGACCGGCGCACGCTCCGGGGCGGGGGGCGGTGGAGCGAGGGGCCCCGGACGAGATATCTTGACGTCAAGACGTTGGAGACGTGAAGCGGAGTACCGATGACTGACTCGACCATCATCTATACGCACACCGACGAGGCTCCGGCCCTGGCGACCTACTCGTTCCTGCCGGTGGTCCAGGCGTACGCCTCGACGGCGGGTGTACGGGTGGAGACCCGTGACATCTCCCTGGCCGGGCGGATCATCGCCAGCTTCCCGGAGCGTCTGACCGAGGCCCAGCGGATCGGCGACGCCCTGGCCGAGCTCGGCGAGCTCGCCAAGGACCCGAGCGCCAACATCATCAAGCTGCCGAACATCTCGGCCTCCGTGCCGCAGCTGAAGGCCGCCGTCGCCGAGCTGCAGGCCCAGGGCTACGCCCTGCCGGACTACCCGGACGACCCGCAGACCGACGAGGACAAGGACGTCCGCGCCCGCTACGACAAGGTCAAGGGCAGCGCCGTCAACCCGGTCCTGCGCGAGGGCAACTCGGACCGCCGCGCCCCGCAGTCGGTCAAGAACTACGCCAAGAACCACCCGCACCGCATGGGCGCCTGGACCGCCGAGTCCAAGACCAACGTCGCCACCATGGGCGAGAACGACTTCCGCTCGACCGAGAAGTCCGCCGTGATCGCCGCCGACGGCACCCTGCGCATCGAGCTGGTCGGCCAGGACGGCACCACCACCGTCCTGCGCGAGAAGGTCCCGGTGCTGGCCGGCGAGGTCGTCGACGCCTCGGTGATGCGCGCCGCCGCCCTGAACGACTTCCTGGCCGCCCAGGTCGCCCGGGCCAAGGCCGAGGGCGTGCTGTTCTCGGTGCACCTCAAGGCCACCATGATGAAGGTCTCCGACCCGATCATCTTCGGCCACGTGGTCCGCACCTTCTTCCCGAAGACCTTCGCGAAGTACGGCCAGGCGCTGGTCGCCGCCGGTCTCAACCCGAACAACGGCCTCGGCGGCATCCTGGCCGGCCTGGACGGTGTGCCGCACCTGGGCGCCGAGATCAAGGCCTCCTTCGAGGCCGAGCTGGCCGAGGGCCCGGCCCTGGCCATGGTCGACTCCGACAAGGGCATCACCAACCTGCACGTGCCGAGCGACGTCATCGTCGACGCCTCGATGCCGGCCATGATCCGCACCTCCGGCCACATGTGGGGCCCGGACGGCCAGGAGGCCGACACCCTCGCCGTGCTGCCGGACAGCAGCTACGCCGGCGTGTACCAGGCCGTCATCGACGACTGCCGCGCCCACGGCGCCCTGGACCCGGCCACCATCGGTTCCGTCCCGAACGTCGGCCTGATGGCGCAGAAGGCCGAGGAGTACGGCTCCCACGACAAGACCTTCGAGATCGAGGCCGCCGGCACCGTCCGCCTGGTCGACGCCGAGGGCAACGTGGTGCTGGAGCAGGCCGTCCAGCCGGGCGACATCTTCCGCGCCTGCCAGACCAAGGACCTGCCGATCCAGGACTGGGTCAAGCTGGCCGTCACCCGCGCCCGCGCCACCGGCGACCCGGCCGTGTTCTGGCTGGACGCCGAGCGCGCCCACGACGCCGTGCTGATCGAGAAGGTCAAGGCCTACCTCCCGCAGCACGACACCACCGGTCTGCAGATCGAGATCATGTCCCCGGTCGAGGCCACCAAGTTCTCGCTGGAGCGCATCCGCCGCGGCGAGAACACCATCTCGGTCACCGGCAACGTGCTGCGCGACTACCTGACCGACCTGTTCCCGATCCTGGAGCTGGGCACCAGCGCCAAGATGCTCTCGGTCGTCCCGCTGATGGCGGGCGGCGGCCTGTTCGAGACCGGCGCCGGCGGCTCCGCCCCGAAGCACGTCCAGCAGCTGGTCAAGGAGAACTACCTGCGCTGGGACAGCCTGGGCGAGTTCTTCGCGCTGGCCGCCAGCTTCGAGCACCTGGCCACCAGCACCGGCAACGCCCGCGCCCAGGTGCTGGCCGACACCCTGGACCGCGCCACCGGCACCTTCCTCAACGAGGACAAGTCGCCGAGCCGCCGCCTCGGTGGCATCGACAACCGCGGCAGCCACTTCTACCTGGCCATGTACTGGGCCCAGGAGCTGGCCAAGCAGACCGTCGACGCCGAGCTGGCCCAGGCCTTCGACGCGCTGGCCAAGGCGCTGACCGAGCAGGAGAAGGCCATCGTGGACGAGCTGATCGCCGTCCAGGGCTCGGCCGTCGACCTCGGTGGCTACTACCAGCCGGACCCGGCCAAGGCCGCGGCCGTGATGCGCCCGTCGAAGTCCTTCAACGAGGCGATCGCCAACCTCGGCTGACGCCGATCGGGTCGAAGCACCGGGAGGCCCCCGGGTCCGCAGCCGCGGACCCGGGGGCCTCTCCGCGTGCCGGTCAGGCCAGCCCGAGCACCACGCCGGTACCGGCGAGCAGCAGCAGGGCGGCGCCGTTGGCGCGCGGCAGCGCGAGCGCCGTGCCGACCGCCTCGCGCAGCAGCTGGTACGGGCCGTGGGCGAGCGGTCCGTCCGCGCCGAGCACCCGGGCCGGGGCGCCGGCCCGGCGGGCGGCCAGGGCGGAGCGGACGGTGTGGAAGCCGCTGGTGACGACGGTGCAGCGGTAGCCGGGGTGCTCGGCGGCCATCAGGGCGGCGCTGAACCGCAGGTTCTCGGCGGTGTTCACGGCCTGCTCCTCGCGCCGGATCCGCTCGGCCGGGACGCCCCGGGCGAGCAGGTAGCGGGCCATCGCGCCGGCCTCGGTGCACTCCTCGTGCGGGCCCTTGCCGCCGGTCACCAGCAGCAGGGGCGCGTGCCCGGCGGCCTCCTCGGCGGCGAAACGTTCCAGCGCGGTGTCCAGCCGGGCTGCGAGGGTGGGAGCGGGCTCGCAGCCGTCCAGCGCGGCGCCCAGCACCACCAGGTAGTCGGCCCCGGCGGGCACCGGCCGGTGGCGCTGGACCAGCGCCCAGCCGAGGAAGCCGAGCAGCCAGAGCAGGACGTACCCGCCGAGCAGGGCGGCGGGGAGGAACAGGGCGTGCATACCCCCTCGAACGCCTCCGGCGGGAGCGCCGTTCCGGAACATGACGGAGCCCACGTCCGCCGGGGAGGACGTGGGCTCCGGGGTGCTGCGGGGCGGGGCTCAGCCGGCGTCGGCCGCTGGTGCGGCCGGGGCGGCGGCCGGGCGCTGGCCCTTCTTGTGCAGCGAGGCCAGGTAGGCGTTGTACGCCTCCAGCTCGGCGTCGCCGCTGCGCTCCTCGGCGCGGTCCCGGCGGCGGGCCTGCCGCTGCTCGGAGCCCATCCACTGGTAGACCAGCGCGATCAGCACGATCGCGGTCGGGATCTCGCCGAACGCCCAGGTGATGCCGCCGGCCAGCTTCTGGTCCTCCAGCAGGTCCGTCCCGGGTGGCGAGCCCTGGACGGTGAAGGTGGTGACCAGCGGGTGGCCGGCCATCATCACCGCCACGCCGAAGAAGGCGTGGAAGGGCATCCCCATGAACAGCTCGATGATCCGCATCACGTGGCCGGGGCGGTGCGGGCCCGGGTCCACGCCCATGATCGGCCAGAAGAAGGTCAGACCGGTCATGAGGAAGTGGACCATCATGAAGATGTGCCCGAGGCGGTACTGCATCAGGAAGTCGAACGCCGGGGTGAAGTAGACCCCGTACAGGCTCGCGATGAACATCGGGATGGTGAACGCCGGGTGCGAGATCACCCGGACGTACCGGCTGTGCAGCAGCGCCACCAGCAGTTCGCGCGGACCGCGCGGCCGGCCCTTGCCCGTCGGGCGCAGGGCGCGCAGCGCCAGCGTGATCGGGGCGCCGAGCAGCAGCAGGATCGGCGTCAGCATGGACAGCACCATGTGCTGGATCATGTGCGCGCTGAACAGCACCATGCCGTAGTCGTTCAGCCCGCTGCAGGTGACCAGCAGCATGCTGGCGACGCCCGCGACCCAGCCGACGACCCGGCCGACCGGCCAGCGGTCCCCGCGCCGGTACAGCCGGACCACGCCGGTCAGGTAGAGCGCCAGCGCGACCAGGCCGGCGAGCAGGAACACCCAGTCCGGGGACCAGGTCCACACGTTGGAGAGGGTGAACGGCCCTAGTGGGGTCATCCCGCCGTGGTGGTGCATTCCTGACATTCCGTCGCCCATCGGCGGGTCCCGCTTTCCGTCCTGGTGGTCCCCGGTGGGGTCCGGTTCGCCCGTTTTGCTTGGCATACAGCCTAGGTGGGCCTTACCCCGGTCGTACCGGCGCCCCCTCCGTAGGGGTGGCTCCGGGCGGGCGGCGCGCTGGGGCGTGTCTGATTAGACTGACCGGCCGGTCAGCAGGGAGGAAGCAGCCATGGCGGCGTCACAGCGGCCCGCGGCGCGGCCCGCGGCGGTCGCGCTCACCGGGGCGACCGGCTTCATCGGCTCCGCCGTACGGGCGGCGCTCCAGGCCCGCGGCGTCCCCGTGCGGGCGCTGGTGCGCGGGGAGCCCGTCGCGGACGGGCACACCACCTGGGTGCCCGGCGACCTCGCCGACCGGGCCGCGCTGGACGGGCTGTGCGCGGGCACCGGGGTACTGCTGCACCTCGCCTCCCTGGTCGACGGCGGCGCCGAGGACTGCGCGGCCGTCAACGACCGGGGCACGGCCGCGGTGATGGCGGCGGCCACCCGGGCCGGGATCGGGCGGATCGTCCACCTGTCGACCACGGCGGTGTACGGCGAGGGCCCGCACCCGGGCATCGGCGTCGACGAGGTGCCCGCCGCGCCGAAGTCCGAGGCCAGCCGCACCCGGCTGCTGGGCGAGGGCCACGCCCTGGCGGCCGGCGCCGTGGTGCTGCGCCCCGCGCTGGTCACCGGAGCCGGCGACCGCTGGGTGGTGCCCGCCCTGGCCGAGCTGGCCCGCAGGGTCCCGGGCCGCTGGGCGGGCGGCGACTCCCGGCTCTCCCTGGTGGACCGGACCGACCTGGCCCGGCTGATCACCGCGCTGGCGCTGGACGCCCCGGCCCCGGTGCGGGGCGTCCACCACGCCGCCCACCCGGAGCCGGTCCGCAGCGCCGAACTGCTGGACGCCCTCGCCCGGCTCGGCCTGCTGCCCGCCCCGGACGGCCCGGCGCTGTCCTGGGAGGAGTGCCTCCGGCTGCTCGCCGCCACGCCTGGACGGGTCTCCGAGCGGCAGTTCGTCATGATCGCCCGCGACCACTGGTACCGCAGCGACGACATCTGGCGCTTGGCCGCCTGCCCGCCCGGCCCGGGGCCGCTGGCCCGGCTCGCCGGGGCGGCGGGCTGGTACCGGGCGGAGCTGGGACGCTAGGGCTGTAGCCGGCGGGGCGGCTGCGGCGCCGGAGGTGGAGGAGGCGTCCGCGCACGGGACGTACGAAGGGGCTTGAACCTGACACCAGTGTGAGGCTCTACCGTCGGGGTGCCACGAACGAGGCGACGACTGACAGGGGGAACGACGATGAGCAGCGACCTGACCGGCAAGGTGGCCCTGGTGACCGGCGGCAGCCGGGGCATCGGCGCGGCGGTGGCCAAGCGGCTGGCGGCCGAGGGGGCGGCGGTGGCGCTGACCTACGTCCGGGCGGAGGAGCAGGCCCGGACGGTCGTCAAGGAGATCGAGGAGGCGGGCGGCCGGGCGGTGGCGATCCGCGCCGACCTGGTCCAGGCGGACGCCGCCGCGCACGCGGTGGAGGAGACGGTCCGGCAGTTGGGCGGGCTCGACGTCCTGGTGAACAACGCGGGCTTCCTCACCTACGGCCCGCTCGACGAGGTGACGGTCGAGGAGGTCGACCGGGTGCTCGCCGTCGACGTCCGGTCGGTGTTCCTGGCCGCCCAGGCCGCCGCCCGGCACATGGGCGGGGGCGGGCGGATCATCAGCATCGGCTCCTGCTTCAACGGGCGGGTCCCGGGGGCGAACTTCGTCCTCCAGGCGACGGCCAAGACCGCGCTCACCGGGCTGACCAGGGGCCTGGCCCGGGAGCTCGGTCCGCGCGGGATCACCGTCACCGTCGTCGACCCGGGCCCGATCGACACCGACATGAACCCGGCCGACGGCGACTCCGCCGACTTCCAGCGCTCGCTCACCGCCCTGGACCGGTTCGGCGAGGCCGAGGACATCGCCGCCGCCGTCGCCTTCCTGGCGGGCCCCGGCGGACGCTACGTCACCGGCACCGCCCTCGCGGTGGACGGCGGCTACACGGCCTGAGTGAACGGCCGGTGCGGGGGGCGGGGGCGGCGACCACCGCCCCCCGCCGGCTGGTAATGATCATGAAGCCATCCTTGGTAGCGTCGATCGCGGTGCCGCTCAACTGCGGCGCAGCACCGTCGACATGAGAGAGCATCACATGGCCCCCAGGACCATCCGTCGAGCCGTCATCCCCGCCGCCGGACTCGGCTCCCGCCTGCTGCCGCTGACCAAGGCCACCCCGAAGGAGATGCTTCCGGTCGGCGACAAGCCGGTGATCGAGCACACCGTGCGCGAGCTGATCGAGAGCGGCATCACCGACATCACCATCGTCGTCAACGGCGACAAGAGCCTGATCCAGGAGCACTTCCGCCCCAACCCGGTGCTGGTCGACCAGCTGCGCCGGGACGGCAAGGCGGCGTTCGCGGACGCCGTCGAGGAGGTCGGGGAGCTGTCCCGCAAGGGGCACATCAGCTACCTGTACCAGCACGGGCCGTACGGCAACGGCACCCCGGTGCTCAACGCCGCCCGGCACTTCGGGGACGAGCCCTGCCTGGTGCTCTGGCCGGACGACGTGTTCGTCGCCGAGGTGCCCCGCGCGCAGCAGCTGATCCGGGCGTTCGAGCAGACCAACGCGCCGGTGCTCGCGCTGATGCCGATGGCCCCCGAGGACTCCTACCGCTACGGCGTACCGGTGGTGAAGGAGGACCTCGGCGGCGGGTCGCTGCGGATCACCGGCCTGGTCGAGAAGCCCAAGCCGGTCGACGCCCCCTCCGGCTACGCCGCCATCGGCGGGTACGTGATCACCCCCGGCATCGTCGACGAGCTGCGTGAACTCACCCGCCGCTGGCACGAGAAGCCCGAGGACGAGGTCTACCTGACCGACGCCATCAACGCCTACGCGGCCCGCCGCGCCGTCTACGGGCAGGTCATCGCCGGCACCTGGTACGACACCGGCAACCCCGCCGCCTACCTGCGCGCCCAGTTCGCGGCGGCGCTCGCCAACCCGGAGTTCGGGGACGAGCTGCGGCAGCTGGCGGCGGAACTGGCCCCGGCCGAGTAGCCGGGCGCGCCGGGGCCGCCCCGCCGGGGCCGTCGCCGACGCGGCCTGCGTGACGCCGGGCGGACGCGTCATCGGCTGCCCCGTCCCGGTCGGCTGGTCGATCCTGTCCACCGTGAGCGGGAGCACCTGTACCCACCAGAACCTCTGCCTCCTCTGAGGGTGAACCCCGGTCGGATCTGACGGACCATCAACTCCGGCCGTGACGGGCCCGGTCGCCCACGTTCGGGCAACCGGGCCGCCGGGGAGCCGGTCAGGGGGGAGATCGAACCGGGGTGCCCTGAGCGAGGTCGTGGCCACCCGGGGCCGGCGAGCCGTCCGGTAGGGCGACCGCCCGGCCCCGAGCGCCTGGAGCAACGCCTACCGTTGGGCGGTGCCCTTGACGTTGGGCTGGGTCTTCTGGTTGTAGATCTCCTTGCCGTCCGCGTTGTAGGCGTGGACGTAGGGGGAGGGCGGGAAGGGGTGCGCGTCGTGGCCGGTGGTGACGGCCGCGGTGTAGGCGAAGGCGCC
>NZ_MECK01000204.1 GCF_014596465.1 Streptomyces sp. CBMA123 | reverse complement strand
ACGAACTCGCCCTCCACCTGGAGCTGTTCACCATCCGCCGGGCCGCCGACAAACTCAAGTACCTGGCCGGGGTGGAATCCGGCATGGACGCCTTCGTCAACGACATCACCCCCGAGGACGCGGCCCGACACCTGCGGGAGGCCGGCGCGTGACCGACTTCGAGTCCGTCTTCGACACCACCCCCACCGGCGTCTGGGCCGCCCCCGGCCGGGTCAACCTGATCGGCGAACACACCGACTACAACGACGGGTTCGTGCTGCCGATCGCCCTCCCGCACACCGCCCGGGTGACCGCGCGCCGCCGCACCGACGGCCTGCTCCGGTTGTACAGCACCCTGGGCGACGACGGGGTGGTCGAGTTGTCCGTCGCCGAACTGGCCCCCGAGCGGGTGCCGGGCTGGGCCCGGTACCCGGCGGCCGTGGTCTGGGCGCTGCGCGAGGCCGGTCACCCGGTCGGCGGTGCCGACCTCCACGTGGACAGCGACGTGCCCAGCGGCGGCGGCCTGTCCTCCTCCGCCGCGCTGGAGGCCGCGGTCGCCCTGGCCTACCACGATCTGCATGAACTCTCAGTCTCCAGGCCGCAGTTGGCGCTGATCACCCAGCGGGCCGAGAACGCGTTCGTCGGCGTGCCCTGTGGCGTGATGGACCAGATGGCCTCGCTCTGCTGCACCGAGGGTCACGCCCTCCACCTGGACACCCGTGACCTGACGCAGCATCAGATCCCTTTTGATCCGGCCGCCCAGGGGATGCGGCTGCTGGTCGTCGACACCCGGGTCAAGCACGACCTCGGCGACGGCGCCTACGCCGACCTGCGGGCCGGCTGCGAACGGGCCGCCACCCTGCTCGGACTCCCCGCCCTCCGCGACCTCCGGCCGGACGGCCTCGCCGCCGCCCTGGACCGGCTCCCGGACGAACTGCGGCCGCTGGTACGGCACGTGGTGAGCGAGAACGAGCGCGTCCGGCTGGCCGTGAAGCTGCTGCCGGCGGGCCGGCTCGACGCCCTGGGCGCCGTGCTGACCGCCGGACACGCCTCGCTGCGCGACGACTTCGGGACCTCCTGCCCGGAGACCGACCTCGTCGTCGAGACCGCCGTGGCGGCCGGCGCCCGCGGGGCCCGGATGACCGGCGGCGGCTTCGGCGGCTCGGTCATCGTGCTGGTCGACGAGCCGGACACGGACCGGGTGTCCGCCGCCATCGCCGAGGCCTTCCACCGGGCGGGCTACGCGCAGCCCCACACCTTCCCCGCCCTCCCCGCCGCCGGTGCCCGCCGACTGCGCTGAGCCCGCGCCGTCCGGGGCGACCTGCGACCCGGGGCCGCCCGTGCGCCGCACCGGGCGGCGCGCCCGACCCACTGGAGCAGACGTGTCCACCCCGAAGACCGACCGCTCCGACCAGGTGCTCTTCAGCCGGAACGCGGTCGTCGCCTCCTGCCTGGGCTTCGTCCTGATCGGAGCGTTACAGGCGCTCTACGGGCCCTCGATCCCCGCCCTGCGAACACGCTTCGGGCTCACCGAGTCCGGCGCCGGGCTCGGCCTGGGCGCGCACTTCGTCGGCGGCGTCAGCGGCGTACTCCTCTTCGACCGGCTCCACGGCCGCGTCGGCAACCGGACCGCGCTCGGCACCTCCTACGCCCTGATGGCCGTCGGCGCCCTGGGCTTCGCCCTCGCTCCCGGCTGGCCGCTCGCCCTGGCCGCGGCACTGGTCACCGGGCTCGGCTTCGGAGGCATCGACTACGGCCTCAACCTGCTGTTCGCCGTCGGGTTCGGCCGGCGCGGCACGGCCATGCTGAACCTGCTCAACGCGCACTTCGGGGTCGGAGCCATCGCGGGCCCGGCGCTGATCGGCGTGTTCGGCGGCGACCGCCACCCGGCGGTGTTCGCCGCGCTCGCCGCGCTGTCCGCCGGGCTCGTCCTCACCGTGCGCGGGGTGCGCGACGACCGGCCCGAGCCGGCCGCCCGGCCGGGCGCCGCACCCGCGACCGGCCGCCGGGCCACCGCCGTCCTCGCCGTTTTCGTCCTCCTCTACGTCCTGCACGTCGGCGTCGAGAGCGCGATCGGCGGATGGGAGCCCACCCACCTGGAGGCCGTCGGCCACCCGGCCGGGATCGCGGTGGCCGCCACCTCCGGCTACTGGCTGATGATGACGGCCGGCCGGTTCCTCGTCGCCCCGCTGGCCTCGCGCTGGTCGGCACCCGCCATCGTCACCGCCGGCTGCGCGGGCATGACCGTCTGCCTCGCCCTCGCCCCGGTGCCCGCCCTCGCCCCCTACGCGTACGCCGGAGCCGGCCTCTTCATCGCGCCGGTCTTCCCCACCGGACTGTCCTGGCTCAACCAGGCCTCCCCCCGGGCGAGCCGGGCCGGCGCCTGGGTCATCGCCGCCTCCATGGCCGGCGGAGTCGCGGCAACTCCCGCTCTCGGCACGGCCATCGACCACCTCGGGATCACCGCCGTCCCCGTGCTCCTGGCCGCGCTCTCCGCCCTCTGCCTCATCGCCGCCTGCTGGCTCGCCCGCGCGACTCGACCCCGGTCCTGACGCGGACGCGGACGTCCCTGGCGGGGAGTCCGTCTCCAGCCGAACCACACATCCGCGCTCAACGTCGGACGGGCGGTTGTGTTGACTCTTGTAGGTTTCTGATCAGCGCAATATCATATGTCACACCGTTGAACATCAGGCGGCCCAGTGGTTCCGACACGTCAGCGCCGCGCCGATGGCGGCTGTCTGAGCGGTCGTCACGCCCCCTTCGTGGTGCCACTGGCGCAGACGTGTCCCGATCAGCTCATCGCAACGCCAGAGCTCAGAGCACCCCACCCCCATCAGCCGTGCTCAGGCCCGCCCTTCGGGCGGCCCCGCCCCGGCCCATCCCCTCGGGAAGCCCCCACATGCGCACATCGCCACAGCGCGTCGCCGGCATGCTGGCCGTCATGGCCCTCGCCGCCTCCGGCATCAGCGCCACCGCCCTCGCCACCGCTGCTCCGGCCGCGGCCCTCGGCAACGGCAACGCCCTGACCCCGCCCATGGGTTGGAACTCCTGGAACAGCCTGGGCCCCCAGGTCAACGAGAGCCAGCTCAAGCAGACCATCGACTTCATGTCCGCCAACGGCCTGGTCCAGGCCGGCTACAACACCGTCACCATCGACGACGGCTGGTCGACGCGCCACCGCGACGGCCAGACCACGGACTTCGCGAAGACCGCCGACTATGCGATGCAGCTGTACGACAACTACGGCAATCCGGTCTCCGGCGCCGACGGCACCGGCAACGACCGCACCAGCGGACACCTGGTGCCCGACCCGGACGCCTTCCCCTCGCAGACCGTCAACGGCCGGACCGTCAACGGCATCCAGTACCTGGCCTGGTACGCCCACAGCAAGGGCATGAAGTTCGGCCTCTACGCCACCGACACCTACACCACCTGCCAGGGCCACCCCGGAAGCCTCGGTCACGAGAGCACCGACGCCAACGACTTCGTCTCCTGGGGCGTCGACTTCGTCAAGTACGACGACTGCCCCTACGGCCCCACGATCGTCGGCCCCGACGGCTACAGCTACTACCCGCAGGGCGAGGGCAAGGAGCTCACCCAGTCCATCTACGCCCGGACGCAGACCTTCCAGCGCGCCCTCGACACGGCGACCGCCGCCACGGGCAGGCCGAAGGTGACCCTCAGCCTGTCCGCGCAGCCCGCGCACACCGGCATCCCCTACCTGCTGAACGCCAACGACCCGGCCCGCACCGACCCGCTGATCGTCGCCGCCGGCACCCAGCCGCACCAGGCACCCGGCTACTCACCCACCGGTGTGTGGTGCGGCCAGGTCGCCAACATGTGCCGCATCGGCGGCGACCGGGACAGCGAACTGGACGGAGTGCTCTACAACGGCCAGCTGCAGACCGCGCTGAAGTACCCGGGCAACGTCCACCCCGGCAGCTGGAACGACCTGGACATGATGTTCGCCGGCTGGCAGGACCCCAACGGCGTCTGGGGCGTCACCGACACCTACAAGGGCAACAAGCCGTTCACCGACGACGAGTCGCGCACCGAGCTGTCCGTCCTGTCGATGATGGCCGCCCCGCTCGTCTCCGGCGCCGACCTGCGCACCGCGGCCGACTCGCAGCACACCGCGAACGGCCAGACCTGGTCCACCGGCATCAACTCCTCCGCGCTGGCGCTCCTGAAGAACCCCGACATGATCGCCATCGACCAGGACAGCCTCGCCAAGCCCGCCACCCTGGTCGGCAGCGCGCCCTCCTCCCCGACCGCGCCGGTGATCCTCAAGCGCCAGCTGGCCAACGGCGACCTGGCCGTCGCCCTGGTCAACCAGGACCCGAACAACTGGGCCATGCCCAGCGCGAGCTTCACCGACCTCGGCCTGACCGGCTCCGGCTACGGCTACCGGGAGATCTGGAGCGGCGCCACCGGCACCACCACCGGTACCCTCGGCGGCAACTGGATCCCCGCGCACGGCGTCGCGCTCTACCGCATCACCGGCGGCAGCGTCGGCATGGGCGGCGGCAGCGGCACCGGTGGCGGCCGGGCGAGCGTCGTCGGCGACGGCAAGTACCACGCGATCAGCGCCGGCGGTACCGGCGGCCAGGCGCTCGAGGTCCAGGGCGGCTGCTACGCCGCCGTCGGCGGCAACTCCGGCATCAACGCCTACCAGAGCGGCAGCGCCGCCCAGCAGTGGCTGTTCACTCCGAACGCGGACGGCACGGTGACGATCGCGGACAACTGCAACACCGCCGCCCAGACCCACGCGGTGCTGGCCGGGGGTGGCGGGGTCGGCAGCGCCTACCTGCTCAACCCGTCGCCCGACAACCCCTGGCAGAAGTGGAAGGTCACCCAGAACAGCGGCGGTGCGCTGACCATCACCAACGTCGGTAACGGCCTGGTCCTGGACGTCGCCGGCACAACCGCCGGCTCGACCGGGATGACCGAACCGGCCAACTCGGCCGCGGCCGGACAGAGCTGGACCGTCCTGTCCTGACCCAGGCCGGGTCGTGGGCCTGGCCGGGCCGCTGACGGTGCCCGGCGAGCCTGCTCCGCGCCTTACGTCATAGGCCGTTCCCGCCGGATGGCGGGAACGGCCTTGACACGTTTTCGGGTGCTCACTCGCCGCCCGGGCCCACCGTCTTCTTCCTGCGGAACGGCGCCTCTTCCTGGCCGAGGTCGGCGTCGATCGTGTAGCGGTCGGAGGAGGCGTGTTCTCCGAGCGCCACCAGGCGGAACTCCGAGCCCTGGAAGAAGTAGAAGAGGGTGACGCTCGACACCCCGGCCTTGCCGGCACTGGCGTGAAGCACCTGGACCACGGTGCCGTCGACCGTGTGCTTGCCGCTGTCCTTGCCCTTGCCGTCGTAGGCGGCGTTGAGCGCCTGGCCGAGGTTGGTGAGCCGGCTTCCCTCGACGTGCTTCTTGAGATCCTCCTGTGCGGCCGACTGGCTGGTGTACCTCTTCAGGGTGACTGTCGCCACTTCGTGCTCCCTTCGGGGATCAGGGGCCCGTCCGCGCCTCCCGTGGCGCTGGACTCCCGTGCACAGCCTGTGCGTTGGCCACGGTCCGCACAAGACTGCCTACGGTCCGGAGCGGAGAGCGGGTGCAGGAGGGGGGCCTGTCCGCACGGGGTGGGGACAGGCCCGGGTCGGGGGTGGTGTGGGGGTGGGGGTCAGGTGCGGGTGGCGGTGACAAGGTGGTAGTCGAGGAGGCCGTGGCGCCAGGCGGGGAGGAAGTTGCGGGTCCAGTGGTCGGCGGGGACGGTGTCGGTGAGGTAGCGGTCGAGGCCTGGCCAGACGTCGGCGCCGATGGACTCGGTGGAGACGGCGGTGAAGCCGGCGGTGGTGAGGTCGGTGGTGAAGGCGTCGAGCGGATGGGCGACGTCGAGGCCGTCGGCGAAGCTGGCGAGGAGGATCTTGAGGCGTTCGGTGATCTCGGCGCCGGGGGCGGCGAAGAAGGTGGTGACGGCGAGCCGGCCGCCGGGGCGCAGGACGCGGGCGGCTTCGCGGGCGAAGGTGGCGAGTTCGCGGAAGTGCTGGGCGGCTTCGACGGAGTACAGGCCGTCCAGGGAGGCGTGGGCGAAGGGGAGTTCGCCGGCCGAGCCGAGGGTGAAGGCGAGCCGGTCGGGGTAGGTGGCCAGGGCGCGGGCGTTGACGGCGCGGGCGCGTTCGATCTGGTCGGGGTGGATGTCGACGCCGGTGACGGAGGCGAAGCGGAACTCCCGTAGCGCGAGGGCCGCGCCGAGCCCGCGGCCGCAGCCGACCTCGGCGAGGCGCAGCTGCTCGCGCGGCTCCGGGAAGGTGGCCAGCACCCGGCGGTAGAGCTGCTCCTGGCTGTGCACCCGGTCCTCGGGGGACGGCGCGGTGAGGTCGATCCCGTGCCAGTCACCGAAGTTGATGAACCCGCCGGCGAACGACGGGGCGGTGCTGAGGTCGTCGGCGCCGTAGGTCCGGCGGACCGTCGGGGGGATGTGGTTGTGGTCCATGGGGGGTCGGGTCTCCTGCTCGGTGGGTGCCCGGCGGTCGGGCGCGCCGAGGTACGTACCCAAACCGGTGGCGGTCCGAACACGGTACGTGACGGGCTGGTTCGGAGTTGACGCGATCGGGCGGCGGCCGGCGGCGGCGCCGGAAACGCGGTGTCCGGCCGGGCCGCCGGTTCGCTACAGTCCGCCGGGTATCCGAACTAGAGGAGTGATGAACCGATGAGCACCGACGACCGGCCCGTACCGTCGTTGACCGGCGGCGAGCGCGAGATGCTGCGCCAGTTCCTGGACTACCACCGGGCGACCCTCGCCATGAAGTGCGAGGGCCTGACCGACGAGCAACTGCGGCAGTGCTCCAGCCCGCCGTCCACGCTGAGCCTGCTCGGGCTGGTGCGGCACATGGCCGAGGTGGAGCGCACCTGGTTCCGCCGGGTGATCGACGGCGAGGACGTCCCGCTGGTCTGGTCCGAGGACGGCGACTACCAGGTGGCCTACGACACGGCCGGCGCCACCCGTGCCGAGGCCTTCGCCGCCTGGCAGAGCGAGGTCGAGCACTCCCGCCGCATCGAGCTGGCCGCCCCCTCGCTCGACGTGACCGGGTACCAGCCCCGCTGGGAGGCCGAGGTCTCACTGCGCCTGGTGATGCTCCACCTGATCCACGAGTACGCCCGGCACAACGGGCACGCGGACTTCCTCCGCGAGGCCGTCGACGGCGTGGTGGGGGTGTAGGGGCCTACCAGCCGAGGAGGTGGGTGCGGGTGGTGAGGGCGGTGAGGAGGGACTTGGCGGTGGTCTCGGGGGTGAGGGGAGTGGTGTCGAGTTCGTGCGGGCTGGTGGGGGGTGTGGTGGTGAGGACGACGTAGTGGAGGGCGGCGCCGGTGGCGCGGCTCTCGCGGCGGAAGGTGTCGAGGGTGGCCGGGGGCTCGGGGCACTCGACGACGACCTGGTAGCCGCCGGTGGCGTAGGCGAAGGCGGCCTGGGCGGCGGCCGCGAGGGCGGTGGCGTGCCGGCGGTCGTTCTCGGGGAGCCGGTCCGGCCGCCGGCCGTCGCGGATGACCTGGAGGAAGTCGTCCGTCCGCAGGTGGGCGCTCGGGTGCAGCTCCTGGGCGAGCAGCGCCGCGACCGGGCTGCCGTGCCCTCCTTCGCCGGCGGCCCCGGCGGGGTCGACGAGGACGAGGACGCCCCCGGCCCCCCGGCCACCCCCGAGCTCCGGCCCACCTACGGTCGTACGGTTCACAGCTGCTGATCCCTTCGCGGGCCGGGGACGGGACGGGTCTGGACGGGTCTGGACGAGTACGGACGGGCAGCCGGGGCGAGGCGGTGGGAGTGCGAAGGAGCCGGTCGGCCCGGATGCGGACAGCCGACCGCCTCATCCCTACGACTGATGCGTTTCGGGGATCAACCTAGTCCAAACGGGTGTCCCGAGTCGTCCCCCTCCCGGTCCGTGGGCGGGTCGGCGCACGCGTTCAGCGCTCGTCGACCCGCAGCACGATCGGGTTGGTGAGGGCCGCCATCGGGCCCCAGGGCAGGTCCCCGCCCATGGTGTTGCCCTTGCCGGGCGTCCCGTCGGCCTTCGGGTGGCGCACCTCGGCGCGGACGTAGGCGGCGAGCGAGGCGGTGGTGCGCCAGACGACCGTGCCGGAGCCGTCGGCGGGCAGCGACTCCTGGTGCAGCTGGCCCTCGTCGGTGATCAGGCGGACGGTGCCGCCGGGCACGCCGGAGACGGTGAGCCGGACGTCCACCGGGGCGTCGGCGGGGACGGTCAGCTCCTCGCCGATGCCCGCCTGGCGGCCGTTGCCGGTGGCGGTGAGGTCGAGCCGGACGGCGGCGGACTCGGCCAGCCAGCTGCGCCCGGCGCGCAGGCCGTCGAGGACGGCGTCGCGGGTGAGGTCCTCGGCGAGGACGACGTTGTGCGGCAGGCCGATGACCTGGGGCTCGCTGTGGGCGTCGCTGTTGCCCATCGCGGGCCGCCAGGAGCGGTCGCCGGAGCTGCTGCCGCGCAGGGCCGTGGCGAGCTGGGAGTCCCAGGTGTCGACGGCCGACTCGTCGTCGTACGTCCAGGGCCCGTTCCACACCTCGACGGCGTCGGCCTGCTGGTAGCCGAACTTCCACTGGCAGGCGACGTACGGGCAGTACGGGTGGGCGGGCACCACCAGGCCGCCGGAGCGGTGGACCTGGCGGACGAAGCGCGGGAACTCCTCGTCACGGGAACGGTAGCGCCAGTCGACGAACCGGCCGGCCTCCAGGCCGAGCGCCAGCCAGTGGCCGTTGCGGGTGGTGACCTCCTCGCCGGGGACGATCAGCAGGTCGGGGCCGGCCAGCGGGCCCCAGACGGCGTGCGAGGAGCTGGTGTTGTGGTCGGTGGAGACGATGAAGTCCAGTCCGGCCGCGCGGGCTCCGGCGGCCACCTCCTCGGGCAGGCGGCGCCCGTCGGAGTGCACGGTGTGCAGGTGGCAGTCGCCGCGGTACCAGGCCCGGCCGCGGCCGCGGGCCCGCTCCGGCGGGTAGTGCGGGGTGAACTCCGGCCCCGGCTCGCCGAACCGGAGGGTGACCTGGACGTGGTAGTCCAGGCCCTGCGGGGCGACCTGGTAGGGGCCCAGTACGACGTGCCAGGTGCCGGGGTTGATCGGGCCGGGGAGGTAGCCGGGGGTGGCGGTGTCGCGGGCGAGCGCGAACTCGGTGCGGAAGCCGCCGGACCAGCCGCGGAAGCCGTCCCCGCCGAGGTCGGTGCCGCGCTCGTCGAAGATGCCGATGTCGCAGGAGTTGCCGGGGGTGCCGGCCGGGACCTGCGGCTTGTCGTAGCCGTAGGAGACGGCGATCTCGCGGACGCCGTCGGGGACTTCGACCGGGAGGTAGACGAAGTCGGGGGCGCCGGTGGGGAGGTGGCCGGTGAGGGTGAGGGTCTGGTCGCTCGCGTTGCCGGGGCGGCTCGGGGCGGCTGAGGCGGGGCCGGCGGTGGCGCCGCTCGCGGCCAGGCCGAGGGCGGTGGCGGCGCCGGTGGCTAGGCCGGTGCGGAGCAGGTCGCGGCG
>NZ_MECK01000203.1 GCF_014596465.1 Streptomyces sp. CBMA123 | reverse complement strand
GCAGCTCGCGCTCGGCCCGGAGCAGCGCCTCGTACAGCTCCGGCGGGGCCGGCCGGGGGCGGCCCGCGGCCGGGTCCGGGTCGTCCGGGTGCCAGGGCGGGCCCTCCCCGGTCAGTGCCCGCTGGAGCCCGGCGGCGCCCATCGCGTCGATCCGCTCGGCGTCCAGCACGGCCGCGCCGTACGGGGTTTCGGCGGCCCGGGAGCCCGGGCCGACGACCGTGAGCAGGTCCCGGTGCAGTTCTCCGGGCACCCCGGAGCGGGTCAGGAAGTCGCGTGCGGTGTCCTGGGCGCCGTCCGGGGCGTCCCGTGCGCCGGGCAGCCGGAAGCGGTGGTACAGGTAGGCGGCGCAGTGGGCGGTGCCCGCGGCGAGCCCCGACTCCTCGGCGATCCGGCCCGCCAGCGCGGCGGTCCGGGAGAGGTGGCCGGTGTCGTAGGGCGCGTCGAGCGCGCCCAGGTCGGCCAGGGTGTGGTCGTGCAGGCGCTCGAATATCGACGTCACGGCCTTCGGACTCCTCGGTCCGTGCTGGGTGGGGGCGTGGAGCGACCTGCCCGAGCGCGGCCGGTGCGTGGTGCCGGGCGTCCGGTCGGCTGGGCCGGTGGGAACGGTCGGTGGAGAGGCGGAACGGCCGACTTCTCTCCAGATCCGCCCGCCAGGATCGTTCGCACCGATCCCCCCTGTCAAGGACGCCTCACCCGCCTCACCCGTCCTCAGGTCAGGCGCCCGCGCTCCGGATCGACCCGGAGCGCGGCGGCCACCTCGGCCGCCAGCGCCGGGATCTCCGCCAGGGCGAGGCCCGAGACGGTCAGCCGCAGCCCGGGCCCGGAGCGCAGCCGGAACGGCGCGCCCGGGGCCACCGCCCAGCCCCGCTGGAGCAGCGCCACCACGGCCGAGGTCTCGTCGCGCACCGGGATCCAGACGTTGAAGCCGCTGCGCCCCAGCGCCGGGACGTCCTCCGCCGCCAGGGCGCGGATCAGCGCGCCGCGCCGCTCGGTGTAGTGGGCGGCCACCCGGGCGCGGTCCACCGAGGCGTCGGCCAGCAGCCGGGCCGCGGCCCGCTGGAGCACGTGGCTGACCCAGCCGGTGCCCAGCCGCTGGCGGCCGCGCAGCCGGTCCACGGTGTCGGCGTCGCCGGTCAGCACGGCCAACCGCATGTCGGGGCCGAGGAGTTTGGTGACCGAGCGGACCACCGTCCAGTGCCGCACGATCGGGCGCCCGTGCGCCGCGCAGACCGGGTGGTACGGGGTGTCCGCGATGGCGTGCCCGAAGTCGTCCTCGATCAGCAGCACGTCCGGATGGTCCGCCAGCACCGCGCGCAGCTCGGCGGCGCGGGCGGCGCCGACCGTCGCGCCGGTGGGGTTCTGGGCGCGGGAGGTGATCACCAGGGCGGCGGCGCCGGCTGCCAGCGCCTGGGCGACGTCCTGCGGGCAGGGGCCGTCGTCGTCGACCCCGACGCCGGTCATCCGCAGTCCGAGCGCCGGGAGCAGGTCGTGCAGGCTGCCCCAGCCCGGGTCCTCGACGGCGACCAGGTCCCCCGGTCGCAGCCGGGTCTGCAGCACCCGCTCGATCGCGTCCAGGGCGCCCGAGGCGACGGCGGTGGACCCGCCGGGCAGGCCGTCGGCGGCGAACTCCCGCCGGGCGATGGCCAGCAGGCCGGGGTCCATCGCCGGGCGGCCGTACAGCACCGGGTCGCGTAGCTGCTCGCCGGCCGCGAAGGCCAGGGCGTCGGCGAGCGGCGGCAGCAGGCCCGCGCTGGGGTTGCCGTCCGTCAGATCGCGGACGCCGTCCGGGACTTCGAAGTGCCGCTGGTCGCGCGGGGTGTGGGTGGGCCGGGGCAGCACCCGGGTGCCGCGCCGCCCGCCGGTCTCGATGACGCCGCGGTCCCGCAGCAGCCGGTAGGCCGCCGCCGCCGTGTTGGGGTTCACGCCCAGCTCGGTGGCGAGCCGGCGGAGCGGGGGCAGGGGGCTGCCGGGGGCGAGGTGACCGGCGGTGACGGCCTGCTCGACGTCGGCGGCGATCTCCGCGGCCCGACGCCCGCGAATCCGGTGCTGCTCTGGCATGATGACCATTCTGCACGACTGCTTCCGGGCCCGTTCGGGTCCGCTCGGTCGGCTCACGTCCGCCGGCTCAGGTCCGCGCCGCGGGAGGCGGGTCTTCGGCGCAGTCCCCGGCACGGTCCCCGGAGCGGTCGTCGGCACACGTCATCGACACGTACTCCGAGGTGGATCACCGATGCTCAAGGGCCAGACGCTCGTCTTCGACGCCGACGACACGCTGTGGGAGAACAACGTTCTCTTCGAGCGCGTCATCGACGGCTTTCTGAACTGGGTCTGCGCGCCGGAGGATCGCGCGCGCACCAGGGTCCTGCTGGACGAGATCGAGGCGAAGAACGCGGTGTCCCTCGGGTACGGCGCGGAGATGTTCCGGCAGAGCCTGCGGGACTGCCTGGAGGCCCTCAACGGGCGAATCCCGACGGACGTGGAGAACGCCCGGGTGGAGGAACTCCTGACCCCCCTGACGAACCGTCAGGTGGAGCTGATCGAGGGCGTCGCCGAAACCCTCGTCGCCCTCTCCGGGAACCACGAACTCCTGCTGCTCACCAAGGGGAACCTGGAGGAGCAGCAGCGGAAGGTGGACGCCTCCCGGATCGCCCACCACTTCCGCGGCATCCACATCGTGCCCGAGAAGAACGTGGACACGTACCGGCGGCTCACCGCCGAGCTGGGCCTGGACGCGGAGCGCACCTGGATGATCGGCAACTCGCCGAAGTCCGACATCCTGCCCGCACTCCGGGCCGGTCTGAAGGCCGTCTACATTCCGCACGAGCACACCTGGGTGCTGGAGCACGAGGAGTTCCGGCCCGAGGAAGCGACGCTCGCGCTGGGCAGCTTCGCGGAGTTGCTGGAGCACTTCTGAGTCCAGCCCCCCGATCATGACATGGCCTCTTCTAAACCTGCCGGAGGCTCTTTCTTTCCGGTCACGCCCGTGCCAGACTTGCCGCACCGCTGATCATTTAAGTCCTAGGCACCCTTGTGTGCCCGACCTCCTGAGAGAGCGACCTGTGGCCTCCTTAGACGCGGTTTCCGTGACTTCCCGTACTCCGGACATCCAGGGGCGGAGTAAGAAACTCTGGCATGTCGACGAGGGCCTCTGCCTGATCGAGATGATTCCCTCGCTCCGGAGTTTCACCTTCGATCGCGACGAACTCATCGACGGAACAGCTGAGTTGCGTCTCGACTTCTTCGAGTACGTTTCGGCGCGACTCGCCGAACGCGGTGTCCACACCGTCTTTCGCGAGCGCGTGGGGCCGGCCAGTTACCTCGCCGACTACCGGCCGGCCCCGCCGTTCGAGGTCATCGTCAAGAACCGGGCCACCGGTTCGACCATCCGCAAGTACCCCGGCCTCTTCGAGGAGGGGCAGGTCCTCGACCGCCCGGTCGTGAAGTTCGACTACCGGACCGACCCGGAGGACCAGCCGATCGGCGAGGACTACCTCCGGCTGCTCGGCGTCGACGTCGAACACCACCGGCAGGTCGCGCTCGACTGCAACGCGGCCCTGCGCGACCTGCTCGCGCCGCTCGACCTCTGGGACTTCTGCCTCGTCATCGCGCCCGACGACAAGCACGGACTGGTCGTCAACTCGGAGATCTCGCCGGACTGCATGCGCCTCAAGACCGTCGACGGCATGCCCTACGACAAGGACATGTTCCGGCAGGGCGCCGGCCGTGAGGACATCCTCGCCCGCTGGGCCGAACTGATCTCGATGGTCTCCGGTGGGTGATCCCGCGGCGCCGCCGATCGCCCTGGTGACGGGGAGCAACCGGGGCACCGGACGGGCCGTCCGCAGCCGGCTGATCGCCGACGGGTACGAGGTCCGCTGCCTCAACCGCACCCCCTGCGCCGACCACGAGGACCCGGTCACCGTCGACTTCGGCGACCCGGCCGCCGTCGCCCTGGCCGCCGGGCGGGTCCTCGCCGACGCCCCGCGGCTGGACCTGCTGGTCGTCAACGCCGTCACCCGCGGCTTCGGCACGGTCGCCGACGTCAGCGCACGGGACTGGGACGAGGCCGTCGCGGTCAACCTCACCGCGCCGGTGCGGCTCGTCCAGGCCGCGCTGCCGCTGCTGCGCCGCGCCCAGGGGCACATCGTGCTGATGGGCTCGCACGCCGGCTCCCGGCCGTTCGAGGGCGGCGTCGCGTACTGCGCGACCAAGGCCGCGCTCAAGCAGGTGGCCGAGGTGCTGCTGATGGAGGAGCGCCGGCACGGGGTGCGCACCACCCTGCTCAGCCCCGGAGCGATCCGGAACTTCGACGACGACCACTCCGCGTACAAGATGAGCGTGGAGTCCGTCGCCGAGGTGGTGTCCTGGGCGGCGTCCACGCCGCGCGACACCGTCCTAGGGGAGATCGAACTCCGACCCGGCAGGCTGGACACCCCACCTGTCGTCGGGCTCGACCGCCTCCAGCACGTCTGAAGGTGCACGAACTGCGACCGACAGGAGTGGAACCGTGGAACCGCACACCGGCACGGCCGGACTCTGCACGCCCGAGGCCGAATGGGACGAGGGGAGCGGGGAGTTCTCCGCCGACCTGCTGCCCGGCGCGGACGGGCCGGACGCGGCCCTGATGTCCTTCCGGACGGTGGTGTGGGTCGGGTTCGGCGCGTCCGGTGCGGTCAGCTCGGTCGACGTCCACGACATCCCCGCCCGGCTCTCCGACCGGATCCCCCGGGTGGAGGGCGATGACGTCCTCGGGCGCGCGGTCGTCGACACCCAGTGGCTCTGGGTGCCGCTCGGCAAGGAGCCGACCGTGCGCCGGCACGCGGGCACGGCCGACGTGGCGGCCGTGGTGACCGGCGCGGGCCTGGCCCGGCTCACCCTGCGGTTCCGTCCGGAAACCCCGGAGGGCTGACCATGGCCGACGGATACCGCCTGCTCGCCTGCGACCTGGACGGCACGCTACTGGACTCCGCCGGGGTGCTCCCCGACGAGGTGTCGGACGCGCTCGGCCGGGCGGTGGCGGCCGGCCTCGCCGTCGCGGTGATCACCGCCCGGCCCCCGCGCGACGTGCCGACCGCGGTCCGGGCGGGCATCCCGCCCTCGGCCTACTGGGCGCACGGCAACGGGGCGTTGGTGTTCCGGCCGGGCGAACAGCGGCCCAGCCGGCAGCTGGTCTTCGATCCGGCGGTGCCGCACCGGATCGCCACCGCCCTCGGGGAGGCCCACCCGGACTGGGTGCTGGCCTTCGACCTGCTGGACGGGACGGTCGTCCAGCCCGGCTTCCCGGAG
Source organism: Streptomyces sp. CBMA123 (assembly GCF_014596465.1). Taxonomy (GTDB): domain Bacteria; phylum Actinomycetota; class Actinomycetes; order Streptomycetales; family Streptomycetaceae; genus Kitasatospora. The sequence goes on along the minus strand of NZ_MECK01000203.1, from coordinate 4,220 downwards.
GAGGTGGCCCGGCACTGGAACGGGGTCGAGTGGCGCGGCGGCGTGGAGTCGGGCCGGCCGGTGGTGAAGCTGCTGGCCTGTCCGTTCGCGCCGTTCGGCACCGAACTCGTCGACGCCGTCCAGGGGTTGGTGGGCATCGACGCCGAAGTCACCGCGTCCGGGCCGCACTTCCTCGAACTCGGCCCGCGCGGCACCGGCAAGCACGGTGTACTGGCCTGGATCGCGGCGGACCTGGGGCTCGACCCCACCCAGGCGGTCGCCGTCGGCGACGGCCTCAACGACTGCGGGATGCTCAGGCTCGCGGGCCTCGGCGCCGCCCCCGCCAACGCCCCCGAGGCCGTCCGGCGCGCCGCCGACCGGCTGCTGCCGAGCAACGACGACCACGCGGTGGCCCACCTGGTCGACCACCTGCTCGGCTGAGCCGGGGGAGCGGGGGCCGGCCGCCCCCGCTCCGCCGGCGTCCTGACGTCAGCGGTTCGGCGACGAACCGCTTCGTCGGCATGCGCGGACGCACCGGCCGGTGTTCACCCGTGTCGGCGCGTCCGCGTTCCGACGTATCGGCCGGTGTTCACGCGTGCCGACGCGTCAGCGCTCCGACGCGCCCTCGGCCGGGTCCAGGGCGAACGCGACCATCTCCCGGTAGACCGGGGCCGGTTCGTCGTCGGCCGAGTACCAGTCGCCGGGGCCGGTGCGCTCCTCCCACGCCAACTGCGCGGCGGCGAGCGCGTCCACCAGTTCGGCGGCCAGCCGGCCGGCCTCGAAGAGGTCCTGGTCGGTCGACTGCGAGCTGGCGCCGACGATCTGGCCGCGGATCGCGGCCGAGTGCCCGTAACGGAACCCGCCGCTGCCGCACAGATGGGGGTCGGTCAGGACCGCCTCGCCGTAGTTGCGTCCCAGCCGGCGGTGGCCCGCGGCCTTGGCCGCCGCCCTGGGCAGGAAGCGCCGGGCGTCCTCGCCGACGGTGATCACCGCCATCACCGACCGCGCCTCGGGCACCCACGGCCCGGCCGTCGGGTCCAGCAGGACGAAGCCCATGCTCGCCCGGGGGTACGGGTCGCGCGGCGCGGCGCCGGCGTCGGCGGTGTGGTTGCGCCAGACACTGGCCGCCCGGCGCAGCCCGAGGCCGAGCAGCAGGGCGGCGAACTCCGCGTCGTCGAAGAGGTGCTGGTACGGGTTGTGCCGGTGCTGGGCGCGCACGGTCAGGCCGTGCTCCGAGACGCTCTCCCGGGTGGTGGTCACATCGGCTCCTTCGGCGCAGGGTCGGGGCGGTGCGATTGTGACCACGGTGGCCGGTGGGCCGCCAGGGCCGTCCTCCGGTTCTGACACGGCCATGTCCCGCCGGCGGGACGGCGGGCGGCGCCGCTCCCGCCCCCGGGCGCCGCCCGCCCTATGGCTGGTCTAGACCTTGAAGCGGTGCCGTTCCCTTCCTCACAATGATCGACTGTTGCTGCGACAACGGGGAGGACGGCATGCGAGGGGTGGATCGACCGGACCGTGTGAGGATTCCGGGAAGGCGCGCCGGGAGGGGTTTCGTCCTCTCCCGGGACCAAACCTCGCTCTCCCTCCCGGCCAGAATCCCGATCGACGTGTGGATGAGCATCGGGCAGGATCTCGGGGCCGCCGCGGATTCCGCCACCTGGTGGCTCGGCGACTGGCTCGTCTACGGCCAGGACCGTTATCCGGAGCGCTATCGACGGGCCATCGACGAAACCGCGCTGGATTACCAGACCCTGCGGAACTACGCCTGGATCGCCCGCAAGTTCCCGCCCGGGCGCCGCCGGCCCGCCCTGAGCATGCAGCACCACGCCGAGGTCGCCTCGCTGGACCCGGAGGTCCAGGACGACTGGCTGGACCGGGCCCAGCAGGGCGGCTGGTCCCGCAACGAACTCCGCCGCCGGATCCGCGCCGCCACCACGCGGGGCGCGAGCACCCGGCCCTTCTCCGTCGAGCTCCGCCTCGCCGTCACCCAGGCCCGCCACGGCCTCTGGGAGGACGCCGCGGACCGCGCCAACTGCGACCTGGCGGCCTGGGTGCTGGCCGTCCTGGACGCCGCCGCCCGCCATGACGCCGAGGACCGCGACCGGATGCGGATCGCCGAGGCCGGCTGACCCCGCCCCGACCGGAGTTCGAGGCCCGGTGGACGACGAACGTTGACCGCGGCGAATTCCCGACGCTGTGATGACCACGGCCGGGGAGCCGACGCGAAATACCGGTGAACAGCCGACCGCCACCGAATCACCGCCACCGAATCACCGACCGCCACCGAATCACCCGGTGCCGAATCACGAACGCGACGGCGGAAAGACCCCGCCGTGCGCCGCCATGTCCGCACGGCCGGCCGCAACGGAATTCCCCCCGGCCCCGGACCGTACACGGGAAAGGATTCAGCCATGACCGTCAGCGCACCCCTCGACCTGGCCACCGCATTCCGGGAGGACGGCTTCGTCTTCGCCGGCACCCTGCTGTCAACCGACGAGACCGAGGCGTACCGGGCGATCTACGACCGGTTCCTCGCCGGCGAGATCGAGAGCGGCGACAAACGCTCCGACCTCGGCTCGCACGTGCCCCGGGCCGAGGGCGCCGAAGCCGGCGTGGAGAACATCACCCAGATCATGTGGCCCTCCGCGCTCCACCCGCCGATCCTCGAACTGCCGCTGCACGAACGCGGGTTGGCCCTGGCTCGGGAGCTGATCGGCGAGGACGCGACGCTCGACTTCGACATGCTGATCCACAAGGCCCCGCGCACCGCTGTGCCGACGCCCTGGCACCAGGACGCCGCCTACTGGATCGACCTGCCGGACACCCGGGCCGTCTCGATCTGGGTCGCCCTCGACGACGCCGGGCCCGACAACGGCTGCATGTGGTACGTCAGGGGCTCGCACACCCGGCCGCTGCGCCCGCACCGCCCCACCAGCGACGGCAGGAACATCGAGTGCGACTGCTCCGAGGACGAGCCCGGGGCCACCGCCGTACCGGTGACGGCCGGGCAGGGCGTCGCGCACTCCGGCAGCACCCTGCACTACTCCCGCGGCAACACCAGCGACCGGGTCCGGCGGGCGTACATCCTCAACTACCGCCCCGCGGCGATGATCCGGCTGGAGCGCGAGCACGGCGCCGACCACGGCCTGAACGTCAACGAGCGCAAGGTCCGCAACGCCGGCGCCGACCGCGCCGACGGCTGACCCGCCCGCACCGATCCTCCACCCCCCACAGCGAGGTAGACCGATGGATGTCAGCAAGGAACCGGCCCAGGTGCGGCTCAGCGGCGCGGTGATGAGCCACCCCAAGCGCGCGGAGGAGGCCCGGCGGCTCGCCGAGGCCGACCCCCGGGGCCGCGTCCGGGTGGTCATGGACCCGGAGCCGGACGGCCGCCCGACCGCCCTCCGGGTGGCACCGCTGTCCTGGTCCTGCGTGGCGCCCGACGCCACCCACCACCTGGTGCTGCAGGACGACGTGGTGCTCGCCGACGGCTTCTACGAGCACGCCGAACGCGCCGCCGCCGCGGCCCCCGGCGAGGCGATCGCCCTCTACGCGGGCTGGGAGGCCCGCAACGGCGCCGTCGCCCGGCTCGCCGCGCTCACCGGCGCCCCCTGGGCCCACACCCTCCAGGAGCACGTGCCCTGCCAGGCGCTGCTGCTCCCCGCCGAGGCCGCCCGCGGCTACGCGGCCTTCCAGCAGGAGCACGGCGGCGGCTGGCCCTACGACGTCGTGGTGCAGCGCTACCTGAACGCCCTCGGCATGCCGGTGCGCTTCTGCACCCCCAGCACGGTGCAGCACGACGACCTGCCCAGCCTGGCCGGCAACACCTACCACGGCTTCCGCCAGGCCACCCTGTTCACCGGCCGGGCCGGCCGCGCGAGCACCGACGGGCCCTGCCCGCGCTTCCCGGTGGTGCCCTTCTACCAGTACGGCGAGGCCCGCTGCGCCGTCCTCCGGGGCACCGAGTGGGAGTACCTGGAGACCGAGCGGGAGCTCGCCCGCACCGGACTGCTGGACGCCTGCCTGACCGCGCTGCGGGAGGCCGGCCCGGACGCCACCGCCGCACTCCCGGACGGCGCCGGCCGGGCCGTGTGGCTGACCGCCTTCGCCCTCGGCACCGTCACCGCCGACGCGCCCGAGCCGGAGCCGCGGGTCGCCGCCGCCGTCATGGAGACCCTCGGCGCGGGCGGCCTGTGCGAGGAGTTCACCGCCGCCGAACTGCTCGCGATGGCCCCCGCGGT
>NZ_MECK01000202.1 GCF_014596465.1 Streptomyces sp. CBMA123 | reverse complement strand
CCCCCTCCCCACCCCCCCCCCCCCCCCCACCCCCCCCCCCCCCCCCCCCCCCCCCCCCCTCCCCCCCCTCCCCCCGCCGCTGCCCGGCCCGGGCCTCGGCCGGGTCGGCATCCAGCAGCAGCAGGTGCACCCGGCGCCCCTGCCGGGCGGCGGCCCGGACCAGCCAGGTCCGGACGAAGGGCAGCGTGCCGCAGTCGTGCACCGCCAGTGCCCCGCCGTCCAGCACGGCCCGGCGAAGCCGCCGGTAGTGGGCGAGCCGGGCCAGCGGGCGGTACAGCGCGTACGGGAGGCCGCCGGGCAGCCGGGCCGCGTACTCCTCGCGGACCATCTGGGAGTCGACCAGCGGGGCGCGGACGCAACGGCGCATCAGGGTGCTCTTGCCGCTGCCGGGCAGTCCGGTGACCACCAGCAGGTCACCGGCGGGGTAGTGCAGGGCGGCCGGGCCGGGGCCGCGCAGCTCGTGCACTCCGGTGCGGACCACGCGTACAGGACGGTCCCCGAGGCGACGGCCCCCGACGCGACGCTCTGCGACACGACGGCCCCCGGCAGCGCGGGGCGGCGGCACCCGTGGCGCCGCCGCCCGCGGTATTCGTGTGCCCGTCACCGGCCCTCTGCCCTCCGCTCCCGCCGCCGTTCCCCTCCCCCGTAGCATGGCGGATGGCCAAGAACGAGTAAAGACCCGTGGTCAGAGCGGGGGCGAAGGGCCGCCGCCGGATCCGTCAGCCCAGCTGCGGGGCGACCCGGGACGCGACCAGCTCCAGGTGGTCGAGGTCGCCCAGGTCGAGCACCTGGAGGTAGACCCGCTCGCTGCCGACCGCCGCGTACCGGCCGAGCTTCTCCACGACCTCGTCCGGGGTGCCGGCCAGGCCGTTCTCCTTCAGCTCGGCCACCTCGCGGCCGATCACCGCGGCCCGGCGGGCCACCTCGGCGTCGTCCCGGCCCACGCAGAGCACCAGGGCGTTGGAGTACACCAGCTCGTCGGCCGATCGGCCGGCCCGCTCGACGGCGGCCCGCACCCGGCCGAACTGGGCCGCGGTGTCGTCCACGGAGGCGAACGGCAGGTTGAACTCGTCGGCGAAGCGGGCCGCCAGCGCCGGAGTGCGCTTCGGACCCAGGCCGCCGACCAGCACCGGGATGCGCTCCTGGACGGGCTTGGGCAGCGCGGGCGAGTCGGTCAGCGTGTAGTACTCGCCGGCGAAGTCGAAGGTGTCGCCGAGCTTGGTCCGCCACAGCCCGGTGATGATCTCCAGCTGCTCCTCCAGCCGCCCGAACCGCTCTTTCGGGAACGGGATGCCGTACGCGGCGTGCTCGGCCTCGTACCAGCCGGCGCCGAGGCCGAACTCGACCCGGCCGCCGCTCATCGCGTCGACCTGGGCGACCTGGATCGCGGTGACGCCCGGCAGCCGGAAGGTGCCGGCCGTCATCAGGGTGCCGAGGCGGATGGTGCTGGTGTCGCGGGCCAGGCCGGCCAGGGTGATCCAGGCGTCGGTGGGGCCGGGCAGGCCGTCGACGTCGCCCATCTTCAGGTAGTGGTCGGAACGGAAGAAGGCGCTGAACACGCCGAGCTGCTCGGCGGTGCGGGCGACCGAGAGGAGGGTGTCGTAGCTCGCGCCCTGCTGGGGCTCGGTGAAGATGCGGAGATCCATGCGGGCCATTCTGGTACGGACCGCCCGTTCGGGAACGCAGGGAACCGGCCATGCCACGGAACGTCCCGAAGGTGGCCAAGGTCTCAGCACGGAACCGTCACGGCCCGGCTCGCCCCCTCGGCGGCTCGCCTACCGTGGACGGATGTTCGCGACCCCCGACGAGTCCTTCCGGCGCTCCCCCGACGAACCGGCCGGCTGCCCGCTGCCCGGCATCGTGGCCGCCTTCACGCCCCGGCTGGCCGAGTTCGCCTTCGAGCCCGGCTTCGTCGCGGCCGTCGACCAGCACGCGGCGATGCTGCGCGAACTGCTGTACGCCCAGGGGCCGGAGCTGGCGCCCCGGCCCCTGGACCGTGAGGAACTGTCGGACTACGCGCTGGGCTTCCTGGACGCGCTCACCGAGATCGGCTGGCGGGAGCCGGTGGGCTACGACTACGCCGTCACCCGGCTGACCGCGATCTGCTGGCTGGTGCGCGACCAGGGCCTGCTGGAGGTCTGAGGACCGCCGCCTCGGCTGAGGACCGCTACCTCGGCTGGTCGCCCTCGGTCCCCGGCGGGTTGCCCGGGCCGGCCTGGGTGGTCGGCCGGACCGGCTGGTTGGTCAGCGCGTCCGAGCGGCCCGCCTGGTACGCGGTGCCGCGCAGCCGGGCGGTCTCCTGCTCGGCGTTGTCCAGCCACCGCTCCCAGCGCTGGCGCATCGGCATGATCAGACCGCCGCCGACACCGACCACCAGCACACCGGTGACGGTGGCGAGCGCGGCGATCAGCACCGGACCGGTGACCGCGGTCGCGATCCCGGCCTGGCCGAGCGCGGCGATCACCCCCAGCGCCACGATGAACGCCCAGGCCACGGTGGAGACCGTACGGCCGTACGAGGTGCCGGAGAGCGCGTTGCCGACGATGTCGCGCACGCCGTTGGCGATGGCCATCGCCACCACCACGATCGCCACCGCGACGATGCCCCTGGGCAGCCAGGCGACGATGCTGTGGATCATCACGCTGATCGGGTTCGGGCCGAAGACGCCGAACGCCAGCTGCAACGCCATCAGCAGGATCGCGTAGTAGACGATCTTGCAGAGGATGCCGGTCATGTCGTACTTCGAGCCGCTCAGGTAACGGGCCATCCCGGCTCGCTCGGCGACCTTCTCCGAGCCGACCCGGCGCAGCACGCGGTCCAGGAGCCGGGCGATCGCCTTGGCCAGGAACCAGCCGATGGCCAGGATCACCAGGAAGGCGATGAACTGCGGAATGACCTTGGCGATCTTGCCCCAGGCCTGGGTGAAACCCGACCCGAAGTCGACGGAGAGTGCGAGCTGCTGAGCCACGGAGTCCTCCACTCGGTGCCACGGCGCCACGAGCGGCGCAGGCGACCCCCCACCCTTCGTGGATAGCAGCAGCCCGCCCCGCCCGCGCGCGCCCGGGTGTCCGGGATGGTTCCGTCGGGTGAACACCCCCGCCGTCCGCACGCGTACAGTGGCGGTCCAGACCGAGAGGTGAGGGGCCACGGTGACGGAGCCGGACGGTGCGCAGGTGATCGGAAGCGACACGGACACGGGCACGGTGCTACACCGGGCACTGCAGTGGCGGGTGCGCCCCGCCACCCCCCGGGCCGCCGTCCTCGTCCTCCACGGCGGCGAGGAACACAACCTCACCCGGCCCCGGCGCCTCAACCTCCCCCTGCTGCGCATGCACGGCTTCCTGCGCGCGCTCACCAGGGAGACCGCAGCCGACGCGATCGCCATCGGCACCGTCCGCTACCGCCACCGCGGCTGGAACGGCGCCCGCGCCGACGCCGCCCGGGACGCGCTCGCCGCCCTCGACGACCTCACCGAGACGCTCGGCCCGGTGCCGACCGTCCTGGTCGGCCACTCCATGGGCGGCCGCGCCGCCCTCCGGGCCGCCGGCCACCCCACCGTCACCGGCCTGGTCGCCCTCGCCCCCTGGTGCCCCGCCGAGGACCCCTGCGACCAGCTCGCCGACCGTGACGTCCTGCTCCTGCACGGCGACCGCGACACCGTCACCGCGCCCGCCGACACCCGCGCCTTCGCCGCCCGCAGCCGCGCCGCCGGCGCCCGGGTCTGCGGCTACACCGTCGCCGGCAGCGGCCACGCCATGCTCCAGCGCATCCCCGACTGGCACCGCGCCACCACCCGCCTCACCACCGCCCTCCTCGGCCTCCACCCCCTCCCCGCCGAAACCGCCTCCGCCCTCGCCCTTCCGCCCACCTCCCCCGAGGCCCTCTCCCTCCTCCTCCCCCGCCAACCCCGCACCGCCCCCGCCCACGCCTGAGCCCGCCCGACCCCCGCAAGGGCGCGGGAGCCACACCCACCCCCACACCCGGGGGAGCGGTCGGGTGGATGTGCTCGATTCGCGTCGGCGGGTGGCGCCGGATGCCAGGGCCTGTCCTCACACTCCCGGCTGCGGGGCGGGGGCGGGGAGGCGGCCGGCCAGGAGGGCGTGGCCGAGGGGGGTGGGGCGGTGGGTGACGGTGCGGCCGGTGCGGTCCTTGGTGGTGAGGCCGGAGTCGGCGAGGACGGTGGCGTGTTCGCTGGCGGAGGCGGTGGAGATGCCGAGGAAGCCCGCCAGGTCCTTGGTGGAGCACGGGCCGTGGGTGGCGATGGTCTCCAGGGCGGCGGCGCGGGTCTGGCCGAGCAGGGCGGTGAGGGTGCGGCTCGGGGTGGGTTCGGGCTCGGGCTGCAAGGGGCCGCCGATCCTCGCCGGGTAGAGGAGGACGGGCTGCTGCCGCGGGTCCTCGAAGCGGGCGATGACGGGCCGGCGGGGGCCGAACACGCAGGGCTGGAGCAGTAGTCCGCGGCCGTCCAGCCGCAGGTCGTGCCGGCAGCCGCCGACCAGCGGGAAGCTGAGCACCGGGCGGCGCCAGGACAGCGCCGGGTGCAGCGAGGCGAGGACCTGGTCCGGTTCGGTGATCCGGCGGCGACGGCCGTGCTCGGTGGTGACGATGGTCTCGATCTGCCGCCGGTAGGGGTCGATCGCGCGGGTCTGGTAGTCGGCGGTGACGTTGCCGAGCAGCTTCCTGGCCTGCCGGTCGCCCGCCGCCACGCCGCGTGCGAAGGCGCTCAACTGCCGTTCCCCGCCCACCGATCGCAGGTGGCCGCGGAGCGGCTCCTCGGGCGCCTCGGCGGTGGCGCTCTCGGTCGCGCCGGGGTCGCGGCGGACGGTGAGGAACTCCGGGATCGCCGAGGAGGTGTAGAGGTCGAAGAGCAGCGCGGTGCGCGGGTTCCAGGAGGCCCGCAGGCGGTTGCGCCAGACCTGGAAGCGCGGATCGCAGCGGCCGCTGACCAGGGCGTGCACACTGAGGGACAGTTCCATCGACATGTCCGGGCGCTCGGCCACCCGGGTGCGGTCGAGGTCGTCCGTACCGAAGAAGATTCGCAGCACGGACAGGATCGTCACCCCGCCGGCGGCCGGACCGCAACACCGTTCGGCGAGAACCGAATCCCTTGCCCCGCGGCCACGGCCCGGGCAGGCTCGGGGGCCCGGCCGGGTGCCCCGGGTGACGGACCGGGGCACCCAGCCGACGTACGGGCCACGGGCACGGGCCCGCCCACCAGGCCCGGACCGCGTCCCACCCGCGGACGGTGGCGGACGGTCAGCCCAGTTCGGCCGCGGACTCCACGACGACCCCGTAGAGGTCCCCGATGGTGGCGAGCGCGCCCCGGTGGATCTGGGCGGCGGTGAGCTCCGCGGCGCCGGACCGCAGCGGGCGGGTGGCGCAGGCCTCGGCGACCACGGTGGGGCGGTTGCCGCGCAGGAAGGCGCCGGCGGTGGTGAAGGCCACGCACAGGTGGGTCATGAACCCGGCGATCACCACGTCCTGGTTGCCCGCCGCGTCCAGCAGCTCGCCCAGCTCGGTGCCGACGAAGGCGTCCGGCGCCTGCTTGACCACCACCCGCTCGCCCTCGGCCGGGGCCACGCTCGGGTGGATCCGCCCGATCTCGGCGCGGATGTCGTACGGGGTGCCCTCGCCGCCGTCGTTGATCACGTGGACGACGGTGGCACCGGCCGCCCGGGCCCGGGCGAGCAGGTCGGCGCCCGCGTCCAGGGCCTCGCGCCAGCCGGTCAGCTCCATCACGCCACGCGTGTACGCGTTCTGGTAGTCGATCAGGACGAGGGTGGCCGCGGCGAGCGGGGCGGGCTGGTCGTCGAGGCCGTTGAGGGTGCGCAGGGTGGTGCTGGGCATGGCTGTGCCGCCTTCGTGATTCGGGGGGTGTCTGCGCAGGTCACGCCTGGTGCGGCCTGCCGCTGGAAACGCTACGGGCGGGCCCGGCATGGCGGCAATGCCGTCTAACATGCAGATTCCGACATCAGGGGCGGCACAGAGGGGGAGCCCGTGGAGAGCGCGCAGCGGCTGATCGTCATCGTCCTGTTCGAGGGCGTGGACCTGCTGGACGTCACCGGGCCGCCGGAGGTGTTCTCGCTGGTCCGGCGGGAGAGCGGGGACACCACCGGCTACCGGGTGGTGCTGGCCGCCGAGACCTCCGGCCCGGTCACCACCGCCGCCGGGGTGCGGATCCTGCCCGACCTCACCTTCGACCAGGCCGCCGCCGCGGGCGGCATCGACACCCTGCTGGTGCCCGGGGCCGTGGAGGTCGACGAGGCCCGCAGGGTCCGGGCGCTGACCGACCCGGCCGTGGTCGAGCACGTCCGGACGCTGGCCGCCCGCTCGCGCCGGGTCGCCTCGGTCTGCGTCGGCGCCCACCTGCTGGCGGCCGCCGGGCTGCTGGAGGGCAAGCGGGCCACCACCCACTGGTCGACGGCGGGCCAGCTGGCCGCCGAGTACCCCGGGATCGAGGTCGACGCCGACCCGATCTTCATCCGCGCGGGCGAGGTGTGGACGGGCGCGGGCATCAGCGCCTGCCTGGACCTCTCGCTCGCTCTGGTCGCCGAGGACTTCGGCGAGGAACTCGCCCTGCGGGTCGCCCGACAGCTGGTGATGTACCTCAAACGCCCCAGCGGCCAGAGCCAGTTCAGTGTCCCGCTGGAGCCGGTCTCCACCACCCGGCGGATCGAGGAGCTGCGCCACCACGTCCTGCGCAACCTCTCCGGCCGGCTCACCGTGCCGGAACTCGCCGCCCACGCGCACCTCAGCGAACGGCAGTTGGTCCGGATCTTCAAGACCGAACTGGGCACCACGCCGAGCGCCTACGTCGAGTCGGCGCGGGTCGAACTCGCCCGCCACCGGCTGGAGTCGGGCGACGACACGCTCGAACGCATCGCCACCGCCTGCGGTTTCGGCACCACCGACACCCTGGTGCGGGCCTTCCGCCGCCGGCTGGACACCACGCCGACGGACTACCGGCAACGCTTCCGCACCGGCCCGGACACGGACACGGACACGACCACGGCCACGGACACGGACACGGACACGACCGTCGCACCGCCGGCAGCAGCGCTGCCGGCCGTCACACCGCCGGCAGCCGCACCGTGAACACCGTCCGGCCGGGCCGGCTGGCCGCCTCGACCGTGCCGCCGTGCGCCTGGACCACGGCCCGGACGATGGCCAGGCCCAGCCCGGTCGAACCGGTGGCGCGGGAGCGGGCGCGGTCGCCCCGGACGAAGCGCTCGAAGACCCGTTCCAGCAGCTCCGCCGGGATCCCCGGGCCCTCGTCGACGACACTCAACTCCACCTGATCGGCGGCGAGTTCGAGACGCAGTTCGACCGCCGTACCGGCCGGGGTGTGGGTACGGGCGTTGGCCAGCAGATTGGCCGCCACCTGGCTCAGCCGGTGCTCGTCCCCGCGCACCAGCACCGGCTCCTCCGGCAGCACCAGGCGCCAGCGGTACTCGGGGCCGGCCGCCCGGGCGTCGGCCACGGCGTTGAGCGCGATCCGGGTGAGGTCCACCTCCTCCTCCGCCAGTGGGCGGCCCGCGTCCAGGCGGGCGAGCAGCAGCAGGTCCTCGACGATCGTGCCCATCCGCAGCGCCTCGGCGTCGATCCGCTCCAGCGAGTGCCGCACCTCGCCGGGCACCTCGCCGGGGTGCCGCAGCGCCAGCTCGGCATGGCCGCGGACGGCCGCCACCGGGGTGCGCAGCTCATGGCTGGCGTCGGCGGCGAAGCCGCGCAGCCGCTCCTCCACCGCGTGCCGACGGGCCAGCGCGTCGCCGACGTGGCCGAGCATCCGGTTGAGCGCCGCGCCGACCCGGCCGACCTCGGTGCGCGGATCGTCGTCCGGCACCCGCTCGGCCAGCAGCACCTCGCCGCTGGCCAGCGGCAGCGCGCTCACCCGCTCGGCCATGCCCACCACCCGGCGCAGCGGGCGCAGCGACCAGCCGACCCAGACCGCCCCGGTGGCGCCGGCCGCGGTGACGGCGATCGCGAAGACGGTCAGTTCGAGGGTCTCCAGCCGCTCCACGGTGTCCTCCGCCGGGCGCAGCGGCAGCCCGCTGACCAGCACGTCGCCGTCCATGCCGGCCACCGCCCGGACCCGGTAGCGGCCCAGGGCGCCGCCGAGGTCCAGGGTGCGGGCCGGGCCGCCGGCCGGCAGGGCGGCCAGTGCGCGTTGCCGGTCGGGGGTGAAGGAGACCCGGTCGTCCGCGTCGTCGGGGTGGTCGACGTCGTCGGCGTCCCCGTCGACCACCCCGGCGGCGGTGACCCGGCCGCCGAGCAGCCGCACGCCCAGGGTGCCGGGGGTCTGGGCCCGGGTGTCCGGGCCGGAGCCGGCGCCGGTGTGCTCCAGGCTGGCGGCGTAGCGGCCGCCGGCCTCGGCGAGCTGCTGGTCGAGCCGGTCGACCAGGAAGTGGCGCAGCGCGGCGGCGGTGGCGAAGCCGACGGCGGCGCAGGTGACCACCAGCAGCACCAGCAGGCCGGCGATCAGCCGGGCGCGCAGGGTGCGGGGCAGCAGTTTGCGGAGTGCCGGTCGGCGGGGCAGCATCCCGCGGAGCGCGGTCGCTCCGGTGCGGACCGTCACTGCGCGGCCTTGATCAGGTAGCCCGCGCCGCGCACGGTGTGGATCATCGGGCTGCGGCCGGCGTCCAGCTTCTTGCGCAGGTAGCTGATGTACAGCTCCACGATGTGCGCCTGCCCGCCGAAGTCGTACGACCAGACCGCGTCCAGGATCTGGGCCTTGCTGAGCACCTGCCGGGGGTGGCGCATCAGGTGGGCGAGCAGCGCGTACTCGGTCGGGCTGAGCTCGATGGTCTCGCCGCCGCGGGTCACCTCGCGGGCCCGGTCGTCCAGGACGAGGTCGCCGAGCACCAGGGCGTGCGCGGGCGGGCGGCGCGGCCCCTCCGTCGGGGCGGCGCGGCGCAGCAGCCCGCGCAGCCGCACCATCACCTCGGCCAGGCTGAACGGCTTGGTCACGTAGTCGTCACCGCCCGCCGCGATGCCCGCGATCCGCTCCTCGACGGCGTCCCGGGCGGTCAGGAACAGCACCCGCACCTCGGGCTGGGCGGCGTGCACCCGGCGCAGCACCTCCAGGCCGTCGAGGTCGGGCAGCATCATGTCGAGCACCACCGCGTGGGGCCGCCACTGTGCCGCCTCCCGGACGGCCTCCAGGCCGGTGGTCGCGCCGCGGGCCTGCCAGCCCTCGTAGCGGACGGCGCCGCAGACCACCTCCACCAGGTCCGGCTCGTCGTCGACGACCAGGACGCGCCAGTCCGGGCGGTCGTCCCGGCGGTCGGCGCTATCGTCCATGCTGCTCCCTCGGCTCGGTGGCGGACGGCGGACATTCTGGCCCGCCGCGATGAGAAACCCGTGAGATCGCCGAACCTGGTTCGTGAACCCTCACATGGCCGCTGACCTGCGGCGATGATGCCCCTACGGGCTTGGGGGGCGGACTCCCTCAGAGGTGACTCAGAGCTTGCGGTGCCATCGTGGACCGCCCCGGCGGGGCCGTGCCGCCGCCGGGAGCCAAGGAGGATCCGCGATGAGCACTGCCACCGTACCGAAGTCCCGGCAGGCGCCCGCCGGCCCGCGTCACCGGGCCGCGGCCCGCCCGCCGCTCGCGCT
>NZ_MECK01000201.1 GCF_014596465.1 Streptomyces sp. CBMA123 | reverse complement strand
CAGGATCAAACTCTCCGTGAATGTTTACTCGGCCCCACAATCAAGCAGGGCCGGTGCACACCCGCGTTGAGCGGCACGGCAACCACCGGAATAGGGCGGTCCCGCGCACTGCGTCCTCGCTAGTGTTTGTTTCAAAAGGAATCTCCAACCCCGATCAGACGATCGAGGTCGGGGATGTCAACATATCTGGCGTTGACTTTTGGCACGCTGTTGAGTTCTCAAGGAACGGACACTTCCTTCGAGCCGCCTTCCAGCGGGCCCTCCGGGCGCTTCGTTCTTTCGTGTTTCCAGCTTATCAGATGTTTTCCGCTCCGTTTTCCGGAGTTTCATTCATCGGATTCACTTTCCGCTTTGTCGCCCCGGTCTCCCGCGGCGACTCCGGAACTGTACGGTGACCGGCCCGCCACATGCAAATCGCCTCCGCCCGGGGTTCCGGGCGGAGGCGATCAGCAGAGACGATCGGGCGGGGATCAGCGGACCTCGGTGATCTCCGGGCCCCGCGCGAACGGGTCGAGCGAGCCGTAGCGGCCCTCGCCCTCGCCCGCGGCGGCAGCGGCCCCGCCACCGTCGGCGACCATCTGGGCGTCCTCGGGAAGCTTCAGCACGATCGGGTCGCGGGGGGCCATCGGGCTCTCACCGCGCACGACGACGGTCTGCCGGAAGACCTGCTCCAGGATGCCGGCCATCTCGGGCTGCACGGCGGCCTGGCCCGAGATCACGCCGCGCAGGAACCAGCGCGGACCGTCGCAGCCGACGAAGCGCACCATCTGCACGCCCTGGGTGCCGTCCGGGAGCTGCACCGGGACCTGGGCGCGGAGGTGCCAGCCGAGCGGGCCCTCCTCCTCCTCGATCAGGCCGCCCTGCGAGGTGATGCCGTTGGCGATCTCCTCGCGGACCTCCCCCCAGATGCCCTCCGACTTCGGGGCCGCGAAGGCCTGAAGCTGGATGGCGCTGTTGCCGAGCACCAGGGTGGCGGCGACGATCGCGTCACCGGCGACCTCGACGCGCAGCTCCATGCCCTCGACACCGGGGACCAGCAGACCCCCGAGGTCGACTCGTCCCTCCTCCGGGGTCTCCAGTTCGGTGTGGTCCCACGGGCCGTCCGGCCGCGGGGCCGGCGGCAGGCCGACCTTGTCGGCCTGGTCCAGCTCGGTCACGTTCTCGCTCTCGGCGGAACCTTCGACGTCATCGGCCGTCTCGTCGGCGCTGATGGCGTCGTCGGCGAGCTGCTCGACAGCGTCCTCGCTCTTCTGGCGACGACGGAACACGGTCACTGTCCTTCCCGGTCCAAGACCGATGCGAATACCTGCTCGGCTTCCTGCGAGGCCGCGGGAATGCTAGACCGCGGCGTGGCCGCCGGTCGACCCGAACCCACCCTCGGCGCGTGCCGACCCCGGCAGCTCGGCCACCTCGTGGAAGCGGGCCCTCTCGACCTGCTGGATGACCAGCTGGGCGATCCGGTCCCCTCGGCGGAAGCTGACCCCCTCGCGCGGGTCCAGATTGACGACGATCACCTTGATCTCTCCACGGTACCCGGCATCGACCGTCCCCGGGGCGTTCACGAGAGCAACTCCGCAACGAGCTGCCAGCCCGGAGCGCGGGTGGACGAAGGCCGCGTAGCCGTCCGGCAGCGCGATGGCGACGCCCGTGGGGAGCACCGCCCGCTCGCCGGGGGCCAGCTCGGCGTCGACGGTGGTCCGCAGGTCGGCGCCGGCGTCCCCGGGCTGCGCGTACTCGGGCAGCGGCAGCTCGGCGTCGATGCGCTTGATCAGGACGTCCAGCTGCGGACGGGGGGTCTCGCTCAAGGGTTCACCTCAAAGGCTCGTGCGCGCTTCATCAGATCCGGGTCGTCGAGGACCTTGTCGATGTCCTCGGCACGACCGTGCGTGGTGAAGTGTTCCAGCTTCACCTGGATGAACAGTGCCTGTGCACGCACGGCGACCGGTCCGTCCGGGCCGCCGATCCGCGCCTCGGCGGCGCTGTAGATCTTGCGGCCGCGCACTCCGGTGATCCAGGCGCGCAGGTGCAGCACCGAGTCGACGGGCACCGGCCTGAGGAAGTCGGTCTCCAGCCGGCCGGTCACGGCGGGCGCGTGCAGCAGCCAGTTGAGCGTGCCGAGGGTCTCGTCCATCGCCGTCGTCAGCAGGCCGCCGTGGGCCAGCCCGGGGCCGCCCTGGTGGACGTCCCGGACGGTGAGCTCGGCCGTGACGTCCAGGCCCTCGCCGGCGACCGCGTCGATCCGCAGGCCGCCGGGGTGCTGCGGTCCGCAGCCGAAGCAGTGCTCGTAGTGCGAGCCTAGGTGGGTGCCGGGGGCGGGCGCCTGGGGGTGGCGCTCCGGGATCACGGCGTCCGGCGGCGGGGTGGTCGGGGTCGGCGGCACCGCGGGCGCCGACCGGTCGGTGGGGGTGGTGGGGGTGGTCGTACCGGTCACGGTTCGCCAGCCTACCCAGGGGTAGCAAGGCCTCCGGTGGGGGTGGCGTCCCGGCCCGGGCGTCAGGGCGCCCACAATGGAGGGCATGTACGACGAACGCCTCACGGTGCCGCGCTCCTGGTGGCTGCTCCCCGTCGCAATCGGTCTGACCCTCGCACTGATCCTGATCCGGGTCAGCGGCCTGGCCGCCCTGGTCGGCCTGGTGGTCGGCATCGCCGCCGGCGCGGTGGCGATCAGCAGCTACGGCTCGGCCCGGATCCGCGTGGTGCAGGGCTCGCTGGTGGCCGGGCCGGCCCGGATCCCGGTGGACGCGCTGGGTGCCGCCCAGGCCCTGAGTCCCGCCGAGGCCGCGGCCTGGCGCGGCCCGAAGGCCGATCCCCGTGCCTTCATGCTGCTGCGCAGCTACGTCCCGACCGCGCTGCGGGTCGAGGTGAGCGACCCGGCCGACCCGACGCCCTACCTCTACCTGTCGACCCGCTCGCCGATGAAGCTGGCCGAGGCACTGGAGGAGGCCCGGCGCGGCGCCCGTACGTAGCCGACGCACCACAGGCCCCGAAAGACCGAGAGGGACGGTTCCGCTGATGCGGGACCGTCCCTACGACTTTGTCCTGGCCGGCACGCGGCCGACCGACTCCGTCCTCCCGCGTCCGTCCCGCAGGACGGGCCGCGGACCTGCCGTCCGGCCCCGCTGCCCGGGGCCGGAAGGGGCGGTGTGCCGGTGCCGCGGGAGCCACGGGCACCTGGCGCTGTCCGCTGCGGTGCTCAGGCGCCGCAGTCCCGGCAGATCGGGTTGCCGTTCTTCTCGCTGTACAGCTGGCTGCGGTGGTGGACCAGGAAGCAGCTCATGCAGGTGAACTCGTCGGCCTGCTTCGGCAGGACCCGAACTGCGAGCTCCTCGTTCGAGAGGTCGGCGCCGGGAAGCTCCATGCCTTCGGCAGCGTCGAACTCGTCGACGTCGACGGAGCCGCCGCCCTTGTCGTTCCGCCGAGCCTTGAGCTCCTCGATGCTGTCTTCGTTGAGCTCGTCGTCGGTCTTGCGTGGGGTGTCGTAGTCGGTTGCCATTTTTCGCTCTCCCCCTCCGGGTTTGTGCGGTGTGTGCGGTATCTCCAGCGCACGTAACGCATGGGGGGTCGGTCTTGTGCCCGACCCGAGGCGGAGATTTTGCCTTACTTCAAGCCCCGTTACTCAATCGACACTCAGCCAGGGCTCCGTTGGGGTGATCCTCCGAGGCGCAAAAGGCCTCACGCTGGGCCATCTCCGACCCGCCGAATGCCCGCCAGGTCGGCGACTCACAGTGAGCGAAACCCGTACGGGTGTCCGCTGAATCCCTTGCCCACCAGGGATGCCGACCAATCCTGCGGACCGGCGGCGGGCCGGATACCGGTCACGGACGGCGATCGACACCCCCGATGGAGTGATCACTCTCCGGGGTCACCCCGCTCCGCGGAGCGACACGGTGTGAGCTTGGTCACGTTCAGAATCTTCCGGGGCAAACCACGGAAAATCCACCCACTCCGCCCCCTCCCTCGGAGGGCGCGACGACCCGGGGGAGCGCCCCCGCGGGCGCCCTAACCGGCGTTCCGGCGGGCCTCCCGGCGGGCCAGCAGCGCAGCCTGGCGCTCCTCGAACTTGCGCGCCTGCCCGTCCAGCCCGTCCAGGAAGGCCCCCAGCTCGTTCTGGGCCAGCAGGCCCTCGGGGCCGAGGCCGCCGATCTCCATCACGCGCAGCTTGCGCAGCACGGGCTGCAGCACGTCGTCGTGGTGGATGCGCAGGTTGTACACCCCGCCGAGGGCGATCTGCGCGGCGGCGCGCTCGAAACCGGGGATGCCGTGACCGGGCATCCGGAAGTTGACGACCACGTCGGCGATGGCGCGCATGGCCTGGTCGGGGGCGATCTCCAGGGCGGCCTTCAGCAGGTTCCGGTAGAAGACCATGTGCAGGTTCTCGTCGTTGGCGATCTTCGCCAACAGCTGCTCGCACAGCTCGTCCCCGGCGTACCTGCCGGTGTTGCGGTGCGAGATGCGGGTGGCCAGCTCCTGGAACGCCACGTACGCGACCGAGTGCAGCATGCTGTGCGCGTTGTCGGACTCGAAGCCCTCGGACATGTGGCTCATCCGGGCCCGCTCCAGCTCCACCGGGTCGACGGCCCGGGTGGCGAGCAGGAAGTCGCGGATGGCTATCCCGTGCCGGCCCTCCTCGGCGGTCCAGCGGTGCACCCAGGTGCCCCAGGCGCCCTCGCGGCCGAACATGCTCGCGATCTCGTGGTGGTAGCTGGGGAGGTTGTCCTCGGTCAGCAGGTTCACCACCAGCGAGACCCGACCGAGCGGGGTCACCTGCGACTGGTCCAGCGACCAGGCCTCGCCGCCGAGCACGCCGTCGAAGTCCCGGCCCTGGCTCCACGGGACGAACTCGTGCGGCATCCACTCCTTCGCCACCCCCAGGTGGCGGTTGAGCTCGGTCTCGACGACCTCTTCGAGGGCCAGGATCAGCCGCGCGTCGGTCCAGCCGCTCGATCCGAGCGAGGGACTGCTCTGCACGGGGGCGATGGTCACGATCTTGCTCCTGGGGGGGACGGATACGCGCGGGACGGGCGCGTTGGGCGGGCACGCGTCCGTTTCTCGGAGCCGTCGGCGGACATCCCGGCGGTCGCACTTACGGTTGCGTAGGTTACGACACCGTAAGTTGCTCGGGCCGGAAATGACAAGCCGCCCCCGCCAGGCCTTATGTCGTCTTGACGGGCCTGACGGGGGCGGCTGAGAACGGTCGCCCACGGAACGTGGCAGCACCGGGAGCCATGACGGGCCGGATCGGCCCTGTGAGGGGGGCTAGGGCGAGGGAATCCGCACCCGCATGGTGAGACCGCCCCCGGCGCGCGGGGTGGCCTCGACGGTGCCGCCGTGGGCGCGCACCACCGAGCGGACGATGGACAGGCCCAGCCCGACCCCCCTGTCACTGCGGGTGCGGTCGGCGCCCTTCACCCGGCGGAACGGCTCGAAGATGTGCTCCAGCTCGTACCCGGGCACCACCGGGCCGGTGTTGGACACCACCAGCTCACCGCCGCCCGGCACCGTGGCGGTGGCCAGCTCGACCCAGCCGCCCGGGGTGTTGTAGCGGACAGCGTTCTGCAGCAGGTTGAGCGCGAGCCGCTCCAGCAGCACCCCGTTGCCCGCGACCACCGCCGGATCGAGCTTGGACCGCAGCTCGACCTCCCGCTTGTCGGCCTCGCCCCGGGTCTGCTCCAGCGCCCGGGTGGCCACCTCGGACAGCTCCACCGCGCGGCGGTCGGTCAGCTCGTTCTCGCTGCGGGCCAGCAGCAGCAGGCCCTCGACCAGCTGCTCGCTGCGCTCGTTGGTGGCCAGCAGGGTCTTGCCGAGCTGCTGGAGGTCGGGCGAGGCGGCCGGGTCGGAGAGCTGGACCTCCAGCAGGGTGCGGTTGATCGCCAGCGGGGTGCGCAGCTCGTGCGAGGCGTTGGCGACGAAGCGGCGCTGGGAGTCGAAGGAGCGGTCCAGCCGGTCCAGCATGTCGTCGAAGGTGTCGGCGAGCTCCTTGAGCTCGTCGTCCGGGCCGTCCAGCTCGATCCGGCGGTGCAGGTCGGAGGAGGCGACGTCCCGGGCGGTGCGGGTGATCCGGCCGAGCGGGCGCAGCACCCGGCCGGCCATCGCGTAGCCGGCCGCGAAGGCGATCACGGCGAGGCAGACCAGGACGGTGAGCGACTTGCGCAGCAGGGCGTTGACGGCGATGTTCGACGCGGCCTCGTGCCGGCTGGCGAGCAGCGCGTTGAACTGGTCGCTGGTCATCTGGACGCCGTTGACGACGAAGGACGAGTACGGGATGCCGTTGCGGTCGACGACGGAGAAGTTGAGCTGCGGCGGCGCGACGGAGTTCAGGGCCTGCTGGACGAAGTAGTACATCACCAGCAGCAGGACGACGCCCGCCATCAGGAACATCCCGCCGTACAGCAGGGTGAGCCGCATCCGGATGGTGGGGCGGAACGGCAGCCAGGCGAGCATGCCGTCACCGGGGACGTAGGTCTCGTGCTGGTTCGGGTGGGGCGGGCGCGGCGGGTGCACGGGCCTGGGCGGTACGGCACGCGGGCCGCCGGCGGGCGCGCCGGAGGGCCCGCCGGCCGGGGGCGGCGGGGTGGTCATGATGGTCCTCTCGGGCGTCCGCCGGGGCGGGCGCTGAGTACGGCGGGGAATCCTCGGGGGCGGGTTCCGTGGAGGCGGACTCCGGGGTCAGATCCGGTAGCCGGAACCGGGCACGGTGACGATCACCGGCGGGTCGCCGAGCTTGCGGCGCAGCGTCATCACGGTGACCCGCACGACGTTGGTGAACGGGTCGGTGTGCTCGTCCCAGGCCTTCTCCAGGAGCTGCTCGGCGGAGACGACGGCGCCGCCGGCCCGCATCAGCACCTCTAGGACGGCGAACTCCTTGGGGGCGAGCTGGACGGTGCGCCCGTCGCGGATCACCTCGCGCCGACCGGGGTCGAGCGAGATGCCCGACCGCTCCAGCACCGGGGGCAGCGGGATGGTCGCACGGCGGCCCAGCGCCCTTACCCGGGCCACGAGTTCGCTGAAGGCGAACGGCTTCGGAAGGTAGTCGTCGGCGCCGATCTCCAGGCCCTCGACCCGGTCGCTGATGTCGCCGGAGGCGGTCAGCATGATCACCCGGGTCGCCAGGCCCTGCTCGACCACCTTGCGGCAGACGTCGTCGCCGTGGACCAGCGGAAGGTCACGGTCCAGGACCACGACGTCGTAGTCGTTGACCGCGATGCGCTGGAGCGCGGCCTCCCCGTCGTACACCACGTCGACAGCCATCGCCTCGCGGCGCAGGCCGGTCGCGACGGCCTCGGCAAGCAGCTGCTCGTCCTCGACGACGAGAACCCGCACGGTCGTTGTCCCTTCTCCAGGCCGGCCCCGGAAACGGACGCACGGCTCCGACGGTGCCTCCATCCTGCCTGGTCCTGCGGTAAAGCAGCGATAAGCTGCCCCACGGGCAGGAAGCCCGGACCCCGCGACGGTGACCGTTCGTGTCGGTATCGCTCCGCTTGGACTGTGACACGGGCAACTTTCTTCCGCCGGGAGGTTTCCCGGCCCCCCGGGCGGGGAGGACAGCTGCACACCCGCGATCTGGCTGTTGGCCGATCGCACCCACCCGCCGTGCGTTCATCCGCGCCGGCCCTGGGGCTGGGACGTCACCGGGAGCGGCCGCAGGCCGTCTCCGCGCCCGACCGGAGTTCTCACCTGTCGGCCAGGGCGCATTCACCGGCTGAACCTTCCTCAGGGCGGAGAGCGCACGACCGTGCACGTCCGACACAGTAAGGGGGCCCGTATGGACGCCTTCAAGGCCGGAATCCTGCAGCGCATAGCCAACGCCGAGCAGGACCTGCACCGCGCGATCGAGGCCGGGGACGAGTTCCTCGCCGAGGTGGAGCAGTCCGAGCTGGACGACCTGCGTCGTCTCGCCGCCGAGCACGGTGTGGACACCGTGCTGGAACGCCACCGCACCGCCGCCTGACCCGACGCCGGTACTCCGGCACCAGCGGCCCTGCGGGGGCCGTGCGAAACCCCAAGCCCTGGCATCCCCCGTATGCCAGGGCTCTTCGCTGTCCCGAAGGGTTCCGCGCGGGGTTCGCCGTCCCGAGGAACCGTCGCGGGGCTTCGCCTTCCCGAAGGTTCCGCGCCGGGGGCTTCGCCTTCCCGAAGGTTCCGCGCCGGGGGCTTCGCCTTCCCGAAGCGTTCTCAGTCCGCCCAGGCGCGCAGCGCGGCCAGCCGCTCCTGCAGCGGCTGGTACACGCCCGGGGCGGCGGCCACGGTCAGCTCGCCGTCCGGGCCGTGCCCGGGGCGGCCGCCGACCAGGGCGCCGGCCTCGGTGGCGATCAGGCAGCCGGCCGCGCGGTCCCAGGGGGCGAGGCCGCGCTCGTAGTAGCCGTCCAGCCGCCCGGCGGCCACGTCGCACAGGTCCACCGCGGCCGCCCCGGCCCGGCGGACGTCCCGTACCTCGGGCATTAGCGCCAGCAGCACCTCGGCCTGGCGCACCCGCACCGGCTGGACGTAGTTGAAGCCGGTGGCGATCAGCGCCTGGCCCCAGGGCGGGGCCGGGCGGGCGGAGAGCGGCCGGCCGTCGAGGCGGGCGCCGCGGCCCAGCACGGCGTGGAACAGCTCCCCGCGCGCCGGGACGTAGACCACCCCGACGACGGCCCGGCCGTCCACCTCGGCGGCCACGCTGACCGCCCAGGAGGGCAGCCCGTACAGGTAGTTGACCGTGCCGTCGAGCGGGTCGACGACCCAGCGCACCCCGCTGGTGCCGGGGCGCTCGGCGCCCTCCTCGCCGAGGTAGCCGTCCTGGGGGCGGCGGTCGGCGATCAGCTCCACGATGAGCTTCTCGGAGGCGAGGTCCATCTCGGTGACCACGTCGACCGGGCTGCTCTTGGTGCCGGCCACGCCGAGGTCGGCGGGGCGGCTGTCGCGCAGCAGGACGCCGGCCTGCCGGGCCGCGTCCAGGGCGACGTCCAGCAGGTCGTCGAGGAGCCGGTCGTCGGGCAGGGCGGGGGTGGGCACGGGAATCTCCTCCGGAAGGGGTCGGTGCTCGGCGGGGGTCAGCGCTCGGCGGCGGCCGGGCGGGGGGTGCGCGGGTTGGGGCAGCAGGCCACCGCGCACACGTCGTGGCTGGGACCCAAGGCGCCGAGGGCGCAGCGGGTCACGGCCTCGCCGCGCTCGGTGGCGGCCCGTTCCAGGACGAGCTCGCGCACCGCGGCGGTGAACCGCGGGTCGGCGCCGACGGTGGCCGCGCGGGAGACCGGCAGGCCCAGGTCGGCGGCCTTGGCGACGGCCTCGGTGTCGAGGTCGTACTTGACCTCCATGTGGTCGGAGACGAAGCCGATCGGGACCATCACCACGGCCGGCGCGCCGTCGGCGTGCTGGGCCTCCAGGTGGTCGCAGATGTCCGGCTCCAGCCAGGGGGTGTGCGGAGCGCCGCTGCGGCTCTGGAAGACCAGCCGCCACGGCCGGTCGGCGACGCCGGTGCGCTCGGCGACGGCCGCGGCGATCAGCCGGGCCACATCCAGGTGCTGGGCGACGTACGCGCCGCCGGGCGTGCCGCGGGCCGGGTCGTCCGGGGCGCCGGAGGTCTCGGCCATCGCGTCCGGGATGGAGTGGGTGGTGAAGGCCAGCCGGGCGCCGTCCCGTACGTCGGCGGGCAGGTCGGCCAGGGCGGCCAGGGTGGCGTCGATCATCGGCTCGACGAAGCCGGGGTGGTTGTAGAAGTGCCGCAGCTTGTCGACGGTCAGCGCCGGGACGCCCTCCTCGGCGAGGGTGGCCAGCGCGTCGGCCAGGTTCTCCCGGTACTGGCGGCAGCCCGAGTAGCCGGCGTAGGCGCTGGTGGCGAGCACGGCGATCCGGCGGTGGCCGTCCGCGGCCAGCTCCCGCAGGGTGTCCACCAGGTACGGGGCCCAGTTCCGGTTGCCCCAGTAGACCGGGAGGTCCAGCCCGTGCTCGGCGAAGTCCTTGCGCAGGGCGGCGAGCAGCTCCCGGTTCTGTTCGTTGATCGGACTGACGCCGCCGAACATGAAGTAGTGCTTGCCCACCTCCTTCAGCCGTTCCCTGGGGATGCCGCGGCCCCGGGTGACGTTCTCCAGGAACGGGACGACGTCCTCGGGGGCCTCGGGCCCGCCGAAGGACAGCAGCAGCAGGGCGTCGTACGGGGCGGCGCCGGAAGGGGAGGGTTTGCGCGCGTCGGACATGGCACCGATCCTGCCACTGAGGGGCCGGGCGTCGGCGCCGGGGCCGCGCGGGCATCCGGAAAATCCCGTTTGCCAACGTACGTAAGCTGTCCAGACCAGCCTTGTTCCTTACCCCCCTGCTCGGAGCGCCCGTGCTGTCCAGCTACCGCCGAATATTCGCCGCGCCCGGCACCGTGGCCTTCTCCTCCACCGGTTTCGTCTCCCGACTGCCGATCTCCATGACCGGCATCGGCATCGTGACCATGCTGTCCCAACTGCGGGGCTCGTACGGCGTGGCCGGTTTGGTCTCGGCGACCCTCGCGGTCTCCGCCGCCGTCCTGGGCCCCCAGGTCTCCCGGCTGGTGGACCGGCACGGCCAGGCCAGGATCATCGTCCCGGCCATGGCCCTCACCATCGGCGCCGTCGTCGGCCTGCTGCTCTGCGCCCGGCTGGAGGCCCCGGACTGGACGCTGTTCGTCTTCGCCGCCGGCATGGGCGTGATGCCGAGCACCGGCGCGATGGTCCGCGCCCGCTGGGCGCACCTCTACCGCGAGGACGCCGACCGGCTGCACACCGCCTACTCCTTCGAGGCCGTGGTCGACGAGGTCTGCTTCATCGTCGGCCCGATCCTCTCCATCGGCCTGGCCACCTCCGTCTTCCCGGAGGCCGGCGTGCTGCTCGCCGGGATCTTCCTCACCGTCGGCGTGCTGCTGTTCGCCGGCCAGCGCTCCACCGAGCCCCCGGTCCACGAGGCCGCCAGACAGCAGGGCCGCTCGGTCATCCGCAACCGCGGCCTGCAAGTGCTGATCCTCACCTTCGTCGCCACCGGTGCGATCTTCGGCTCGGTCGAGGTGGTCACCGTCGCCTTCTCCGAGACCCAGGGGCACAAGTCGATCTCCAGCGTGATCCTCGCCCTGTGGGCGCTCGGCTCCTGCCTGGCCGGAGTCGTGTTCGGCGCCGTCAAGCCCGCCGGCTCGATGGCCAGGCGGTTCTTCCTCGGCGTGCTGTTCATGGCGCTCAGCATGGTGCCGCTGCTGCTGGTCGCCCACGCGGTGCACGGCATCGGCGGCCTGGTCGCGGTCGGCGCCGCGCTGCTGGTCGCCGGCGTCGCCATCTCCCCCACTCTGATCACCGCGATGGCCCTGGTCGAACGGCTCGTCCCGGCCGCCCAGCTCACCGAGGGCATGACCTGGACCACCACCGGACTCGCCCTCGGCGTCGCGACCGGCTCCTCGGCCGGCGGCTGGGTCGTCGACGCCTCCGGCGCCGCCGCGGGCTACTGGGTGCCACTGGCCGCCGGCGCGCTCGGGGTGCTCGCCGCCCTGGCCGGACTCGGACGACTGCGCGCCGGACTCGGCGCCGAGCAGCCCGCCGGGGCGGGCGACGGAACGGTCGGACGACCCGTAGACGCCGAACGGTGAACTGACTAATCTCGCCCTACCCGCGGCCCTACCCGCAGGTACGGCCCGCCTCCCGCACAGCGCGGACGGGCCCTGGGGCGGCAGCGCCGCCGCAGACCGCGCCGACCCCGTTCGGCCCCGGAGCAGGAGGCAGCGCAGATGCCCCAGGCCAGCACGGCGACCCGCACCCGGTGGACCAACTGGGCCGGCAACCAGAGCGCCCACCCGGCCCGGAGCGCGACCCCCGGCACCGCCGAGGAACTGGCCAGGGAGATCCGGCGCGCCGCCGAACAGGGCCGCAGCGTCAAGGCCGTCGGCTCCGGCCACTCCTTCACCGCGATCGCCTCGCCCGGCGACGGCCTGCTGGTCCGGCCCCACGCGCTCACCGCCGTCCGCGAGATCGACCGCGAGGCCGGCACCATCACCGTCGAGTCCGGCCTCCCGCTCAGCCGCCTCAACCGGATCCTCGCCGCCGAGGGCCTCTCCCTCACCAACATGGGCGACATCGAGGTCCAGACCGTCGCCGGCGCCACCAGCACCGGCACCCACGGCACCGGCCGCGACTCCGGCTCGCTCGCCGCGCAGATCCGCGCCCTGGAGATCGTGCTCGCCGACGGCACCGTCCGGCGCTGCTCCCCCACCGAGGACCCCCGGCTCTTCCAGGGCGCCCGGCTCGGCCTCGGCGCCCTCGGCGTGATCACCGCCCTCACCTTCGGCGTCGAACCGGCCTTCCTGCTCACCGCCCACGAGCAGCCGATGGGCTTCGACGAGGTGCTGGAACGCCTCGACGACCTCACCGCCGTCAACGAGCACTTCGAGTTCTACTGGTTCCCGCACACCGACCGCTGCTCCACCAAGCGCAACAACCGCAGCCAGGGGCCGGCCGCCCCGCTGCCCCGGTTCAAGGAGTGGCTGGAGGACGACTTCCTCTCCAACACCGTCTGGGAGGGCGCCTGCCGGGTCGGCCGCCGCTTCCCCGGCTCCATCCCCTCGATCGCCTCGCTCGCCAGCCGCGCCTGGTCCGACCGCAGCTACACCGACACCGCGTACAAGGTGTTCACCAGCCCGCGCAAGGTCCGCTTCGTGGAGATGGAGTACGCCGTGCCGCGCGCGGCCGTCGCCGAGGTGCTACGCGAGCTGAAGGCCCTGATCGAACGCTCCGACTGGAAGGTCGGCTTCCCGGTCGAGGTCCGCTTCGCCCCCGCCGACGACCTCTGGCTCTCCACCGCCTCCGGCCGGGACAGCGCCTACATCGCCGTCCACCTCTACCGGGGCACCCGCGAACAGGGCTACTTCACCGGCGTGGAACAGCTGATGACCGCCCATCAGGGCCGCCCGCACTGGGGCAAGCTGCACACCCGCGACGCCGAGTACCTGGCCGGCGTCTACCCCCGCTTCGCCGACTTCGCGGCGCTGCGGGACGAGGTCGACCCCCAGCGCCTGTTCGGCAACGACTACCTGCGGCGGGTGCTGGGGGCCTAGGGCGTGTCTGACAATTCGCGCCGGATCAGCGCGCGGCGTTGGGGTGCGTGCATCGCAAGGCGGAGGTGGGGGCACCTCCCGGCCGGAGGCTGGGGGCGGAGTCCACGCGGTGGGGGCACCTCCCGGCCGCCAGGCTGGGGGCCATCGGCGACCGACGACAACGCGGCGAGGTGCGCTTGTGCCCTGGGGGTACCTCCCAGCCGAAGGCTGGGGGAGCGTCGCGCGCCCGGCGGGAATTGTCAGACACGCCCTAGATGAATGAGTCCGATGTCCTCAGTGGTCATAGGCGATGAGTGAGCGCTTGATCGCGGCGCCAGTGGTCCAGTTGTGCCAGATGGCGGCGGCGAGGGCGAGCAGTCGTTGACCGGTGCGGGCGAAGACGCCGGCCTCGGTTCGGGCTCCGTGTTGTTCCAGGCTGAGCTGGCCCTTGAGGGTGTCGATGACGGCCTCGATCCACTGGCGGACGCGGGCGAGCCTGCCGAAGCGGGCAGGCTCGCCCTTGCGGTCGGGCCGTACCAGGTGCGCGCCGAGTTCGTCGGTGACGAAGGCCTCGAACGCGGCCCCCGCGAAGCCCTTGTCGCCGAGGATCACCTGCCCTTGGCGCACGAGGTGCCGGTCACGGTCGAGCATCGCCTCCATCACCTCGCGCTCACCGAGCTTCGGGTTCGCCAGGCACCAGCCGACGGGCATGCCCTCGGCGGTGGTCAGCAGGTAGAGCCGCAGGCCCCAGAAGAACCGGGAGTGGCTGGCGCAGTAGCCGTACCCGGCTGTTCCCGCCAGGGCCGAGCGTTTCACGGTCTCCCTCGACGCGGCACAGGGCAGCGGTGTGGAGTCGATCAGCCGCAGGTCGTCGGGCCAGGTCGGCACCTGCCGGGCCAGTGCCCCGACGACCTGCGCGATGAGCGAGCCGGCGCTGTTCAGGCGCTTGTTGTAGCCGGACTGCCCCGGCAGGTAAGGGAACAGGTGCCGCAGCCGACTGCTCGCGAAGCGGTGCCAGTGCCTCGCCGAGGGGAAGCCGAGCAGTACCTGCGCCACGGCCAGGCACAGCAGTTCCGCGTCCGAGAGCCTCGGCGGTCGCCCGATCCGGTGACGCGGGGCCACATGGTCGTCGATGAACACGTACAGTGCCGTCAGAAGGGTGTCCAGGTTCGTCTTCACAAACCAACCAACGGGCACCCTTCGTCATGGTCGCGGCCAGCCCAGACATCGGACTCATTCATCTAGCTCCCGCTCAGGGTGCCGAGGTCCCGGCCGGCGGGGCCACCGTCGCGTTCGCCGGAGCGTCGGTCGGCACCGGCGGCTGGGGCGTGACCGCCCCGCCGGTGGGCTTCCCGCCGCTCGCGGACGGGGAGGCCCCGGCCGACGGGCTCGCGCTCGGACCCGCCAAGGGCGAGGCGTCGCCGCCGTGCCCGCCGGTGCCGGCGCTCGGGGTCGGGCTCGGCTCCCGGGTGGGCCGGGTGGTCGCCGGAGCCGAGGCACCGCCGGACGGCGTGGACTCCGGGCCGCGCCCGCCGCCGGTGGACGGCCGGTCCGCCGGGGCGTCCTTCGGTGCCTGGCCTCCGGGCGCCACCGTGCCGCCGAAGGACGTCCCGTTGCCGGACTCGCCCTTCACCGTCGCCGACACCGGCTGCCCGGTGGCCAGCTCGAACGCCACGATCGGCGTCATCGCCAGCACGAACACCAGCCCGGACGCCGCCGCGTAGCCCTTCCACCCCAACCGCCGGCGCGCCCGCACCACCTGCGGCTCGTTCCACTCCGAAGTGATCACCGGGGGCGGGCCGGCGGGCAGCTCCGCCGGCCGCTCGGGCCGCTCCGGGCCGACCGGCGCCTGGCGCAGGGTGTTCACGGCCTGGTTCGGCCCGCGGTCCACCGCGTCGCGCAGCTGCTCGCCGGTCCGCCGGAACACGTGCTGGAACACCGCGCCACCGGTGGTCGCCCCGATGCTGACCACGGCCGCGCCCATGATCGTGCCGTACACGCCGAGTTCGGAGGCGAGCAGCGCGCCCACCACCGCGGCCAACGCGCTCGCCACGACCTGAGCCACACTCAGATCGATCCGCTTGCGCTCCTCCTTGCCGCCCTCCTCGGCGGGGCTCAGCTCCGGCATCAACATCCCTCGGTCCGTACGACTACTACTCGAACAAGCCCCTCCATCTTGCCCAAAGAAGGACACAAGGGACGAAAATGCGGTTCTCCTCGCCCGGATTGTGTGAAGATGATCACCGTTCATCCGGCAGTGGTCCGCCATTGGGGGCGCGCGCTCTTGAGATTCCCGTGAATCGCGGGAGACTTGAGCGGCGAGCCGCCCCTTCGGATGCCACGAATGGAGTACTGTTCGTAAAGCCCGAGCCCTGGGTCGACATGTCGACTGTGCCTACACCGGCAGCTTGACGAAGAGCCACGGAACGGGCACGCACGGCGACGCCGGTCCCGGATCGTCGCGAACACTCCGCGTGCAAGAACGGCCGGGACACCCAGGCGCGACGTCGACGGATGACGTGGCAAAAAGGCAACCGTGCCACAGCGGTGTGGCCGGGCGTAAGCCCGACACGCCGGGGAACTCAGCAAGGTTGTGGCCAGTCGCGAGTGGGCAGGCCACACTCAGTACGGGAGCAGCGACGCAGGTGACGTCGGCAGGCACCACCCGGGAGGTAACCGTGCCCGAACTGCGGGTTGTGGCCGTCAGCAACGACGGCACACGGCTGGTGCTCAAGGCTGCCGACAGCACGGAGTACACCCTCCCCATCGACGAGCGGCTGCGCGCCGCCATCCGCGGCGACCGGCCGCGCCTCGGCCAGATCGAGATCGAGGTCGAGAGCCACCTCCGCCCCCGGGACATCCAGGCCCGGATACGAGCCGGTGCCTCCGCCGAGGAGGTCGCCCAGGCCGCCGGCATCTCCGTCGACCGCGTCCGCCGCTTCGAGGGGCCGGTCCTCGCCGAGCGCGCCTTCATGGCCGAGCGCGCCCGTAAGACCGCCATCCGCCGCAACGGCGAGTCCCCCGGGCCGCAGCTCGGCGAGGCCGTCGCCGAACGGCTCGCCCTGCGCGGCGCCGAGAAGGAGACCGAGCGCTGGGACTCCTGGCGGCGCGACGACGGCACCTGGGAGGTCATCCTCTCCTACCGTGCCGACGGCGAGGGCCGCAGCGCGTCCTGGACGTACGACCCGCCCCGGCGCCTGGTCCAGCCCAACGACGACGAGGCCCGCGCGCTGATCGGCGAGAGCGTCGAGCGCGAGGAGGACTCGGTCTTCCCGTTCATCCCGCGGATCGCCCGGCTCCCCCAGGACCGGCCGCCCCGCCCGATGATCGACCGGCCCTCCGCCGACCGCATCATGTCGGCCCGCGAGGTCCGCGAGTCGCGCGAGGCCACCGCCGAGTCCCGGGACTCGCTGACCAGCCTGCTCGACGTCGTCCCCGCGTTCCGCGGCGACCTCGCCGTCGGCGGCCCCGCCCCGATCGAACCGGTGCCCGCCGAGGTCGCCGAGGAGAGCGAGGAGCCGGCCGCGGCCGCCGCCCCGGCGGTCGGCGCGGGCTCGGCCTACGCCGACATCCTGATGCCGCGCGCCGTCGCCCCGCACCGCGAGCGCCTGGTCGGCACCACCGACCGGCAGGCCGAGGCGGACGGCGTCCGGCCCGGGCGCCGGGCCACCGTGCCCAGCTGGGACGAGATCGTCTTCGGCAGTCGGCGCAAGAAGCAGGAGTAGTCCCCGGACGTATGACGGAGGGGCGGGAGGCCTGGCCTCCCGCCCCTCCGTCATACGTCCGGGGACTCGGCCGGACTCAGCCCGGCTGGTCGGTCACCGCCACCGGGCGGCTCCCGTCGCTCGACCACTCGCTCCACGAGCCCGGGTACAGCGTGGCGTCCAGGCCCGCCGCCTCCATCGCCAGGATCTGATGCGCCGCCGTCACGCCCGAGCCGCAGTACACCGCGACCCGGCGCTCCCCCGCGCCGAACGCCCGGAACCGGGCCAGCAGTTCGGCGACCGGTCGGAACCTCCCGTCCGGGCCCACGTTCTCGGACGTCGGCGCCGACACCGCGCCCGGAACGTGCCCGGCCCGCGGGTCCACCGGCTCGCTCTCGCCCCGGTAGCGCTCCCCCGACCGGGCGTCCAGCAGCAGACCGTCACGCGCCCAGGCCGCGGCGCCGTCCGCGTCCACCGTCGGCAACTGGCCCGGGACGGGCTTGAAGTCACCCTCCGCCGGCTCCGGCAGTTCGGCCGTCACCGGCAGCCCGGCCGACCGCCAGGCCGCGAATCCGCCGTCCAGCACCCGGACGTCCCGGTGCCCGGCCCAGCGCAGCAGCCACCAGGCCCGGGCCGCCGCCATCGACGCCGCGCCGTCGTACACCACGACCGGGCGCCCCGAACTCACCCCGAAGCCGCGCATCGCCGCACCGAACTCCTCCGGATCCGGCAGCGGGTGGCGCCCGCCGCGGCCGGGGGCGCCGGGCGGGGCGGCGAGGTCCCGGTCCAGCTCGACGAAGTGGGCGCCGGGCAGGTGCCCGGCCCGGTACTCCTCGGCCGCGGTCGGGCCGCCCGGCGCGGCGCCGACCAACTGGTAGCGCACGTCCAGCAGCACCGGCGGGTGCGCGGAGGCGAGCGCCTCCCGCAGCTCGGCCGCGGAGATCAGCGGGGAACCGTCGTTGAAGGTGGTCATGCCGGACATTGTCGCGCAGCGCGCCCCGGCCACGGCTCTTTATGCGCTCTTTGCCGGACTTTCCGCGCGGGTCGAGGGTTGGGCTTCGCGCCAGGGTGGAAGCATCACCCTCGCGCGCGAGGATTCCCGCGCGCCAACCACCCGTGAGGAGGCCCGCATTGCCCGCGGTGGAACTCCGACTGGCCCAGGGCACGCCCTGCTGGGTCAGCCTGCTGACCCACGACCTGCCCGGCGCCCGCGCCTTCTACGGCGAACTGCTCGGCTGGACGTACTCCCCCGGGCCCGGCCAACTCGGCGCCTACGTCCGGGCCGAGCTCGACGGCACCCCCGTCGCCGGCCTCGGCGTCTCCACCACCACCGGCTTCCCGGTGCAGTGGACCACCTACTTCGCCGTGGACGACGCCGACCGCACCACCCAACTCGTGCGCGAGTGCGGCGGCACCGTCGCGGTCGGGCCGGTACAGGCCGAACGCGCCGGGCGGATGGCCATCGCCGCCGACGTCTCCGGCGCCGTCTTCGGCCTCTGGCAGGCCGAGGAGCACCTCGGTCGGGAGGCCGGGGAGGACCCGGGCGGCCCCGCCTGGGCCGAACTGCTCACCCCCGACGCCGACGGCGCCGCCGCCTTCTACGGCACCGTGCTCGACCGGCCGGTCCGGTCCGCCGCCGACGAGACCGCGCTGCTGGTGCACGGGCGCCCGGTCGCGGGCATCCGCCACCACGCCGACCTGCGCGGCCACCCGCCGCGCTGGCGCACCCACTTCGCCGTCCGGGACAGCGCACTGACCGCCCGTCACACCGTCGAACTCGGCGGCCGCGTCCTGGTGGAGCCGCACGACACCGCCCGCGGCCGCGCCGCCCGGCTGGCCGACCCGCAGGGCGGGCACTTCTCGGTACTGGAGGCCACGGGCCGGGAGCAGCCTTAGCGGCCTGTCTGACGATTCCCGCCGGGCGCGCGAATTGTCAGAACACGCCCCTAAGCCTGCTGCTCCTCGAACGGCAGCACGTCCGGGGAGAGCACCGAGGCACGCGCGGTCGCGGCGGTCAGCCGGCGGCGGTGGTGGCGGCGGCACAGCACCTCGTAGCCGATCTCGTCGTCGCTCACCGAGATGTCCCCGATCACCACCTGGGCGCCCTCGACCACCATCACCCCGCCGACCGTACGGGCGTTGTGGGTCGCCCGCGCGCCGCACCAGCACAGCGCCTCGACCTGCAGCACCTCCACCCGGTCGGCCAGCTCGATCAGCCGCTGCGAGCCCGGGAACAGCCGGGTGCGGAAGTCCGTGGTGATACCGAAGGTGTAGACGTCAATGTCCAGTTCGTCCACCACCCGGGCCAGCTGGTCGACCTGCTCGGCGGCGAAGAACTGCGCCTCGTCGCAGATCAGGTAGTCCACCCGGCCGCCCGCCGAGAGCCGGTGCACCACATGGGCGTGGAAGTCGAAGTCGTCCGTCACCTCGACGGCGTCCGCGCGCAGGCCCAGCCGGCTGGAGATGGTGGCGGCGCCGGCCCGGTCGTTGCGGGTCAGGATGACGCCCTGCCGACCGCGCGCGGTGTGGTTGTGGTCCATCTGCAGCGCCAGCGTCGACTTGCCGCAGTCCATCGTGCCCGAGAAGAACACCAGTTCAGCCATGGGTGGAGCAAAGGCCTTTCACATCAAGGGGGTTCGGGCACAGAGAAGTCAAGGGACGGGCTCAGCCGCGGACTTCGAGCAGCGGGACGAACTGCTCGACCGGGGTCATCGAGCCGTGCAGGCCGATCATCGCGGACTCGCCGGGCTCGTTGCGGGAGGCGATGATCGCGATGTCGTCGCGCGCCGCGGCGACCACGTCGCCGATCCGGCGGTACACCCGCTCGTCGACGGTCGGGCCGAACCAGCCGGCCGCGATCGCCTCGTCCCGGGTGGCCACCCACATCCGGTCGCCCAGCACCTCGCTCCAGACCGTGTGCACATCGGCCGCGGCGCCCGGCACCGCGTACACGTGCCGGGCCCGGCCCTCGCCGCCGAGCAGGGCGACGCCGGCGCCGAGCTCCCAGTCCTCGTCGAAGTCGATCCGGTCCTCGGGCGCGATGTCGATCATGCCGTGGTCCGCGGTCACGTACATCACCGAGCGCGGCGGCAGCTGCTCGGCCAGCCGGCGGGCCAGTCGGTCCACCGCGTCCAGCGTCATCCGCCACTCGTCGGAGTCCACCCCGAAGCGGTGGCCCGCGCCGTCCAGCTCGCTGACGTAGGTGTACACCAGCGCCCGGTCGTGCTCGGCCAGCCAGGAGGCGGCCAGGTCCATCCGCTCCTCGCCGGTGGTACGGCCCAGGAAGGTGCCACCGGACAGCGCCACCCTGGTCAACGGGGTCTGGGCGAACAGCGGGGAGGACACCTGGGCGGTCGCCACCCCGGCCCGGTGGGTCTGCTCGAACACCGTCGGGTACGGCTGCCAGGCCTTCGGGTCGGTGGGCGGCTGCCAGCGCAGCTGGTTCATCAGGTAGTCGGCGCCCGGCACCGCCACCGTGTACCCGGCCAGACCGTGCAGGCCCGGCGGCGTCCCGGTGCCGACCGAGGCCAGCGAGGTCGCCGTGGTCGACGGGAAGCCCGCGGTCAGCGGACGGCCGGTGCCGCCCAGCGAGCTCGCGGCCAGCGAGGACAGGAACGGCGCGTACTCGGGGTGGCGCAGCAGCAGCTCCCAGCCGAGGCCGTCCACCAGGAACACCACCGCCCGGTCGGCCGGGGCGATCGGCAGGGTCGCGGTGAACCCCGGGACGCCCAGGCCCGCCGCCACCGAGGGCAGCAGGTCGCAGAGCGAGCCGCTGCCGTACGGGGGCGCGGGAGCGGCGGCCGGGTCGAGGATCTCGAAGGCGTCGTAGCCGTCGGAGGGTGCGAAGGACATGGAACCGGATTCGTAGCGGTCGGGAACGCGGTCGGAATCGCGAACGAGGGCGCGAACAGGAACGGGGGCGCGAACGGGAACGGCGGGGCTCGGCCGGGGGATCAGACCCGCGGGCTGTTGTCGATCGTCGCGTCGGACAGTGCCCGGGCGAACAGCAGCGCCTGGGCCACCGTCTCCGGGCCGTCCCCGGCCTCGCTCACCCGCAGCGAGAGGTCGTCGGCCGTCGCCGAGCCGGTGTAGCCGTGGTCGGCCTCACAGTTCGGGTCCGAGCAGCCGGCCGGCTCCAGGTCCAGACGCTGCACCGCACCCCAGCCGATCGTCAGCACCACCTCGCGCGGCAGCGTTCCCGGCGTGTACGTCTCCGGGTTGGCCACCATCCGGCTCAGCACGACCGAGCCGATCCGGTCCAGCCGGACGCTCTCCGTCGAGGTCGTCGCGAACGGCACGGCGGGGCTGCCCGCGTCGCCCGACTGCTCGTCGGTGTGACTCACCACGAACCGGGTCGGGGTCAGCACCAGCACCGTCACGTGCCGACGCACCTCGTTGGAGTCGAACGTCGTCTCCTGGTGCACCAGGTAGGAGCTGATCGGCTCCGGGCCCACCGCGGACTCCACCGCCTCCGACACCAGGGCCGGGTAGTAGCCACTGCGCTCGATCGCCGAGCGCAGGTCCTGAGTGGTGGTGGTACCGGTCTTCGCCATAGCTCCATCCTGGCATGGTCCGCCGACGAAGCGGGCGGCGCGGCGCCGAGCTTCGGACATCAGCGCCAACGGGCAGGCGCAACCAAGGAAGGTTACAGCGTGCTCATCGCGCGCGGGCCCAGATCGCTGCGGACCGGCAGCGGTGCGACCCGCACCCGCGCCCCCAGGATCGCCAGCCCGTGCGGGGCGACGACCACCGGTTCGAGGTCCACCGAGGCGACCTCCGGAACGTCGTCCACCAACTGCGACACCCGCAGCAGCAGCTCCTCCAGCGCGTCGGTGTCCACCGCCTCGGCGCCGCGCCAGCCGAACAGCAGCGGCGCCGCCCGGACCTCCCGGATCAGCCCGGCGACGTCCTGGTCGGTGGCCGGGACGAGGCGGTGCGCCACGTCACCCAGCAGATCGGCGGGGGCACCGGCCAGACCGAAGGACAGGATCGCGCCGACGGCCGGGTCGACGGTGGCGCCGATCACGGTGTCCACGCCGCGCGGGGCCATCCGCTGCACCACCAGCTGGGCCCCGGCGGCGCCGCCGAACAGGGCGTCCAGCTCGCGGTAAGCGCGGCGCAGGCCCGGCTCCCCGGTCAGGTCCAGCCGGACGCTGCCCAGGTCGGGGCGGTGGCGCAGGTGCGGGGCGGTCGCCTTCAGGGCCGCCGGGTAGCCGAGCTGCTCGGCGGCCCGGACGGCGGCCTCCTCGTCCGGAGCGGGCAGCGTCGGCGAGACGTCGATGCCGTAGCGGGCCAGCAGCAGCCGGGACTCGGCGTCGGACAGGGTGATCCGGGCGCCGCCGGGCTGGGTGCGCGCGGCGACCGCGGCGCGGGTGCTGAGCGCCGCCGCCACCAGGGTGCGGGCGCCGGGCTCGTCGATCCGGTCCAGGTCGGGGACGCGCGCCGTCTCCTCCGCCGCGGCGGTACGGCGGCGCCACTGGGCGTAGTGCACGGCGTGCGCGAGGGCGCGTACGGCGCGCTCGGGCGCCGGGTAGGCCGGGATGCCGCCGGGGCGCAGCCGGGTCGGCAGGTCGGTCAGGGCCAGGTGGGCCAGCACCAGGGGCTTGCCCAACTCCCGTGCGCGCTCACCCGCTTCGAGCAGGGCGGTGGCGATCTCCGGATCGTCCGAGCCCATCTCGGGGTCGTCCGGGCCGGTCAGCCGGCCGCCCATGAAGGCGTGCGCGGAGGTGCCGATCGGCGGGATGGCGACGGCGATCACCGCGTCCACGGCGGGATCGCTGAGCGCGACGTCCAGGGCGATCCGGAAGTTCTCGCCGGTCGCGGCGGTGGTGAGGTCGACGGGCGTGCGCGGACGCAGCCCCGCGCTCAGGCAGGCGTCGTAGGTGAGCAGGCCGAGGGAGTCGGAGTTGCCGACCACCGCGACCCGGTCGCCGGGCGGCAGCGGCTGCTGGCCGAGCAGCTCACCGGTGTCGAACAGTTCGGTGATGGTCGCCACCCTGGTCACCCCGGCCTGCTCGAACAGCGCGTCCACGGTGGCGTCGCGCAGGCCGGTGGCGGTGGCCGGGACGGCGTGGCCGGGCGGCAGGCTGCCGGTGTGACGGGCGCCCTTGACCACCACCACCGGCTTGGCGGTGGCCAGTCGGCGCGCGATCCGGGTGAACTTGCGGGGGTTGCCGAAGGACTCCAGGTAGAGCAGCACCACCTCGGTGTCCTCGTCCTCGGCCCAGTACTGGAGGAAGTCGTTGCCGGAGACGTCCGCGCGGTTGCCGACCGAGGCGAAGGAGGAGATGCCCAGACCGCGGCGGTGGGCGGACTCCAGCAGGGCCACGCCGACCGCACCGGACTGGCAGAAGATCCCGTAGCCGCCGCGGTCGGGCAGGTGCGGGGCGAGGGAGGCGTTCAGCGGGTGGTCGGGGTCGGTGTTGATCAGGCCGAAGGCGTTCGGGCCGATCACCCGCATGCCCGCCGCGCGGGCCTGGCGGACCAGGGCGCGCTGGCGGTCGCGGCCCTCCGGGCCGGTCTCCGCGTAGCCGGCGGTGACCACCACCAGGCCCTGCACGCCGTGCGCGCCGCACTCGGCGACGGCCGCCGGGACGGCGCTCTCGGGGACGGCGATCACCGCGAGGTCGACCGGCCCGGGAATGTCCAGAATCGAACGGTGCACCGGGACGCCGTCCAGCTCGGTGCCGGGCGGGGCGCTGCGGTTCACCGCGTACACGGTGTGCGGGGCGCCCTTGGGCTGGTACCGGCTCTCGAACTCGGTGTCGAAGCTGCCGAGCAGGTCACGCAGGAGGGCCCGGCCGACGGTCTGCGGGTTGCGGGAGACCCCGAGCACGGCCACCGAGCGCGGGGTCAGCAGCCGCTGCACCGAACGGGCCTCGGCGCGGTGCTCGCGGGCGCGCATCACGGCGAGCGAGCGGTCGGTCTGTTCGAGGTCGAACTCCAGGTGCACCACACCGTCGGCGAAGCTGCGGCGCTGGGTGTAGCCGGCGTCGGTGAAGACCTTCACCATCTTGCGGTTCTCCGGCAGCACCTCGGCCTGGAAGCGGCGGATGCCCCGCTCCTGGGCCACCGCCGCGATGTGCTCCAGCAGGGCGGAGGCCACGCCGCGGCCCTGGTGGGCGTCCTGGACCAGGAAGGCGACCTCGGCGTCCGTGCCGTGGTCGGAGGGGCGGCCCTCGGCGTCGATCCGGTCGTAGCGGACGGTGGCGATGAAGTGGTCCCGGACCACCACGGCGAGGCCGACCCGGTTCACGAAGTCGTGATGGGTGAAGCGGCGGACGTCCTTGTCGGAGAGCCGCGGGTACGGGGCGAAGAAGCGGAAGTACTTGGACTGGTCCGAGACCTGCTCGTAGAACTCCACCAGCCGCCCGGCGTCGCCCGGGGTGATCGGCCGGATCCGGGCCGTACCGCCGTCGCGCAGCAGGACGTCGGCTTCCCAGTGCTGCGGATAGTCGGGTTGCGCGGGATTCGCCACCGCCGGGTCTTCCACAATCGTCAGGTTATCCGGCGGCGAGCCGGATGGCGCCGGGCGCGTGCCCACGGCAGGGTGGGCACGGCCACTGGCCGGGCCTTATGCCCCGAAAAGAAACAATCACAAGTCCCGAACGCGGCATCTCGCAGGGGTTGTCTGCGTGCAACACTGGTCTAGACAACACGGTCGTTTCCCCCGCTCCCCGAGCACGGCCGTGACCAGCTTCACCGGAAAGGCACGTCTCATGGCTGAGCGCCGCGTCACCATCGGTTGGGCCGAGGGCCTGCACGCCCGTCCCGCCTCCGTCTTCGTCCGGGCCGTCACGGCCACCGGCGTGCCGATCACCATCGCCAAGCCGGGCGGCAACCCCGTCAACGCCGCCTCCATGCTCGGCCTCCTCGCCCTGGGCGCCCAGGGCGGCGACGAGGTCATCCTGGCCTCCGACGCCCCCGACGCCGACGAGGCCCTCGACCGCCTCGCCAAGCTCGTCCAGGAAGGCCTCGACGAGCTCCCGGCCGCAGCCTGAGCCTCGCAGCCGCCCGATCGGGGTGTCGCCACATCGTGGCGGCACCCCGATCGGCTTGTCAGCCGGCGCCGTGGTTCGCTCAGCCCTTCACGCAGATCACCTGCTTGAGGTGCGCGACCACCTCGACCAGGTCCTTCTGCTGCTCGATGACCTTCTCGATGTTCTTGTAGGCGCCTGGGATCTCGTCCACCACACCGCTGTCCTTGCGGCACTCCACGCCCGAGGTCTGCTCGGCCAGGTCGCGCGTGGTGAACCGCTTCTTCGCGGCGGTGCGGCTCATCTTGCGGCCGGCGCCGTGGGAGGCGGAGTTGAACGCGGCCTCGTTGCCCAGGCCACGGACGATGTAGGAACCCGTTCCCATCGAACCCGGGATGATCCCCAGGTCGCCGGAGCCGGCCCGGATCGCACCCTTGCGGGTCACCAGCAGGTCGACGCCGTCGTACCGCTCCTCCGCCACGTAGTTGTGGTGGCAGCTGATGACCTCGTCGAAGGTGACCTTCGCCTTGGCGAACTCCCGCCGCACGACGTCCTGGAAGAGCGCCATCATGACCGCACGGTTGCGCTTCGCGTACTCCTGCGCCCAGAAGAGGTCCTGCCGGTAGTCGGCCATCTCCGGGGTCTTCGCCAGGAAGACCGCCAGATCCCGGTCGACCAGGCCCTGGTTGTGTGCCAGCGAGCGGGCGACGCCCATGTGGTGCTCCGCCAGCTCCTTGCCGATGTTGCGGGAGCCGGAGTGCAGCATCAACCAGACATTTCCTTCTGTATCGATGCAGAGCTCGCAGAAGTGGTTGCCCGCCCCGAGCGTTCCCATCTGCTGCATCGCCCGCTCACGGCGCCACTTGACCTCCTCCGCCACCCCGTCGAAGCGCTGCCAGAAGTCGTCCCACCCCTCCGCCCGGAAGCCGTGCAGCTTCGTCGGGTCGACCGGGTCGGTGTGCAGGCCGCGGCCGACCGGGATGGCCTGCTCGATCTTGGAGCGCAGGCCGGAGAGGTCGTCCGGGAGGTCCTCGGCGGTGAGGGAGGTCTTCACCGCGCTCATGCCGCAGCCGATGTCGACGCCGACCGCGGCCGGGCAGACCGCGCCCTTCATGGCGATGACGGAGCCGACCGTCGCACCCTTGCCCAGGTGGACGTCGGGCATCACGGCGAGGCCGTGCAGCCAGGGCAGGGAGCTGATGTTGCGCAGCTGCTGCAGGGCCTGGCCTTCGACCGTCGCCGGATCGGTCCACATCCGGATCGGTACCTGGATACCGGGCACTTCGGTGTACGTCATGGTGAACGACCTCCAGCGGTCGGGGAGTTCAGGAAGGAGAAGTGCCGCGCGAAAGAGAATCCCGGTGCGGCTCGGGGAAGTTCGGAAGCGGATGCGCTCAGGCAGCCGGAGCGGAACTGGGGAGATACGGCCTTGGGGAGCGTCGTCGTATGGTTCGCTCGACCCGCATGGTGACCGCCTCCCTTCGTTCTTCGCAGTTCGCACGTGTTGTGCGTCGGGGAACATCTATCCACGGAACGCCTCGGGCCCGCAATGGATTTAAAAACGCGTCCGGCCCGGCGGAGCGGGCGCTCCACCGGGCCGGACGGGAATCCGACGGGCGGATCAGCTGACGACGGAGACCTCGCCGATGCCGAGCGCCCGCACGTCCGCCTCGATCGCGGCGGCGTCGCCGACCAGCACGGTGACCAGGCGGTCCGGCGGGAAGGCCGCGACCACGGCCTCGGTGGCCGCGGCGGTGGGCAGTTCGGTCAGCTGCCGGTAGACCTCGGCCTGGTAGTCGTCGGCGAGGTGCTGCTCGACCTGGTCGGCCAGGGTGCCGGCGACCGAGCCCGCGGTCTCGTACTTCAGCGGCGCGACGCCGACCAGGAACTGCACGGCCTCGTCGCGCTCGGCGTCGGTGAGGCCCTCCGCGGCGAGGGTGCGCAGGATGGTCCAGGTGTCGGCGAGCGCGGGGGCCGTGGAGGCGGTGTCCACCGAGCCGCTGATGGCGAGCAGCGAGCGCCCGCTGCCGTCGGCGGCGGAGCGCAGCGGCTGGGCGAAGGCGCGGACGCCGTAGGTGTAGCCCTTCTCCTCGCGCAGGACGCGGTCGAGGCGGGAGGTGAGGGTGCCGCCGAGGCAGTAGGTGCCGAGGATCTGGGCGGCCCAGACCGGGTCGTGGCGGTCGGGGCCGATCCGGCCGATCAGCAGCTGGGTCTGGACGGAGCCGGGACGGTCGACGATGAGGACGCGGCCGTGGTCGTCGCCGGTGACGGGGGCGTGGGCGGAGGGCTCGGCGGCGGTGCCGGTCCAGGTGCCGAGGGTGCTCTCCAGCAGGGCGGGCAGGTCGACGCCGGTGAGGTCGCCGACCACCACCACGGTGGTGGTGGCGGGGCGCACATGGGCGTCGTAGAAGGCCTTGACGGCGGCGCGGTCGATCGACTTGACGGTGTCGGCGGTGCCGCTGCGGGGCCGGGAGAGACGGTCCGCCGCGTCGAAGAGCTCGGCGTAGAGGGCCTTGGCGGCGCGCCGGGCGGGGTTGGCCTGCTCGTGGACGATCTCGTCGAGCCGGTTGGCGACGAGGCGCTCGATCTCATCGGCGGGCAGGGCGGGGGCGCGCAGGGCGTCGGCGAGCAGGGTGAGGCCGCGCTGCAGCCGGGAGGCGGGGACCTCCAGGGCGACCCGGATGCACGGGTGGTCGGCGTGGGCGTCGAGGGTGGCCCCGGCGCGCTCGAGCTCGCCGGCGAACTCCTCGGCGGTGAGGGTGTCGGTGCCCTCGTTGAGGGCGCGGGCGAGGATGGCGGCGATGCCGTCGAGGCCCTCGGGCTCGGCGGCGAGCGGGACGTCGAGGAGGACCTCGACCGCGACCAGCTGCTGGCCCGGCCGGTGGCAGTGCAGCACCGTGATGCCGTTGCCGAGGGCGGCCCGCTCGGGGGCGGGGAAGGCCCAGGGGCTGGGGGTGCCGGGCTGGGGCTGGGGGTGGAAGGTCATCGCGGGGACGTAGTCGGTGCTCATACGGCGGCACCCTCCTCTTCGGAAGCGGCGTCGGAAGCGGCAGCGGTCGGCTCGTAGACGAGGACGGCCCGGTTGTCGGGGTGGAGCCGGGCCTTGGCGACGGCCTGGACCTCTTCGGCGGTGACGTCGAGGACCTTGGGGAGGGCGTCGTTCAGCAGCTTGGGGTCGCCGAACAGGACGGCGTAGCGGCAGAGTTCGTCGGCGCGGCCGGCGACGGTGGTGAGCCGGTCGAGCCACTCGCGCTCGA
The DNA here is from genome assembly GCF_014596465.1 of Streptomyces sp. CBMA123. Taxonomy (GTDB): domain Bacteria; phylum Actinomycetota; class Actinomycetes; order Streptomycetales; family Streptomycetaceae; genus Kitasatospora. Next base: position 28,019 of record NZ_MECK01000201.1, on the reverse strand, counting down.
TCTGGGCCTGGGCGCGCTCGAGTTCCTCGGGGGTGGGGCCTTCGGCGGCGAAGCGGGCGAGCTCCTCGTCGACGGCGGCGTCGATCTGGGCGATGGTGGCGTCGCCGGAGGTCTTGACGTCGAGCCAGCCGAGGCTGGGGGCGCCGGCCAGGCGCAGCAGGCCGAAGCCGGCGGCGACGGCGGTGCGGTCGCGGCGGACGAGCCGGTTGTAGAGGCGGCTGGACTCGCCGCTGCCGAGGATGGTGAGCGCGAGGTCGGCGGCGTCGGCCTCCCGGGTGCCGTCGTGCGGCAGGCGGTAGGCGGCCATCAGGGCGCGGGAGGGGACGTCCTCGGTGAGGTTCTGGCGCAGCTCGCGGCCGATGGTGTCGGGGAGTTCGCCGGAGCGCGGCGGCTGCTTGCCGTCGTGGGCGGGGATGGAGCCGAAGTACTTCTCGACCCAGGCGATGGTCTGCTCGGGGTCGATGTCGCCGACGACGGACAGCACCGCGTTGTTGGGCGCGTAGTAGGTGCGGAAGAACGCGCGGGCGTCCTCGAGGGTCGCGGCGTCGAGGTCGGCCATGGAGCCGATCGGGGTGTGGTGGTACGGGTGGCCGTCGGGGTACGAGAGCGCGGTGAGCTTCTCGAAGGCGGTGCCGTACGGGACGTTGTCGTAGCGCTGGCGGCGTTCGTTCTTGACGACGGCGCGCTGGTTCTCCATGGACGTCTCGTCGAGGGCGGCGAGCAGGGAGCCCATCCGGTCGGCCTCCAGCCAGAGGGCGAGCTCCAGCTGGTGGGCGGGCATGGTCTCGTAGTAGTTGGTGCGTTCGAAGCTGGTGGTGCCGTTGAGCGAGCCGCCGGCGCCCTGGACGAGCTCGAAGTGGCCGTTGTTGGAGACGTTGGCGGAGCCCTGGAACATCAGGTGCTCGAAGAGGTGGGCCAGACCGGTGCGGCCCTTGACCTCGTGGCGGGAGCCCACGTCGTACCAGAGGCAGACTGCGGCGACCGGGGTGAGGTGGTCCTCGGAGAGGACGACGCGCAGGCCGTTGGCCAGGCGGTGCTCGGTGATGGCGATGCCTCGGCTGGAGGCGGGGGCCGGGTTGGCCATGCGCTCGGGTCCTTCCCGTCGTCGATGTCGGGGTTCGTGTGGCGTCCCCCATTGTGGTGCAACGCGTGGGGGACGTGTTTGTGTCCGCGCGGAAGCGGCGTTCGCCAGGGGCGGAAGAGGGCCGCTGACCGGGAGTGTCGGCGGGAGGGTCCACAATGGGGGCGCCGTGCCCTGTCGGTCGCGCCCGGTTGACGGGTCGCGGCGGCAGGACGGTGCATCAGGACGGCACCGCCCGTCCGACGACCGGCGGCCGGCCGACAACCGGCCGCCGCCACAGCCAGCGACACGTAAGGGAGCCCCGCCGCGATGGCCCGCCGCAGTTCGCAGACCCCACCGCCCGGAGACTTCGAGGAGCGGATCCTCGACGTCGACGTCGTGGACGAGATGCAGGGCTCCTTCCTGGAGTACGCCTACTCGGTGATCTACTCGCGTGCGCTGCCCGACGCGCGGGACGGTCTGAAGCCGGTGCACCGCCGGATCCTGTACCAGGCCAACGAGATGGGCCTGCGTCCGGACCGGGCGCACGTGAAGTGCGCGCGCGTGGTGGGCGAGGTGATGGGCCGGCTGCACCCGCACGGTGACGCGTCGATCTACGACTCCGTGGTGCGCATGGCGCAGCCGTTCTCGATGCGGCTGCCGCTGATCGACGGGCACGGCAACTTCGGTTCGCTCGGCAACGACGACCCGCCGGCCGCGATGCGCTACACCGAGTCGCGGCTGACGGCGGCCTCGATGGCGATGGTGGAGTCGATCCACGAGGACACCGTCGACTTCGGGCCGAACTACGACGGCAGCGAGCAGGAGCCGCTGGCACTGCCGGCCGCGTTCCCGAACCTGCTGGTGAACGGCGCGACGGGCATCGCGGTCGGCATGGCGACGAACATGCCGCCGCACAACCTGTCCGAGGTGGTGGCCGCGGCCCGGCACCTGATCAAGCACCCGAGCGCGGACCTGGACACGCTGATGCGGTTCGTGCCCGGTCCGGACCTGCCGACGGGCGGGCGGATCGTGGGCCTGTCGGGGATCCGGGACGCGTACGAGTCGGGCCGCGGCACGTTCAAGATCCGGGCGACGACGACGATCGAGTCGGTGACGGCGCGCCGCAAGGGCATCGTGGTGACCGAGCTGCCGTACAACGTCGGCCCCGAGAAGGTCATCTCGAAGATCAAGGACCTGGTCAACGCGAAGAAGCTGCAGGGCATCGCGGACGTCAAGGACCTGACCGACCGCGAGCACGGGCTGCGGCTGGTGATCGAGGTGAAGAACGGCTTCGTGCCGGAGGCGCTGCTGGAGCAGCTCTACAAGCTGACGCCGATGGAGGAGACCTTCGGCATCAACAACGTGGCGCTGGTCGACGGGCAGCCGCTGACGCTGGGGCTGAAGGAGCTGCTGGAGGTCTACGTCGACCACCGGTTCACCGTGGTGCGCCGGCGCAGCGACTTCCGCCGCCGCAAGCGCGAGGAGCGGCTGCACCTGGTCGAGGGTCTGCTGGTGGCCCTGGTCGACATCGACGAGGTCATCGCGATCATCCGGTCGAGTGACAACGCCCAGCAGGCGAAGGAGCGCCTGATGGAGCGCTTCTCGCTGTCGGAGACGCAGACCGGCTACATCCTGGACACCCCGCTGCGCCGGCTGACCAGGTTCGACCGGGTGGAGCTGGAGCAGGAGAAGGCGAAGCTGCTCGCGGAGATCGCGGAGCTGACCGAGATCCTGGACTCGGACACCCGGCTGCGCAGCGTGGTGTCGTCCGAACTGGGCGCGGTGTCCAAGCAGTTCGGGACGGAGCGGCGCACGGTGCTGCTGGAGGCCGGGTCGGCCCCGTCGGCGGCGCTGTCGGTGCCGCTGGAGGTGGCGGACGACCCGTGCCGGGTGCTGCTGTCCTCGACGGGGCTGCTGGCGCGGACGGCGGACGGCGAGCCGTTCGAGCTGTCGGAGAAGCGGGCGAAGCACGACGTGATCGTGTCGGCGGTGCCGGCGACGGCGCGGGCGGACGTGGGCGTGGTGACGTCGGCGGGCCGGGTGCTGCGACTGCCGGTGATCGACCTGCCGGCGCTGCCGCCGATGCCGTCGCCGACGCTGGCGGGCGGCGCCGCGGTGGAGGAGTTCCTGCGGCTGGAGGCCGGGGAGCGGGTGCTGGCGCTGACCACGCTGGACGAGTCCTCGCCGGGGCTGGCGCTGGGCACGGTGCAGGGCGTGGTCAAGCGGGTGGTGCCGGAGTGGCCGGCGAACAAGGACGAGTTCGAGGTGATCGCCCTCAAGGACGGCGACGAGCTGGTGGGCGCGGTCGAACTGCGCACCGGCGAGGAGGACTTGGTCTTCATCACCTCGGACGCCCAGCTGCTGCGCTACCCGGCGGGGCAGGTCCGTCCGCAGGGCCGCCCGGCGGGTGGCATGGCGGGCATCAAGCTGGCGGACGGCGCGCGGGTGCTGTCCTTCACGGCGGTGGACCCGGCCGGGGACGCGGTGGTGGTCTCGGTGGCGGGCACCTCGGGCACGCTGTCCGGTGACGAGCAGACGTCCTGGAAGGTCACCCCGTTCGAGCAGTACCCGCGCAAGGGCCGGGCGACCGGCGGCGTCCGCTGCCAGCGCTTCCTGCGCGGTGAGGACGCGCTGGCGTTCGCCTGGGCGGGCGCCGCTCCGGCCCTCGCCGCCGGTGCCAAGGGCGCGCCGGTCGACCTCCCGGAGCGGGACCCGCGCCGGGACGGCTCGGGGACCCCGGTGACGGCGCCGATCGCGGTGGTGGCCGGCCCGGCGTGATGACCGGTCCGGGGGCGGGGTGTCTGCGGGCGCCCCGCCCTCCGGCGTGTCCGGGGCCTCTCCCTCCGGCGCGTCCGGAGCCCCGCCCTCCGACGCGTCCGGGACCTCTCCCCGCGGCTCCGCCCGGGCCCCGTTCCTGCTCCGGGCCGGGCCGAACCGCTGAGGGTAGCCTTGCCCTGGTGAGCACCTGTGCGACCGTGTCGCGTGAACTTTCGGAGCCGCTGACCGCGACGGCGGCGGTCGCGACCACCTGGCTGCTGCTGGAGCAGAACGGCCCGTGGGGTGCGAAGGCGCTGGGCGAGAGCCACCTCGACGTGGCGATCGGGCGCGCCCTGGAGGCGGCCGCGGCGGGCACCGGCGCACGGGTGGCCCTGATCCGGCGGCCGGGCCGGCACGCGGACTGCCTGCCGACCGCGCGGCGCGAGGTGGTGGTGGCCCACACGGTGCCGGGCCGCGGCTGGGTGCGCCGGGCGCAGGTGGCGGATCCGGCGGGGCTGCTGGAGCTGGACTTCGCGGCCCTGGGCGTCGGCGACCACACGGGGTTCGGGGTGGAGCACGTCGGCGGCCCGCTGGCCCTGGTGTGCACCAACGGCCGCCGGGACCGCTGCTGCGCGCTGCTGGGCCGTCCGCTCGCGGCGGAGCTGGCGGCGGCCGGGCACAGCGAGGTGTGGGAGGTGACCCACCTGGGCGGGCACCGCTTCTCCCCCACGATGCTGGTGCTGCCGTACGGCTACGCGTACGGGCGGCTGACGCCGGAGAGCGCCAAGGAGGTGCTGGCGGCGACGGCGGCCGGGCACATGGTGCCGGAGTGGTCGCGGGGCTGCTCGGGCTGGGAGCGTCCGGGCCAGGCGGCCGAGCACGCGGTGCGGCTGGCGACCGGCGAGACCGGGGTGGACGCGCTGACCCTGGCGCAGCGGCCGGACGGCGCGGGCCGCTGGCTGGTGCGGGTGGTGCACCGGGACGGCCGGATCTGGGAGGTGGACGTGATCGAGTCGGTGAGCGAGCCGCCGCGTCCGGAGAGCTGCGGCAAGGCGGCGGGGACGCCGTCGCGGATGGACGTGCTCTCGGTACGAGGCGTGTAGGGCGAGCGAGGCGGGCAGGCCGAACGAGGCGGGCAGGGCCCGTCTCCCGGGTCCTTGCCGGGCCCGCCTGCGTCCAGGAGACGGCCCCGACGGCCCCGCGCCCGTGGGGGTGAGCGCGGGACCGCGGGCAGCAGGGCTCAGCCGGCGGCCTTGCCGACGAACTCGGTGGTGTACGTCCGGGACAGGTCGATCGTCCCCTCCTTGCCCTTGACGTCCGGGTGGAAGGCGGCGAGCACCGCGAGCACGGTCTTGGGCCCGTCGGCCGGCATCACCCCGTCGGTGGTGAACATCGGCAGGGTGGACTTGATCGCCGCCGCGTACTGTTCGGCGCCGCCCTGGGCGTAGTCGGCGGGCATCTTCGCGGCGATCTCCTCCGGGCTGTGGGTGGACATCCACTTGAGGGTCTTCACGAAGGCGCCGGCGAGCTTCTGGGTGGTCTCCTTGTTCTTCTCCACCCAGTCGGTGTTCATGTACAGCGAGGACGAGGGGTAGAGCCCGCCGAGTGCCTGGCGCGAGCCCTCGGGGGTGCGCAGGTCGTAGAGGATCTTGCCGAGGCCCTTGTCGAGGACGGCGGCGACGGTCGGGTCGGTGGTCATCCCGGCGTCGATGCTGCCCTGCTGGAGGGCGGCGATGAAGGTCTGGCCGGCGCCGACCGCGATCGGGCTGAAGTCGCTGACGGAAGCGCCGTTCTTGACCGCGAGGTACTTGGTGAGGAAGTCGGTGGAGGAGCCGATGCTGGTGACACCGAGTTTCCTGCCCTTGAAGTCGGCGCCGGACCTGATGGCGTCGGCCTGTTTGGCGGAGACGAGTTCGACCTCGCCGGGGGCCTGGGCGAACTGGACCACGGACTCGACGTGCTTGCCCTTGGCCTGGAGGTCGATGGTGTGGTCGTAGAAGCCGACGGCGCCCTGGACGTCGCCGGCCAGCAGCGCGGTGGTGGCGTTGACGCCGGCCGGCTCGGTGAGCAGCTCGACGTTGACGCCGGCGTCGGCGAAGTAGCCGAGCCGCTGGGTGAGCATCGCGGGCAGGTAGATGACCTTGTCCAGGCCGCCGACCATGATCTTGACCTTGGGTCCGTCGACCTGCTGCCCGGCCGGGGCGGCGCCGTGGGCGGAGGTGGCGGCGTCGTTGGCGCAGGCGGAGAGCGGGAGGACCAGGGCGGCGGCGAGGGCGACGGCGGCTGATCTGCTGATCGGGTTCGAGCGCATCGTGGGGGTGCCTCTCTTCGGGCGGGTGGGGGGAGTTCAGCGGCCGTCGCCCGCGTCGGCGGGCTTCCAGCGGAACAGCTTCTTCTCGGCGAGGGTCAACAGCCCCTCGGTGACCAGCGCGACGACCGCGAGGATGGTCATCGCGGCGTACACCCCGGCCGCGTTGAAGGTGCCCTGGGCGGCGGCGACCAGCAGGCCGAGGCCCTTGGTGGCGCCGATGTACTCGCCGACGATCGCGCCGATCAGCGCGAAGCCGAAGCTGACGTGCAGGCTGGTGAAGATCCAGGTGGTGGCGGCGGGGATGACCACCTGGAGGGTGACCTTGCGGTTGTCGGCACCCAGGATGCGGGCGTTGGCGACCAGGTTGCGGTCCACCTCGCGGGCGCCCTGGAAGGCGTTGAAGAACACCGGGAAGAAGACCAGCACCACCGCGGAGGCCACCTTGGAGGCCGGGCCGAGGCCGAACCAGATCAGGAAGATCGGGGCGAGCACGATGCGCGGGATGGCGTTGAGCACCTTGATGTACGGCCCGAACACATCGGCCAGGAAGCGGATCCGGCCGAGCGCGATGCCCAGCAGCACACCGCCGACCACGCCGATCACCCAGCCGGTGAGGGCCTCGTACAGGGTGTAGCCGATCTGCTCGCCGAGCGAGCCCTGGGCGGTGCCGTGGGTGATCCACTGCCAGATCTGGTCCCAGATCCTCGACGGCTGCGAGAAGTTGAACGGGTCGATGACCTCGGTGCGGGCGCACAGCTCCCACAGGCCGAGGAAGGCGACCAGCACCCCGAGCCGGGCCGCGTAGACGGTCAACCTGCGGTTGCGGGCGGCCCGTTCGCGGGCCTCGGTCCTGGTCGTGACGGCCGGGGTCTTCCCGGTGACGGCGGACGCGCTCTCAAGCGGCACGACCCGCTCCTCTCTCCCGGGTGATGCGCACCTCTTCGCCGAGCGAGGCCCAGATCTCGCGGTACAGCTCGACGAACCTCGGTTCCAGCCGGACGGCCTCCACGGTGCGCGGTCGTGGCAGGTCGACGGTGAAGACCTCCTTGACGGTGGCCGGCCCGGCCGTCATCACGACGACCCGGTCGGCGAGCGCGATGGCCTCGTCCAGGTCGTGGGTGACGAACACGACCGAGGAGCCGGTGCCGGCCCACAGCTCCAGCAGCTGGTCGGACATCAGGGCGCGGGTCTGCACGTCCAGTGCCGAGAAGGGCTCGTCCATCAGCAGGATGGTCGGGTCGTTGACGAAGGTCTGGGCGAGCGCGACGCGCTTGCGCATGCCGCCGGACAGCTGGTGCGGGTAGCGGTCCTCGAACGCGGCCAGGCCGACCCGGCCGAGCCAGTCCCGGGCCCGTTCCCTGGCCTCGGCGGTGGGCGCGCCGCGGAAGCGCGGCCCGGCCATCACGTTGGACAGCACGGTGCGCCAGGGGAAGACGGCGTCCTGCTGGAAGACGAACCCGACCTTGGGGTCGATCCCGCGCACGGGCTCGCCGTACACCCGGACCTCGCCCTCGGTGGGCTCCTCCAGACCGCTGACCAGCGTCAGCGTGGTGGACTTGCCGCAGCCGGTGGGGCCGACGACGGCGACGAACTCGCCCTGGGCGACGGTCAGATCGAGATCGCGGACGGCGGTGTGCAGGGCCCCCGAGGGGGTTCGGAAGCGTTTCGTCGCGCCGGTCAGCTCGATCGCCGGGGTGCTCATGCCCCACCCCGCTTCGCTCGGTGGGTGCTTCGCACCGGGCGCGCCTCTCGACGGTTCACTCGCCGCGCTCGCTCACGCATTTCGTTCCTCCGGGGTCAGTGCTTGCCCCGGAACGGTAGGAGCGGCCCCGGCCCCGGCGGGAGCCTTCTCCGCGAAGTGCGACTTCTCCGCATTGAGGGGTGTTCTGCTCGTTTTGCTTGCGCTACAACTGCGGGGACGCGGGCTGACAGAAACACCCCGGAAACATAGGGTGTCCCGACCCCCCACCCCCGTAGCACCGCCGCCACCGAGAGGAGGCCCGGATGAAGCTCCCCCACTGGCCCCGCCGGGTCTTCGCCCAGCTCCTGCTGAGCCAGACCGTCGTCACCGTCGGCGTCACCGCCGTGACCGCCGGGCTGTTCCTGGCCCCGGTCAGCAGCGAACTGGACCACGACGCGATGCAGCGGGCGCTGTCCATCGCCCAGGCCACCGCCACCGACGAGACCATCGCCCGGGCCGCCGACGCCCGGGACACCACCACCGCGCAGCGCAACGCCGAACAGATCCGGCTGGCCACCGGCGCCAGCTTCGTCGTGGTCACCGACCTGGACGGCATCCGCCTCTCGCACACCGACCCCGGCCGGATCGGCCAACGGGTCAGCACCGACCCGGAGCCCGCGCTCAGCGGCCGCAGCGTCACCGCGATCCAGCAGGGCACCCTGGGCCGCACCGCCCGCGGCAAGGTGCCGCTGCGGACGACGGACGGCCGGATCGTCGGCGAGGTGTCCGTCGGCATCAGCGACGACTCGATCCGACGCCGCCTGCTGAAGATGCTCACCGGCATCCTGCTGTGCGCCGGGGCCGGCCTGGCCGCCGGCACCGTCGCCACCCTCGTCCTGGCCCGCCGGCTCAAGCGCCGCACCCACAACATCGCGCTGGCCGACATCTCCGCGCTGCTGGTCGAGCGGGAGGCGATGCTGCACGGCATCCGCGAGGGCATGGTGGCGCTGGACGAACGCGGCCGGATCCGGCTGGCCAACGACGAGGCCCTGCGGCTGCTCGGCCTGCCCGAGGACTGCACCGGCCGCCCGATCGCCGAGGTGCTGCCACCGGGCCGGCTGGCCGATGTGCTGACCGGGCGGATCACCGGCCCCGACCTGCCCGCCGTACGGGACGACCGGGTGCTGGTGGTGAACCGGACGGCCACCAGCGAGGGGGCCGTGGTGACGCTGCGCGACCGCACCGAGCTGGAGTCGCTGGTCCGCGAGCTGGACACCACCCGCAGCCTCACCGACGCGCTGCGCGCCCAGGACCACGAGCACGCCAACCGGATGCACACCCTCCTCGGCCTGCTCGAACTCGGCCGCCACGAGCAGGCGGTGGCGTTCATCTCGGAGCAGTCCGGTTCGCACGCCGCGGTCGCCGCCCGGATCGCCGAGCAGGTGCAGGACCCGCACGTGGCGGCGCTGCTGGCGGGCAAGACGGCGGTGGCCGGCGAGCGCGGGGTGCGACTGGCGCTGGCCCCGGCCGCCCACCTGCCGGACGCGGTGGTGGACGCCCGGGCGCTGGTGACGGTGCTCGGCAACCTGATCGACAACGCGGTGGACGCCCTGGAGGGGGGCGGCAGCGTGGAGGTGACGTTGGCGGCGGCCGGCTCCACCCTGCTGCTGCAGGTCGCGGACAGCGGCCCGGGCGTACCGGAGGAACTGCGCCGCCTGGTCTTCGAGGAGGGGTGGACCAGCAAGGACGCGCCCGCGCACCGCCCGCGCGGGCTGGGCCTGGCGATGGTGCGGCGGCTGGTCGAACGGACCGGCGGCCGGATCGTGCTCGACACCGGCCCGCTCGGCGGCGCCCGGTTCACCGTCGAGCTGCCCGAGGCCCTGCTCACCGCTCAGCTCGTGGAGGCGTGATGATCGACGTACTCGTGGTGGACGACGACTTCCGGGTCGCGGACGTGCACGCCGCGTACGTGGCCAAGGTGCCGGGCTTCCGGGTCACCGGCACCGCCCACTCGGCCGGGGAGGCCCTGGCCGCGCTGGAGCGCCGTCCGGTGGACCTCCTGCTGCTCGACCACCACCTGCCGGACGAGACCGGACTGGCGCTGGTCCGCCGGCTGCGGGAGCGCCAGGTGGCCTGCGACGTGATGATGGTGACCGCCGCCCGGGACGTCTCCACGGTGCACGCCGCGATGCAGCACGGCGCCCTGCAGTACCTGGTCAAGCCGTTCACCTTCGCCGGGCTCCGGGACAAGCTGGTCTCGTACGCGCAGCTGCGGCACGCGCTGGCCGCACCGGCCCGGGAGGCCGGCCAGGACGAGGTGGACCGGCTGTTCGCGACCCTGCGCAGCGCCTGCGCGCCCACCGGGGCCCTGCCGAAGGGCCACTCGGCGCCCACCACCGACCTGGTGCTCGGCGTGCTGCGACGGGCCGGCCGGCCGCTGTCCGCCCAGGAGGTCGCCGACGCCACCGGACTGAGCCGCTCGACCGCCCAGCGCTACCTCAAGCAGCTGGAGCGCGACAGCCGGCTGCGGCTGACCCTGCGCTACGGCGACACCGGCCGCCCGGAGCACCGCTACGGACTGGCGGCCAGAGGCGCCTAGACATCCGGGAACCCCGGCGGCCCAGCCCGCCGGGGTTCCCGGGACGCGACGGCAGACTCCGAAAGGAGGGCCTAGGCCGCGCCCGCACCGGTGAGGGCACGCACCTCCAGCTCGGCGAAGCGGTCCGCGTCGGCGGGCTCGGGCGAGGTGAGCGTCCCGATCCAGCCGGCCAGGAAGCCGAGCGGGATGGACACGATCCCGGGGTTCTCCAGCGGGAACCAGTGGAAGTCCACTCCGGGGAAAAGCGCCGCCTTGGAGCCGGAGACCACCGGCGAGAAGAACACCAGCACGATCGCCGGGACCAGCCCGCCGTACACCGACCAGACCGCGCCCCGGGCGGTGAACCGCGACCAGAACAGGCTGTACAGCAGCACCGGCAGGTTCGAGGAGGCGGCCACCGCGAAGGCGAGGCCGACCAGGAAGGCGACGTTCAGCTGCTGGGCGTACAGGCTGATCACGATCGCCACCGCGCCGATCCCGACGGCGGCGAACCGGGCGACCACCACCTCCTGCTGCTCACTGGGCTTCTCGGCGGTCTCCTCCCCGCCACGACGGCGCGGGCGGCAGCGCCAGGCGCCGGCCCAGATGTCGTGGGCGAAGGCGGCCGAGGAGGCCAGGGTCAGCCCGGCGACCACGGCGAGGATGGTGGCGAAGGCGATCGCCGAGATCAGCGCGAACAGCACCACCCCGCCGGTGCTGCCGTTGCCGCCGCCGAGCACCAGGGCGAGCAGCGGAACGGCGGTGTTCCCGGCCGAGTTGGCGTGCCGCACCTCGGCCGAGCCGACCAGCGCGGTGGCGCCCAGGCCGAGCGCGATGGCCATCAGGTAGAAGCCGCCGACCAGGCCGATCGCCCACATCGTCGAGCGGCGGGCGGCCCGGGCGGTGGGCACGGTGTAGAAGCGGGACAGGATGTGCGGCAGGCCGGCGGTGCCGAGCACCAGGGCCAGGCCCAGGCTGAAGAAGTCCAGCCGGCTGGTGAAGGTGGCGCCGTACTTGAGCCCGGGTTCGAGGTAGCGGTGCCCGGCGCCGCTGTGCCGGGCGGCCTGGCGCATCAGCTCGAGGAGGTCGCCGTGGAAGCGGACCACCAGCAGCACGGTGAGCAGCACCGAACCCGCGATCAGCAGGAAGGCCTTGACGATCTGGATCCAGGTGGTGGCCCGCATCCCGCCGATCGTGACGTAGACGATCATCAGGGCGCCGACCGCGATGATGGTCCAGGTCCGGGCCTGAGCGCTGTTGGTGCCGAGCAGCAGCGCGACCAGCGAACCGGCGCCGACCATCTGGGCGACCAGGTAGAGCAGGGTGACCACGACGCTGGCGCCGCCTGCCGCGGCCCGCACCTTGCGGCGGCGCAGCCGCAGCGCGAGCACGTCGGCGAGGGTGTACCGGCCGGCGTTGCGGACGAGCTCGGCGACCAGCATCAGCACGACCAGCCAGGCCACCAGGAAGCCGATGCTGTAGAGCACGCCGTCGTAGCCGTAGAGGGCGATCAGCCCGGCGACGCCGAGGAAGGAGGCTGCGGAGAGGTAGTCGCCGGAGAGGGCGAAGCCGTTCTGCAGCGGGGTGAAGTCGCGTCCGCCGGTGTAGAAGTCCTCGGCGGCGTTGCCCTGGCGGCCGACCCAGAGGGTGATCCCCAGGGTGACCAGGACGATGACGGCGAACAGCACGATCGCCAGGCCGTGGTGCTGGCCGGTGGGGGCGACGGGGGGCGGGGTGGCGGTGGTCAGCACGCCGGTGGTGGCCGTCATCGCAGCTGGTCCTGGGTGTCCCAGCGCAGGCCCAGGGCGGCGCGGTCGCGCTTGGTCCGGGCGTTGCGGGCGTAGAGCCAGGTGAGCAGGAAGGTCGAGGCGAACTGCAGCAGGCCGAGCAGCCAGGCCACGTTGAGCGGGCCGGCCACCGGGCTGCGCATCACGCCGGGGGCGGCGGCCTCGGCGGCGACGTACAGCAGGTACCAGCCGAGGAAGGCGCCGCTGACCGGGAAGACGAAGCCCCGGTAGCTGCGGCGGATGTCCTGGAAGGCCGCGCTGGCCTGGACGCTCCGGTAGACCACGGTGCTGTCGGTGGTGCTCACCGGCGCCGCCGGCTCCTGCGGGGCCACCGGGGCGACGGCCGGTGCCGGCGGCGGCACGACCGGCGGCGCGACGGGCGCGGCCGCCTGTTCCGGCGTGGCGGCCGACCGAGTGGGTACCGGCTGGGCCGGTACGGCCGTTCGGCGGGGGGCGGCAACCGGCTCGGACGCGGCGGCGGTGGCCGGAGCGGCCCACCAGTCGAATCGCTGCCCCTGTCCGGGACTGCTGGTCTGCTGCTGTGGCACTGCTGCTCCTGGGCCGAGCCGGGCGTTCTGACCCAAACCATCATGGAGGCCCCCGGACACCGTCCCTGACCATCGCAGATACGTTCACTCGATGAGGTGATCGATCATCCGACGGACGCTCATCCGACTACTGCTGCGTACCGGTGATTCCGTGCCGGAAGGCGTACGCGACCGCCTGCGCGCGGTCCCGCACCGCGGTCTTGGCGAACAGGTTGTTGATGTGCGTCTTCACGGTGGCCTGGCTGACGAACAGCCGCTGGGCGATCTCCGCGTTGGAGAGCCCCTCGGCGATCAGCGCGAGCACCTCGGCCTCCCGCACGGTCAGCCCGTTCGGCAGCTCCCCGCTCCGCGCGGCCGACCGCTCCGGGCTCGGCGAGTCCGTCCGCGCGGACTTCACGGGCGCCTCCGAAAGCCGTTCCAGCAGCCGGAGTTGGACCTGCGGGGAGAGCCCGGCCGCACCCGAGCGGACGTCCGCGATGGCCTTGGCGATCTCCTCGCCGCCGGCGTCCTTGGTGAGGTAGCCGCGCGCCCCGGCCTGCAGCGCCGGGAACAGCGACTCGTCGTCGGCGTAGGTGGTGAGCACCACGACCTCGGTCTCCGGGTGCGCGGCCCGGATCCGTCGGGTCGCCTCGACGCCGTCGACACGCGGCATCCGCAGATCCATCAGCACCACGTCCGGGTGATGACGCTCCACCAGGGCGACGGCCTCCGCTCCGTCCGCCGCCGCACCGACCACCTCGATGCCGGGCAGCAGCCCCAGCAGCATCACGATGCCCTCGCGCACCACCGTCTGGTCGTCCGCCACCAGCACCCTGGTGACCATGGCGCTCATGCGCCCACCTCGCCGCGCTCAGCAGTCGCTTCGCGCGATCCGCGCCCCTCGACGACGAGTTCGCTCCGCACACTCATGCCGGCACCCGCAGCAACACCCGCCACCCTCCGTCCTCCGGGCCCGCCAGCAGGGTGCCGCCGAGCAGTTCCGCGCGTTCGCGCATCCCCAGCAGACCGTACCCGCTGCCGCTGGCTGCCAGCTCGGCGGCGGCCGGCTCGCCGGCGGACTGGCCGCGCGGCGCCCGGGCGTTGCGCACCTCCAGCTCCACCGCGTCGGCCAGGTAGCGCAGTTCGACCGAGCAGCGGGCGCCCGGCGCGTGCTTGCGGACGTTGGTCACCGCCTCCTGCGCGGTGCGCCGCACCGCCAACCCGGCCTCGGCGGCCAGCGGGCGGGGCGTACCCGTGACGGTCAGCGGGGCCCGCTCCCGCTCGGTCAGTTCCACCAGGAACTCCCCGACCGGCGTGAACTCCCCGCGCAGCGCGGACAGCGCCTGCCGGGTCTCGGCCAGCCCGTCCTGCGCCATCCGCCGTGCGGCGACGACCCGTTCGCGGACCTGCGCGCGGTCCGTCCCGGCGTCCAGCATCAGCCGGGCCGCCTCCAGGTGGACCAGCTGCGCGGAGAGGCTGTGGGCGAGCACGTCGTGGATCTCCCGGGCGATCCTGGCCCGTTCGGCGAGCGCCGCACTCTCCGCCTCGGCGGCCCGGACAGCGCGCTCCTGGACCAGCAGCCGGCGGGCGGTGCCGCGTGCCTCGACGTCCAGCCGCAGCAGGAAGCCGACCAGGACGGAACCGCCGATGGTGGCGGAGACGCTGAGCCAGCTCGCCGGCGAAGCCGCCGTGTACGAGCCCAGCGCGGCCGCCGCGGCGATCAGCGCGGGCGCGGGCGGCATCCGGGTCAGCGCCGTCACGGCCAGCCCGATCCACAGGAAGTCGGCCAGTGTGTAGGCCAGTCCCCAGTTGGCGATCCAGGCACCGCCGACCAGGGCGGCGGCCAGCAGGTACGCGGCCGCCGGGCGCTGTTCCCGGGTGGCGCGCAGGTACAGCACGCAGAGCGTGGCGGCCGCGACCAGCCCGGCCGCCGCGGCCGTCACCGCCCAGCCGGCGTACTTGCCGTCGGAGAAGGTCCCCCAGCTGACGACACCCAGCAGGACGGTCCGGCCGAACACGGTGAGGACCCGCCGCGGCCGACTCTCGACCTCACGCTCCAGCCCCTCCCGGGACGGCCAGCGGGCCCAGTACCACCCGGACAAGGGTGCCTCCTCGGTGCTCACGGCGGGGGATCAGTGCAGTACGGCGGTGGCCGGTGCGTGCTCCAGCGTCCGGGCCCTCCAGTTGACCACGAGCGAGCGGACCAGCAGCAGGACCGCCATGCCGAGCATCAGCGAGCTGCCCGCCTGGTGGACGCCCAGGGCCGAGCCGATCGCGTACAGGCCGATCCGGATGGCGATCATTCCACCCCAGGCGGCCAGGGTGGCCTTGGTGCCCTTGACCAGGACGTTGCCGTCGGCGCCCCGCCAGATCCGGACGGTCCAGCCCCAGGCCGTCCCCATCGCGAGCACGGTGACCAGTGAGGCGGCGAGCAGGGTGACCGACAGCGCGGTGTGCTGGTGGTCGATGATCTGCGGATCGCGCAGCGCGAGCACGCCCAGGATCAGCGGCAGCAGCCAGAACCGGCGTTCGGTGTCCAGCCGCTGGACGCGCATCTGGCGCGTGACCACCAGGGCCACCACCGCCACGATCACGAGGAGGTTAGCGAGGGCAGTCATCGGATTCTCCGTCCCGCGAGAGGCTTGTTGCTGACCTCTCCGACGCTACGGATCCGGCGCTCCCCGCTGATCGGAGCCGGGGTGGATGGCGGGTGGAACCGGCGGAGCGGGGGCCTCCACCCGTGGGTGGAGGCCCCCGCTCCGCCGGGCGCGTCAGACGCCTCAGGCGTCGATGCGCGAGCGGTCCAGGGTGGCCGCCGAGTCCACGATGAACTCCTTGCGCGGCGCGACGTCGTTGCCCATCAGCAGGTCGAAGATCTTCTCGGCCTGCTCCAGGTCACCCAGGTTGATCCGGCGCAGGGTGCGGTGGCGCGGATCCATGGTGGTCTCGGCCAGCTGGTCGGCGTCCATCTCGCCCAGACCCTTGTACCGCTGCACCGGCTCCTTCCAGCGCTGGCCCTTGCGCTGGAACTCCAGCAGGGTGGAGCGCAGTTCGGCGTCGGAGTAGGTGTAGTGGTACTTCTCCTGGCCGCGCTTGGGGTTGGTGAGCTCGATCCGGTGCAGCGGCGGGACGGCGGCGAAGACCCGGCCCTGCTCGACCATCGGCCGCATGTAGCGGTGGAAGAGGGTCAGCAGCAGGGTGCGGATGTGCGAGCCGTCGACGTCGGCGTCGGCCATGAAGATGACCCGGCCGTAGCGGGCCTGGTCGATGTCGAAGGTGCGGCCCGAGCCGGCCCCTATCACCTGGATGATCGCGGCGCACTCGGCGTTCTTGAGCATGTCGCTCACCGAGGCCTTCTGCACGTTGAGGATCTTGCCGCGGATCGGCAGCAGCGCCTGGAACTCGGAGTTGCGGGCGAGCTTGGCGGTGCCGAGCGCGGAGTCCCCCTCGACGATGAACAGTTCGCTGCGGTCGACGTCGTCGCTGCGGCAGTCGGCCAGCTTGGCGGGCAGCGAGCTGGTCTCCAGCGCGGTCTTACGGCGCTGGGCCTCCTTGTGCTGCCGGGCGGCGACCCGGGTGCGGGCGGCGGCGACGACCTTCTCCAGCACGGCCCGGGCCTGCAGCTTCTGGTCCTTCTTGGCCGAGGTGAGGAAGGCCTTGAGCTCCTTGGCGACGACGGCCGCGACGATCCGGTTGGCCGCCGAGGTGCCGAGCACCTCCTTGGTCTGGCCCTCGAACTGCGGCTCGGCGAGCCGGACGGTGACCACCGCGGTGAGGCCCTCGGTGGCGTCGTCCTTGGTGATGTCGTCCTCGGCGACGCGCAGCAGCTTGCTGGCGCGCAGCACCTCGTTGACGGTCTTGGCCAGCGAGCGCTCGAAGCCGGTGACGTGGGTGCCGCCCTTGGGGGTGGCGATGATGTTGACGAAGGAGCGCAGGGTGGTGTCGTAGCCGGTGCCCCAACGCAGCGCGATGTCCACGCCCAGGTGCCGGGTGACCTCGGTCGGGGTCATGTGGCCGAGGTCGTCCAGGACGGGCACGGTCTCCTTGAAGGTGCCCTCGCCGTGCAGCCGCACCACGTCGCTGACCGGCTTGTCGGGGGCCAGGAACTCGCAGAACTCGGCGATGCCGCCGTCGTAGTGGAAGACCGACTCCTGGACCTGCTCGCTCTCGGTGAGCCGTTCGTCACGCACGACGATGGTCAGGCCGGGGACGAGGAAGGCGGTCTGCCGGGCCCGGTTGTGCAGGTGCTCCAGGGAGAGCTTGGCGTCCTTGAGGAAGATCTGCCGGTCGGCCCAGTACCGGATCCGGGTACCGGTGCGGCCCTTGGGCACCTTGCGGGTCCTGGTCGTGCCGTTGGCCGGTTCGAAGGGCGCGTCCGGGCTGGCCTCGGTGAAGATGCCGGGGGTGCCGCGGCGGAAGCTGATCGCGTGGGTGTGGCCGCTGCGGTCGACCTCGACGTCCAGCCGGGCGGACAGCGCGTTGACGACCGAGGCGCCGACGCCGTGCAGACCGCCGGAGGCCGCGTACGAGCCGCCGCCGAACTTGCCGCCCGCGTGCAGCTTGGTCATCACGACCTCGACGCCGGACAGCCCGGTCTTGGGCTCGACGTCGACCGGGATGCCGCGGCCGTTGTCACGGACCTCCACCGAGGAGTCCGGGTGCAGCAGGACCTCGATGCGGTCGCAGTGGCCGCCCAGCGCCTCGTCGACCGAGTTGTCGATGATCTCCCAGAGGCAGTGCATCAGACCACGGCTGTCGGTGGAACCGATGTACATGCCGGGGCGCTTGCGGACGGCCTCCAGACCCTCCAGGACGAGCAGGTGCCGCGCGGTGTAGTTGGAACCGTCGTCGCCGGCCAGCAGCGCGGACGGCACGGTCGTTTCGGCACTCACGCGGCACTCTCCTCGGTGAAGTTCTGTCTCATCGGTCACATCCGGACGCATCCGGACCAACCGCCAGTGCAGCATGCCGCACCGACAGTCGTCGCTCTGTGTGCTCGCACCCCTGCGACAGGTGCACAGCACGCCGGGCCGGCCCGGCGCAGCTTGTACGCGCTGCGCGAACAAGGACCGCGTCCGGGTGTGGGCCCCGGGGGCGCCATCTCCTCCCGGTACCACCGGTCCTGGCGGATCGTGGGGTCCGGCACAGGCTCCGGAACTGCCGTTATGCAGGCTACCGGGGCCCGGGACGGGGCTTATGCTCCAACCCGGCAGAGGATTATGCTACGCGGACCTCGGACCCGGTCCCGATCGGACGTTCGAGCGACAGGCGGATCCCGGGATTCGGCACGCATGAACCACCGGCGCCCGGGGCACCTCCTCATCAACACAGCAGAATCCTCAGAGAAGAAAAGCCACGAGCGGGAACGTTTTCGGCCTGGTTGGATGTTGACCCTGGTACGACAGCTCGTCGAGCTAGAGAAGAGGCGACGTGACTACTGTTCTGACACCTGCGAGCCCGCTGACCGCGGCTGACCGCTGCGACCGCTGCGGCGCCCAGGCATACCTGCGCGTCGTACTCGCCAGCGGCGGAGAGCTGCTCTTCTGCGCCCACCACGGCCGGAAGTTCGAGCCGGAGCTCAAGAAGATCGCCGTGGAGATACAGGACGAGAGCGGCCGTCTCAGCACCAGCACCAACACGACGGTTGCCGACGAGGAGCGCTGACCCAGGCGCCACCACAAGCAGCCAGCGTCGAGCTGTGTCCGGCCGCGCACCGCGCGCGATCGGGAAGCCGGGTGGAGGACCCCTTCGGGGCCGTCCACCCGGCTTTGCTGTTCTCCCGACGGCTCCCTGCCCTTCGCCGCGACCGCGGGGCCGGGGGTGCGGCCAGGGCTCGGCCACAGCCGAAACAGCGTCAGAGCGTCACCGCGCCATCACTAGTGGTGATGCTCAGAGCACGGAGCGCACCGCGTCCGTGACCGAGGACACCCGGGTGTAGACGCCGGGATGGCCCGCCTCCGCGCAGCCCGTCCCCCAGGACACCAGTCCGGCCAGCCGGCCGGCCACGATCAGCGGGCCGCCGCTGTCGCCCTGGCAGGCGTCCTTGCCGCCCTTCTCCTCGCCCGCGCAGACCATGCCCCGGGCGTCGAACTTGCCGTCCTGTCCGCCCGGGTAGGCGTGCGCGCAGGTCTGGTCCGAGACGATCGGCACATCCACCTCACGCAGCACCGGCGAGTAGTCACCCCGTCCGCTGGTGTCACCCCAGCCGTAGACCTGCGCGCCGGTCCCCGCCGCGTACGGCCCGCTCTCCCCCTGGCCGACCAGCTCGACCACCGGCCGGGAGCCCTGGGAGTCGGCGAGGGTGAGGACCGCCACGTCGTTCATGTTCGCGGCGAAGTTGTAGTCGGGGTGGATCCAGACCCGTTGGACGGCCACCTCACGGCCGGCCGAGCCGCGCATGTCGTCCCGCCCGACCACCACCTTGAGTCCCGGCCGGTCCACCCGCCCCTTGGACTCGTCGTAGAAGCAGTGCGCGGCCGTCACCACCTTGGTCGGGGTCACCAGCGCACCCCCGCAGAACTGGCCGGAGCGCCCGCTGCCGAACTGCTGGCGACTGGCCAGTGCCACGATCCAGGGGTGGTCGGCGGTGCTCACGGTGGCGCCCCCCACCACCCGGCGCTGCGCCTCGGCCGGACCGGCCACCCCGAGGGCGGCCAACGGCACGGGGACGGCGGCGAGCAGGGCCAGCAGGGCGCCGCGCCGCCGGCGCCGGCCCGTCCGGGCGGCGGCCAGGACGGCCCGGCGCGGGACGGAGGTCGGCAGGTCGGCTCGGTCCGGGTCGGTCAGCACCGTGACTCCACAAGGCTCGGCAGCAGGCAACCGCCACAGCGTAGGTGATCAACTACACTGCGCGACCGCTTCCCGGCAGGCCGCCACCCGGACGAGCGACAAGCGCCACCCGGACGCTGACGCACCGCCCCCGAACAACCCGAAGGCCCGGAACCCCAAGGGTTCCGGGCCTTCGTCGTGTCCTGCTGCCGGTCGGGCCTGGCCGACCGGTGGATCGATCAGTCCAGGTAGTCGCGCAGCACCTGGGAGCGCGACGGGTGGCGCAGCTTCGACATGGTCTTCGACTCGATCTGGCGGATGCGCTCACGGGTGACCCCGTACACCTTGCCGATCTCGTCGAGCGTCTTCGGCTGGCCGTCGGTCAGACCGAAGCGCATCGAGACCACGCCGGCCTCACGCTCGGAAAGGGTGTCCAGCACCGAGTGGAGCTGCTCCTGGAGCAGGGTGAAGGAGACCGCGTCGGCCGGGACGACCGCCTCGGAGTCCTCGATCAGGTCACCGAACTCGCTGTCGCCGTCCTCGCCCAGCGGGGTGTGCAGCGAGATCGGCTCGCGGCCGTACTTCTGGACCTCGATGACCTTCTCGGGGGTCATGTCGAGTTCCTTGGCCAGCTCCTCCGGGGTGGGCTCGCGGCCCAGGTCCTGGAGCATCTGGCGCTGGACGCGGGCCAGCTTGTTGATGACCTCGACCATGTGCACCGGGATGCGGATGGTGCGGGCCTGGTCGGCCATGGCGCGGGTGATCGCCTGGCGGATCCACCAGGTGGCGTAGGTCGAGAACTTGTAGCCCTTGGTGTAGTCGAACTTCTCGACCGCACGGATCAGACCGAGGTTGCCCTCCTGGATCAGGTCCAGGAACAGCATGCCGCGGCCGGTGTAGCGCTTGGCCAGCGAGACCACCAGGCGGAGGTTGGCCTCCAGCAGGTGGTTCTTGGCCCGGCGGCCGTCCTCGGCGATGATCTCCAGCTCGCGCTTGAGCTTCGGGGCGAGCTTGTCGGCGGCCGAGAGCTTGTCCTCGGCGAACAGGCCGGCCTCGATGCGCTTGGCGAGCTCGACCTCCTGCTCGGCGTTGAGCAGCGGGACCTTGCCGATCTGCTTCAGGTAGTCCTTGACCGGGTCGGCGGTGGCACCGGCGACGGCGACCTGCTGGGCCGGCGCGTCGTCCTCGTCGTCGTCGGAGAGGACGAAGCCCTCCGACTCCTCCTCCGGAGCACCCTCGGCCTCGGCCTTGTCTCCGGGCAGCGCGGTCTCCTCGAGCAGCTCCTCCTCGCCGAGCAGCTCCTCGTCGCCCTTGCCGGCCTTGCCGGCGGCGGTCTTCTTGGCGGCGGTCTTCTTGGCCGGCGCGGCGGTCTTCTTGGCCGCGGTCTTCTTGGCCGCGACGGCCTTCTTCGCCGGAACGGCCTTCACCCCGGCGACGACGGTGGTCGTCTCCTCGACGGTGATCTCGGCGGACACGGTGGGGGCGGGCGCCGTGGCGGCGGCCGCGACGGCCGGAGCCGCGACGGGGGCGCCGGGGGCGATCCGCACGGGCGGCTTGGTCGGGGCCGACGAAGCGGCCGGGGTCCGGGTGGTGACAGCCTTGGTGGCGGTGCGCTTGGTGGGGCTCTTGGCAGCAACGCTCTTGCGCTTGGCGCCGGCCGGCTCGGCCGCGCTGACCATGAGGTCCACCCCCTCCTCAATCAGCACCTGGTTGAGGCTGCGCATGACGTTCTTCCACTTGGTGACCGGGATCTGGTCCGCCTCGAACGCCTGGCGCACGTCGTCACCGGCGATCTGCCCCTGGGCCTTGCCCCGCTCGATGAGCGCCAGCAGAGCCGCGGACTCGGCGATCTCGGGGGGAAGCGAACGGGATGTGCTGGCCGACACGAACAACCTCTCGGACGATGAGTGGACTCGAACCCGTACCGGCCGCCCGAGCGGGCGGGGAAGGAGATCGCGCGCCGGACGCGCGGTGTCGATTCCGACCGACTCGGGCTTGAGGACTGGGTTTGCAGGACGGCAGCAGCGCCGCGGACCAACACAGCATTCTGACATGTTGGAGTATTCCGGAGCTGCTCCCGCTCAGGAGACATCGCTGCTACTCGTCAAGTGTTACGCATGGCCTTGGTGTCGCGGGTCACACCACTCGGCGCCCACGGCCCCGGGGCCGTCATCCATCATCGCGCACTCGCGCCGAAGTCGATTGTCATGGGCGGGACACGCCGTCGGGGAATGGGCGCGGGGCCCTGTCCCCGCAAACCGCCCCCGGCGCCACGCCCGCATGCCTTCCTTCGCACAGAGACCCTCCGGCAGCGCCACATGGTGCGGCCGGAGGGCCCTGGAGGAGCGGACCGCGCCCGGCGCGTCCGCTCGCCGAGAACAGTCCGCTCAGTGCTCCCGGGGGGCGGGGACGGACGGCTCCATCTCGGGGTGAGCGGTGAGCAGCGCCCGCATCGCGACCTCGCCCGCGGTGCCGTCGCCGGTACCCAGCGCGTCCACCAGCCGGGCGTGCAGGCCGACCGAGGACTCGGAGGGCCGCTCGCAGGAGATCGTCGGACCGCCCGAGACCTGCAGTGCGCAGGAGATGATGCCGGACAGGTGCTCCAGCATCCGGTTGCCGGCCATCTGCAGGACCAGCACGTGCAGCTCGGTGTCAGCCCGGGTGAAGGTGGAGAGGTCGGCCTGCGCGGTGGCGTGGCCCATGATCTCGACCAGCTCGACCAGCCGCTGCTGGACGTCCTCCCGGCCGTGGCCGGCCGCGAGCCGGGCGGCCAGCGGCTCGATCGCCCAGCGAAGCTCGAACAGCTCCCGGCGCTGCTCGTCCCGCTGGGGGCCGAAGGCGCGCCACTCGATGATGTCCGGGTCCAGCAGGTTCCAGTCGCCGACCGGGCGCACCCGGGTGCCGACGTTCGGGCGGGCGCTGACCAGGCCCTTGGCCTCCAGCACGCGCAGCGACTCGCGGACGACCGTCCGCGACACCTCGAAGCGCTGGCCGATCTCCTCGGGCACGAGCGGACGGTCGGCACCGAGGTCGCCGGAAACGATCATCTGGCCGAGCTGCTGGACCAGCTGGCCGTGCAGACCGCGGCCGCGGCTGCTGGTGGTCTTGCGGCCGACCCGGGCGATGTCGGACTCGGCGCCCTCCCAGCGGGGCGCCGGCGGGGTCGGCCGGTCGGCGTACGAGAAGCGGTCCAGATCGCCGGGGCCGTGGATGGGCCCATCGGCGGAACGGGCGGGGGTCATGGTGGGGTGCGCAAGGGTACTCACGCCATCCTTTGTCGGCGATCGGCAGGCGCAGCTTGAGGATTCTCGTGAAAAGCACACGAAAGGGTGATCGACCGTGACTGGATAATTGACTTCTTATCAGGAAGAACCGCTCATTACGGTCACTGCTGGTCGATCTTGGTACTTCGGGACGGCGTGCGGTCCGCATGGCGGGCCCCGGTGCGCGCGACGGACCCCGGTGCCCGCGACGGCGGGTCTACAGCGAGCGGCGGCGGGCCTGGACGAGCAGCGCGGCCAGCAGCAGGGCTGCCGCCGGCGCCGCGACCGCCACCAGCAGCGCCGGATCCGTCAACGCCGCGCTCCCGGCGACCGCCCCGCGGGCTCCGCCGTACACCCAGCCGTAGGCCCACTCGACGCCGGACTGGAAGGGCAGCAGCTCCGCCGCCCGGGTTGGCCACGGGCGGCCGGTCCGGCGCAGCACCAGGGCCACGCCGGACTCCAGCAGCGGCGGCAGCGCGCACAGCAGCAGCACCCCGGCGGCGGCGCTGCGGGTCAGCGAGGCGGTCAGCACACCGGTCCAGGCGGCCACCACGGTCAGCAGGACGAAGGCCAGCAGCGCGGCCGGCACCCCGTGCCCGGACACCAACGCCAGCGGGGCGAACGCGCCCGGCAGCTCGGCCGGCCCGCTCAGCCCGACGCCGCCCAGCGCCCCGGACACCCCGTCGGACAGCGCGCCGGGATCCGACCAGGCCGCCACCGTCACCCCGTCCGGCAGGGCGAGGTGCACGGCCACCGTGTCGAGCAGCAGGGTGGCCAGCGCCAGCAGCGCCGCGACCGGGCCGACCACCACCAGCTTGGCCAGCAGCAGCCACACCCGGCGCGAGTAGGCCACCTGCGAGGCCGCCAGCCCCGGGTGCCGCACCTCGTGCCCGTACGAGAGCGCTCCCAGCACGCCTGCGCCGAGCGCCGCGAAGG
Source organism: Streptomyces sp. CBMA123 (assembly GCF_014596465.1). Taxonomy (GTDB): domain Bacteria; phylum Actinomycetota; class Actinomycetes; order Streptomycetales; family Streptomycetaceae; genus Kitasatospora. Next base: position 4,348 of record NZ_MECK01000201.1, on the reverse strand, counting down.
GCAGCGGGATCAGCGGGACGGCGGCGGTCAGCAACCGCACCCCGGCCGGGCCGGCCAGTGGACCGGCCGGGGTCTGGCTCGCCAGAACGGCGGCAACGACCGCGTCGCAGAGCAGGACGGCGGAGAGCAGCAGCCAAGTGGAACGCAGGCCGCGCAGGCGGCGCAGCTCGTAGGCCAGGACACGCACGGTTCACTCGCTCCGGTGGTCGTCGGGGGTGGCGGGGGCCTTGCCGGTGGTGACCCGGCCGAGCCGGACGGTGTCGTCGGTAAGCAGGTCGGCGGCGCTCCGACGGCGGCGCACGGGCTCGGTCCCGGTCTCGTTCTCCGGCCTGGTCTCGGGCTTGGTCTCCGGCCTGGTCTCGGGCTTGGTCTCGGACCGGAGGGGCTCGATCCCGGTGCGGAGCGCCTCGGCGTGGTCGGGCCCAGCGGCGCCGGGCTGGTCGCGGAAGAGCCGGTCGAAAGCGACGGTGGGGGCGGGGTCCGGCTGCGGGGCGGTGACCGCGGCGAGGACGGGCAGGGCGGCCGTCACGGCTGCGACGGGCAGAGCACGGGTGCTCCGGGGCGCATCCTCGCGGACACGGCCCCCCGTGGCGGGCTCCGGGACCGTGGGTTCGGGGTGCGCAGGCTCAGGGTGTGCGGGTTCGGGGCGCGCGGGTTCGGCGGCGGTGGGCTCGTGGTGCGGGTCGGTGCCCGGCTGCGCGCCCTCGGGGGCCGCCCCGTCGGCCGACTCGGGATCCGGCTGGAGACGGAGGCGGCCGGAGCGGCCGGAGGCGACCGGCAGCGCGGCCCGGGGCACCGGCTGCTCGACCACCCGGTCGGCCAGCTCGTGCAGCAGGATCCCGTGCTGGTAGGCGAGTTCACCGATCTCGGTGCGGTCGATGCCCGCCACCGCGAGCCCCGCGCCGCCGTCCCGGCGCACCTCGGCGCCCTGGCTGACCAGCAGGTCGGCCAACCGCGCCATCTGGGGCCCCCGGACGGCCACTTCGGGGCTGAGCCTGGTCCGGCAGAACTCCGCGACCGGCTGGTCGGCCACCAGGCGGCCGCGGTCCAGCGTGACCACCCGGTCCGCGAGCTGCGCGGCCTCCTGCGGGATCCGGGTGGTCACCAGCACCGTTCCACCCGCGACCGCGAAGGAGCGCAGGAAGGAGTGGAACCACTCGACGTTGCGCGGGGACAGGCCCTCGGTCGGCGCGTCCAGCAGCAGGGTGCCGGGATCGCCGAGCAGCGCGGCTGCCAGTGAGAGCCGACGGTGCATGCCCGGCGAGAAGGTCCGCAGCCGCTGCCCCGCCACGGCGGCCAGCCGGGTCTGCTCCAGCAACTCGTCGGCCCGCCGCGCGGGGACGCCGACGGCCGCGGCCAGCATCCGCAGGTGACCACGCGCCTTGCGCCCCGGGTTCCCGGACACCGCCGCGGCCCCCTCCCCCGGCCCGGGCAGCAGCACACCGACCTCGCGCTCGGGGCGGCGGATCCGGCGGTAGGGACGGCCGTCGAAGAGGGCGATGCCCTGGCCTCGTTCGAGTTCGAGCATCAGCCGCAGCGCGGTGGACTTGCCGGCCCCCTCGTCGCCGAGCAGCACGGTCACCATCCCGGGCCGGGCGTCGAAGGTCAGATCAAGTACGGCGGGTGGGGCGCCCTTGCGATGGACCTTGGTCAGTCCGGTGATCTGGATCATCGCTGGCTGCTCCCATGCCCTTGGCCGACCTGCTCGACGCCAGCACATTAGGGGTCAGCACCACAGAATCCGGGCATTACCGAACCGCCACGGGCCCACCGCCCGCCCACCTCACCCGATCAGGGGACAATCCGATCCTGCGATTCACGGGCGTCGGCCTCTCCGGCGGACCGTCGCCACCACCCAGGTTTCGGGCCAGGAGCCGGTGCCTAGGTCGTCAGGAAGGCCTCGGCGCCCCGCGGGAGCGGCTCGCCACCGCACTGCTGCTGGAAGTCCTCGGCGGCGACCTTGCCCTCCAGGGCGATCTGGGCCAACTGCTCCCGCTCGGCGTCCAACGTCTCCTGTACGGAGGCGATCGTCGCCGGGGCGGCGTGCGCGGCCTTCAGGGCAGCCAGCTGCTTCTCGGTCCTGTCGGTCGTCGTGGTGAGGCTGTCGAAGGCCGCCACCAGCTTCACGAGGCCGTCCCGTTGATTGGCGCACAGGTGGTCGGCGGTCATCACAGGGCTCCCAGGGGTCCGAAGGCCTTCGGCCCGGCGGCCGAAGCGTCCACCGACACTGTGCATCGGGGGCGCACTGTCGGCCTGCGGGCCGGGGCCGTTCGGCGCCCCGCTCGGACGGGTGTCCGGGGCGGCGGCGGGGGCTCAGGCGTCGGGGCGGAGCATGGGCGGGTTGAGGACGGTCGCGCCGCCCGCAGTGAAGAGCTGGGCCGGGCGACCGCCCTGACGGGTGGTCGTGCCGCCGGAGGGCAGGAGGAAACCGGGGGTGCCGGTGACCTTGCGGTGGAAGTTGCGCGGGTCGAGGGCGACGCCCCAGACGGCCTCGTAGACGCGGCGCAGCTCGCCCACGGTGAACTCGGTCGGGCAGAAGGCGGTGGCCAGGGAGGAGTACTCGATCTTGGAACGGGCGCGTTCCACGCCGTCGGCCAGGATCAGGCCGTGGTCGAAGGCGAGCGGGACCCCGTCGGCCGGGTTCTCACCGAGGAGTTCGCTGACCGGGGCCCAGCGGGCGCTGCTGGCGTCGCCGCCGGCCCGGGGGGTGGGGAGGTCGGGAGCGAGCACCAGGTAGGCGACGCTGACCACACGCATCCGGGGGTCGCGCTGCGGGTGACCGTAGGTGGCGAGCTGCTCCAGGTGAGCACCGGCCGCGCCGGGGCCCGCCGCCTCGTGGCCAGGGGCGGAGTGGGCGCGCAGCCCGGTCTCCTCGGCCAGCTCGCGGGAGGCCGCCTCGGCCAGGCCCTCGTCCGGGCGGACGAAGCCACCGGGCAGGGCCCAGTACCCCTGGTAGGGCGGCTCGCCCCGTCTGACCAGAAGGGCGCAGAGCGAGTGGTCGCGCACCGTCAGAACCACCAGGTCAACCGTGACTGCGAACGGGGGGAAGGCCGACGGATCGTAGCGCGACATGGCGACGATCATAGTCGTCTCTCTGACGATAAGCACAGGCCCGTACGGGGAGCGCGTAGCACCGGTGGCCGTGGCCGCCCGGCACGATTCGCGCACGGGCGACCAGTGCCGGGGCGGCCGGAGGGTGGGCAGGCAGGGTTCCGGCGGGCGCTGCCGGGCCCGGCGTCAGCGGGCGACCAGGTGCAGGTCCGCGGAGGCCTCCTCCACCATCGCCACCCCGATCCGGCTCACCCGGACCGAGAAGGGTTCACCCGCCACCCGCAGGCCGGTCAGTTCGAGTTCGCCGAGCGGAGCGGTGCTGGCCGGACGGACCAGCACGCGGCCGCCCGGGACGTCCGGCCGTACTCCGGCGAGCGCGAACACCGCGTGGACGGCCCCGGCCACGGAGACCGCCGCCGGGCGGCAGGCCGCGGGGTGCGGCACCGGTGGGCAACCGGGGGTGCGCTGCTCCCCGGCGTACATCTCCGGCAGCCGTGCCTCGAAGTGGGCGGACGCGGCGAGCAGGCCCTCCAACAGGGTGCCGGCCTCGTTCTCGTGGCCGGCCTCGGCGAGCCCGGCGATCGCCAGCGCGGTCTCGTGGATCCGCACCGCGCCGCCGCGGTGGCCCAGCGGGTTGAAGCGGGGCGACTTGGCACTGAGGGTCCGCAGACCCCAGCCGCTGTCCAGCTCGGGCGCGACCAGGCGCTGGGCGAACAGCCGGGTCTGTTCGCGGTCCAGCAGGCTCTCGTGCCGGCCGCCGTCGGCGGCGAGCCCGGTGTCGAGCAGGTGCACCAGGGCGGAGGCGAGGGCCGGCAGCGGTTGGCCGCCCGGAGCCAGTCCGGCGGCGGGGCGGCCGCCGGAGAGGTCGTCGATCCAGAACCGCTCGCGGAAGCGCCCGCGCAGGTCGGCGGCCCAGCTCCGCCAGTCCCCGGCTCCCGGCCTGGCGAAGGCCTCCAGCAGTTCGGCGCCGTGCAGGGCGGCCCGGTGGGCCTGCGCCTGGACCTCGACGCGGGCGGCCACCGGCTGGGCGCCCCGTTCCTCCACCGGGCGGCTCAGATCGGTGACGAAGCCGTCGACCAGGCCCTCCCGCAGGGCGGCCAGGGCCCGCTCGGCGGCCGGGAGCAGTTCGGCGACCTCCGCCCGGGGCAGGCCCCAGCGCCAGGCCTCGGCCAGCACGGTGACGAACAGCAGGGTGGCCTCGGTGGCCGTGCAGGTGGGCGGCAGTTCGGGGCCGCCGTGCCGCAGGCCGCCGGGCAGCAGGCCCTCCGTACGGCCGGGGGCGGGGGCGACCTGTTGC
>NZ_MECK01000200.1 GCF_014596465.1 Streptomyces sp. CBMA123 | reverse complement strand
CTTCCGATCTGGTCGCCCCCGGCCGGCCGTACCACGCCGCCGAGCCCCCGGCCCCGCACCTGCGGCTCAGCTACGCCGCCGCGGACGGCCCCGCCCAGGTCGCCGAGGGCATCCACCGCCTGCGGACGGCCTACCAGGAGTCGGCCGGGTAGGCCGAGCCGGTCCGCCCGCCACGGCCGGCCCCCGGCCCTGCGCTACTGCCGGTACCCGGCCATCCGCTCCAGCCGGGCGATCCGCTCCGCCATCGGCGGGTGAGTGGAGAACAGCCGCGCGCCCGCCTCGCCCGGGCGGAACGGGCTGGCGATCATCAGGTGGCTCGCCGTCTGCAGCTGGGGCTCCGGCGGGAGCGGCAGCTGGCGGGTGCCGGCGTCGAGCTTGCGCAGGGCGCCCGCGAGGGCGAGCGGGTCGCCGGTGATCCGGGCGCCGTCCGCGTCGGCCTGGTACTCGCGGGAGCGGCTGACCGCCAGCTGGATCAGCCCGGCGGCGACCGGCCCGAGGATCATGATCGCGAGCATCCCGAACAGCCCGGGGCCGTCGTCGTCCTCGCTCCGGCCGAACGGGATCAGCCAGGCGAAGTTCACCAGGAACATCACCACCGAGGCCAGCGCCCCGGCCACGGAGGAGATCAGGATGTCCCGGTTGTAGACGTGGCTGAGCTCGTGCCCGAGCACGCCGCGCAGCTCGCGCTCGTCCAGGATCCGCAGGATGCCCTCGGTGCAGCAGACCGCGGCGTTGCGCGGGTTGCGGCCGGTGGCGAAGGCGTTCGGGGCCGGGGTCGGGGAAATGTAGAGGCGGGGCATCGGCTGGCGGGCCGAGGTGGAGAGCTCGCGCACGATCCGGTACAGCCCGGGTGCCTCGAACTCGCTGACCGGCCGGGCCCGCATGGCCCGCAGGGCGATCTTGTCGCTGTTCCAATAGGCGTAGGCGTTCGTCCCGAGGGCGACCAGCAGGGCGATCACGAAGCCGGTCCGACCGAAGAAACCGCCGATCACCAGGATCAGCGCCGAGAGGCCACCGAGCAGGACGGCGGTCCTCAGTCCGTTGTGCCGGCTGTGCACGTCAGGCCCTCCAGTGGTGCGGTGGGGAAGCCCTTTCTGCCTCGTCCCTCTTGCCCGCTCAACGGGCGGGGCCCGGGACCTTGTTCCCTTTTGACCGACGCGACACCCGGTCGGCGGCTCAGAACAGCGAGCCGCCGGCCACCTGGAGGACCAGCTGCGGGGCGACCGAGAGCACCACCGCGAGGGAGGCGGTGAGCCCCAGCGTGGCGGTCAGGCCGACCGGAAGCCGTCGCTCGGCGCCGTCCTCGGCCGCGGCCGCCGCGGCCGCCGCGTCGGCCGGGTCCGCCGGGGCGAACAGCCGGGCCGTCCACCGCAGGTAGTAGTACAGGGCGACGACCACGTTGACGGCCATCACCACGGCCAGCCAGCCGAGCCCGGCGTCCACCGCCGCGCGGAACACCACGACCTTGCCGAACAGGCCGATCACGCCCGGCGGCAGCCCGGCCAGGCAGAGCAGGAAGAAGGCCAGCGCGAGCGCCGTCCAGCGGTTGCGGGCGAACAGGCCGCGGAAGTCGTCCACCCTGATCCCGGCCCGGCGGCCGACGGCGGCGACCACCCCGAAGGCGCCGAGGTTGACCACGCCGTAGATCAGCGCGTACGCGGCGGTCGCGCCGAGCATGTCGGCGCCGGTGGGCGCGTAGCCGGCCGCGGCCAGCGGCACCAGCAGGTACCCGGCCTGGCCGACCGAGGACCAGGCCAGCAGCCGCACCGCGCTGTACCGGGTGTCGAAGCGCTGCCGCAGCGCGCCGACGTTGCCGACGGTCATGGTGACGGCGGCCAGCACGGCCAGCACCAGGCCCCAGGAGTGGGCGTACGGGCGGAACGCGATGGTGGTGGCGAGCGCGAGCCCGGACAGGCCCGCCGCCTTGCCGACCACCGAGAGGTAGCCGGCCACCGGCAGCGGGGCGCCGGTGTAGGTGTCGGGCAACCAGAAGTGGAACGGGACGGCGGCGACCTTGAAGGCGAAGCCGACCAGGGTCAGCACGGCCCCGGCCTCGGCCAGTGGCCGCAGCTGGCCGGGCGCGTGCTCCAGGCCCTGGGCGACGGCGCCGAGGTGCAGGCTCCCGCTGGCCGCGTAGACGAAGCCGATGCCCAGCAGCATCACGGCGGTCGCGGTCACCGAGGAGACGAAGAACTTGAACGCGGCCTCCGCGCCCCGCCCGTCCCGGCGCAGCGCGACCAGGGCGAAGGCAGGCAGCGAGGCGACCTCCAGGGCGATCACCATGGTGGCGAGGTCGCGGGAGGCGGGCAGCAGGGCGGCGCCGGTGGCGCTGGAGAGCAGCAGGAACCAGTACTCGCCGCGCGGCAGCTTCTCCCGATCCACCGTCTGGGTCGACAGCAGCGCCGCGATCAGCGCGCCGCCGAGGGCGAGCAGCTGGAACACCAGGGCGAAGTGGTCGGCGACGTAGGAGCACCCGGCGGTGTCAGTGGCCCCTGCTACGTTCCGGAGGCAGAACGTCGCTCGGGGTGATCCCCCGGTGAGGGGAAGGAGTGCGATGAGGGCGAGGGCGAGTCCGGCCGCGGCGAGGCGGCCGAGCCACTGCTTGTGCCGCTCGGGCAGGAACAGGTCGGTGACCAGCACGGCGAGGGCAGCCACGGCGGCGATCAGCGGGGGCGCGATCGCCACCCAGTCCACGGACTGGATCAGGCTGCCCGGGTTGGCTACGGCGAGGGAGGTCACAGTGTGCTGCCCCGTGGAGTGAGGTCCGAGTGCGGCGGTGTGGGCTGCGAGCACGGTCAGCCACCCCCGAGGAGGTGCTTGACGGCGGGGTCGGAGAGCCCGAGCAGGAGGGCGGGCCAGAGGCCGGCCACCAGCGTGAGCGCGGCCAGCGGCGTCCAGCTGACGGCCTCGTACGGCCGCAGGTCGGGCACCTCGCCCACCGGCGCGGGCTGCGCGGGGTCGCCCATGCAGACGCGCTTGACCACGATCAGCAGGTACGCGGCGGTGAGGAGGGTGCCGAGGCCGGCCAGGACCATGTAGGTGACGAAGGCGGGGCGCGACAGGCCGGCGGCCGGGTCGAAGGCGCCGAACATGGCCAGCAGCTCGCCCCAGAAGCCGGCCAGGCCGGGCAGCCCGAGGCTGGCGACGGCGGCGAAGGCGAGCAGCGCGCCGATCCGGGGCGCCCGGCCGTACAGGGCCGCGCCGGTGGCGCCCGCGAGGGTGTCGAGGTCCGCCGTGCCGTAGCGGTCCTTGACGGCCCCGACCAGGAAGAACAGCAGACCGGTGATCAGACCGTGGGCGATGTTGGCGAACAGCGCGCCGTTGACGCCCACCGGGGTGAGGGAGGCGATGCCGAGCAGCACGAAGCCCATGTGGCCGACGGAGGAGTACGCGATCAGGCGCTTGAGGTCGCCCTTGGCTCCGGAGCGGGCCAGCGCCAGGCAGGCCAGCGAGCCGTAGACGATGCCGACGGCGGCGAAGGCGCCCAGGTAGGGGGCCAGCGTCGCGGTGCCGTCCGGTACGACCGGGAGGAGGACGCGGACCAGACCGTAGGTGCCCATCTTCAGCAGCACACCGGCGAGCAGCACCGAGCCGACCGTCGGGGCGGCGGTGTGCGCGTCGGGGAGCCAGCTGTGCAGCGGCCAGGCGGGGGCCTTGACCGCGAGCCCGACCATGATCGCCAGCGCGGCGGTCACCTGGGTGGTGTGGCTCAGGCCGTGGCCGTGCCCGGCGGCCAGCGCCTGCATGTCGAAGGTGCCGGCCTTGCTGCCGATCAGCAGGAAGCCGAGCAGCATCACGGCCGAGCCGAGCAGCGTGTAGAGGATGAACCGGTTGGCGGCCGGGGTCCTCGCGCCGCTCCCCCAGCGGGCGATCAGGAAGTACATCGGGATCAGCACGATCTCGAAGGCCAGGAAGAAGAGCAGGAGGTCCAGCACCGCGAAGGTGGCGAGCATGCCGACTTCGAGGAGGAGGAACAGCCCGACGAAGGCCTGCGCCGACGGGGCGTTCTCCCCGTCCGGCAGCCGCTTCTCCGAGTACAGCGCGCAGAGGAAGGTGAGCAGCGCGGTCAGCACGATCAGCGGCAGCGAGACGCCGTCCACGCCGAGGTGGAGGCGCACGTGCAGGGCCGGGATCCAGGACACGTCGGTGGTGGCCTGCATCCGGGCCGGCGAGTCGTGGTCGAAGCCGGCCGCGAGGGCGACGGAGAGCAGCAGCGCCGCGCCGGTGACCACGGAGTTCAGCCGTAGCGCCCGTCGGCCGGCGACGGCCCGGTCCGGTCCGAACACCGGTGCCAGGGTGAGCGCGGCGCCGAACAGGGGCAGCGCCAGGAGGGCGATGAGGACCACGTTCATCGGAGGCTCCCAGCGACGGCGGCGAACGGAACAGGGGTGAAGGGAACGGAGGTGAAGGCAACGGGGGCGAACGGGACGGAGGCGGGGGGCGTCGGCACCGGCTACACCGCCACCAGGACGGCCAGCAGGACGACTCCGGCCAGCAGCGCGCTGAGGTAGGTCTGCGCGTTGCCGGTCTGCGCGAGCCGGACGGCCCGACCGAGCAGGTTGGCACCGATCCCGCTGCCCTGCACATAGCCCTCGACGACCTCGCGGTCGAGGAAGCGGACCAGCCGGGCCGCGGCGGTCACCGGGCGGACGAACAGCAGGTGGTACAGCCGGTCGACGCCGAAGCCGTGCCGGGCCGGGCCGAACAGCGGGCCCAGCAGGGTGCGCCCGGGGTCGGCGACGATCACCTCGGCGGCCGGGGCACCGGCCTGCTCTGGCGCCCTCCCCCAGCCTTCGGCCGGGGCGGGGCGGCCGGTGGCCACCCGTGCGCCGGCCGAGCGCCAGGCGCCGTACGCGGCGAGCACACCGACCACGGCGAGCCCGGTGCCGGTCACGGCGGTGACCCCGGTGGGGCGCAGCGAGCCGCCGTCCAAGAGGGCGGGCAGCCAGTCCGAGCGCAGCCCGGCGACGCCGAGGCCCATGGTCGGGACGGCAAGCACCCAGAGCGGCCAGCGCATCGCGGGCGGCTCGGCGGTGGCCGGGTCGGCCTCGTCCGGCTCGGGCGAGTACGGCGCGTCGGCCTCGTGGTCGGCGGCCACCGCGCCCAGGTCGGCGGCGGGCAGCACCGCGGGTGCCGCCGCGGCCGCCCCGGCTGGGCTGTGGAAGGTGACCAGGAACACCCGGGTCGCGTACGCGCCGGTGAGCAGGGCGGTGAGCGCGGCCGAGATCAGCACGATCCACCCGGCGGCCTGCGGCACCGCCGAGGCCGGGCCGAGGCCGTTGGTCAGCGCCTCGCCGTTGGCGGCGTGCTCGGCGGCGGTCAGCACCGCCTCCTTGCTGAAGAAGCCGGAGAGCGGGGGCAGCCCGGCCAGCGCGACCAGCGCGATGCCCATCGTCCAGTAGGCGTCCGGCACCCGCTTGCGCAGCCCCGGGATCCGGGACATCGCGGAGACCGAGTTGCTGTGCGCGGCGTGGATCACCACGCCGGCGGCCAGGAACAGCAGCGCCTTGAACGCGCCGTGGCTGACCAGGTGGAACACCGAGGCCTCCCGGTCGCCGCTGGCCAGCGCGCCGGCCATGTAGCCGAGCTGGCCGACGGTGGAGTAGGCGAGCACCCGTTTGAGGTCGTCCTGGGCGAGCGCGCAGAGCGCCGAGCCGATCATCGTCACGGCGGCCATCACCGCGAGCACGACCAGCGCCGCCCCCGACTGGAGGAACACCGGCATCAGCCGGGCCACCAGGTAGATGCCGGCCGCGACCATGGTGGCGGCGTGGATCAGCGCGGAGACCGGCGTCGGGCCGGCCATCGCGTCCGGGAGCCAGGTGTGCAGCGGGAACTGCGCGCTCTTGCCGGCCACGCCGGCGAGCAGCAGCAGCGCCGTCAGGGTCGGGTGGGCGAGCCTGCCCTCGCCCGCGGCCGCCAGCACGTCCGGGATCCGGAAGCTGCCGGCGTCCGCGCCGAGCAGGAAGATCCCGAACAGGAACGGCACGTCGCCGAGCTTGGTGACCAGGAAGGCCTTGAGCGAGGCCGAGCGGGCGTCGGCGGTCTCCCAGTGGTGGCCGATCAGGAAGTACGAGCAGACGCCCATGACCTCCCAGCCGACCAGCAGCACGATCAGGTCGCCCGAGTAGACGACCAGGAACATCGCCGCGGTGAACAGCGAGACCAGCGCCGCGTACGAGGGGTAGCGCGGATCCGACTTCAGGTAGGCGGTCGAGTAGACCTGCACACAGGTGGCGACCAGGCCGACCAGCACGGAGATCAGCGAGCTGAAGCCGTCCAGGTGGAGGGAGAGCGCGATGTCCGGGCCGCCGGTCGGGGTGAGCCGGGTGGCGGCGTCCAGGGTCTGGCCGGTGCCGAGCTGGAGGGCGACCACCAGGGCGAGCACGGCCGAGACGGCGACCGGGGCGATCGCCAGCGGCCGGGCCAGTGCGGGCGCCTTCTTGCCGACGGCCAGGGTCGCGGCGGCGCCGAGTGCGGGCAGCGCGGGGACGAGGGCGGGCAGGGCGAGGTTCATGCGGTGGCCCGGCCCTTCAGTGCCTCGGCTGCGACCGGCTGCTCCTCGGCGGGCGTGTGCGGCTCGGCCGGGTCGCCGAGCGCGGTGGCCCGGTCGATGTCCGCGGTGCCCCGGGCCCGGAACAGCAGCAGGACGATGGCGAGCCCCAGCCCGATCTCGGCGGCGGCGACGGTGATGGTGAACAGGGTGAGCGCCTGCCCGGCGTGCAGCGCGTCGCGCAGCCAGGCGTCGAAGGCGACCAGGTTGAGGTTGACGGCGTTGAGCATCAGCTCGACGGACATCAGCACCAGGACGGCGTTGCGCCGGGCGAGCACGCCGTACACGCCGACGCTGAACAGCAGCGCGGCGAGGACGACGGGGTAGGCGAGGTGCATCAGCTCTCCTCCTCCGGCACGGACGCCTCCGACGCGGACGACACGGGTACGGGGGGCTTGGGCGCGGTCGCGGCCACGGTCCCGTTCGACCCGACCGGCCGTCCGGCCCGCACCCGGCCCGCCCGGGGCGCCGGCACCCGGCGCTTGGAGCCGCGCGACAGCACGATCGCGCCGACCAGCGCCGCCAGCAGCAGCACGGACAGCGCCTCGAAGGGCAGCACCCAGTTGCGGAACAGGCTGGCCCCGGTGACGGCGGCCGAACCGCCGCCGGCGCCGAGGTCGATCCAGGAGGTCCGGAAGGCGTCGACGACCAGCGTCACCAGCGTCCCGGCGGAGGCGAGCGCCACGGCCAGGGCGACCCAGCGGTTCTTGGAGTCGGCGTCCGGCGAGCGCCCGATCGGCGCCTTGGTGAGCATCAGCCCGAACAGCACCAGGACGATCACCGAGCCCAGGTAGATCAGCACCTGCACCCAGGCGATGAACTCGGCCGTGAGCAGCAGGAACTCCACCGCCAGCCCGCCGAGCGCGACCACCAGCCAGAGCGCGGCGTGCACCAGCTGCTTGGTGGTCACCGAGACGACCGCCGAGCCGAGCACCGCGATGCCGACCAGCAGGAAGACGATCTCCTGGCCGGTCGGGGACAGGAACGAACGGGCGGCCGGCTCCAGGGAACCGGTCGCCGCGAGAAGCGTGGCAGCGGCGGTCACGCGTCGTCACCCTTCTCGTCCGGGGCCACGGCGGCGGCCGCGGCCAGCTTGTCCGCCGCCTTGCGCGCGGCGGCGATCTCCTTGGGCTCCTCGGCCGCCGGATCCAGCGCCGGCGGCGCCGGGACGGTCCACATCCACTCGCGGAGCTTCTCCCGTTCGTGGGTCAGCTCGTGGATGTCGGTCTCCGCGTACTCGAACTCCGGCGACCAGAACAGCGCGTCGAAGGGGCACACCTCGATGCAGATCCCGCAGTACATGCAGAGCGAGAAGTCGATGGCGAACCGGTCCAGCACGTTGCGGGTGCGGGCCCGGGCGTTCGGGTCGGCGGCCGGCAGCGTCTCCTTGTGGGAGTCGATGTAGATGCACCAGTCCGGGCACTCGCGCGCGCAGAGCATGCACACCGTGCAGTTCTCCTCCAGCAGCGCGATGACGCCGCGCGAACGCGGCGGCAGCACCGGCTGCGTGTCGGGGTACTGCGCGGTGACGCTCTTCCTCGTCATCGTCCGCAGCGTCACGGCCAGGCCCTTGGCGAGCCCGGCACCGGGAAAACTCATGCGATCGCCACCTTGATGATGCCGGTGAGGGCCAGCTGGACGAGCGCGAGCGGGATCAGTACCAACCACGCGAAGCGCATCAGCTGGTCCTCGCGCAGGCGCGGGTAGGTGACCCGCAGCCAGATGACCACGAAGGCCAGCGCGAAGGTCTTGAGGATCATCCACAGCCAGCCGAGCTGGTCGGACATCGGCCCGTGCCAACCGCCGAGGAACAGCACCGCCGTCAGCGCCGACACCACCAGGATGCCCACGTACTCGGACAGCAGGAACAGCGCGAAGCGCAGCCCGGTGTACTCGGTGTACGCGCCGAAGATGATCTCCGAGTCGGCGACCGGCATGTCGAACGGCGGCCGCTGGAGCTCGGCCAGCCCGGCCGTGAAGAACACGAAGGCGCCGATGATCTGCCAGGGCAGCCAGTACCAGTGCCAGGCGTCCAGGATCCCGGGCAGCGACAGGGTGCCGGCGGCCATCGCCACCGAGGCCGCCGCGAGCACCATCGGCAGCTCGTACGACATCAGCTGCGCGGCCGTGCGCAGACCGCCGAGCAGCGAGAACTTGTTCGCCGAGGCCCAGCCGGCCATCAGCTTGCCGATCACCCCGACGCCCATCACGGCCAGCACGAAGAACAGCCCGGCGTCGATCGCCTGACCGACGAAGCCGTCCGGACCGACCGGGATCGCCAGCAGCACGAACAGGTACGGCAGCAGCGAGACGGCGGGCGCCAGCTGGAAGATCCGGCGGTCCGCCCCGGCCGGGACGATGTCCTCCTTCTGCGCGAACTTCACGCCGTCGGCGACGAGCTGCGCCCAGCCGTGGAAGCCGCCCGCGTACATCGGGCCGAGGCGGCCCTGCATGTGCGCCATCACCTTGTGCTCGGTCTGGCCGATGACCAGCGGGAAGACCAGGAAGACGACCAGGGTGGCGACGCAGCGGAGCACCGTGTCGAGCAGGTTCACGCGCCGTCTCCGTCCTGGTCGGCCGCTCCGGCCGACTTCTCGTCCTTCGTCCCGCCCGGCTCCTTCTCGCCCGGCCCACCCGGCTCGCTCGGCTCCTCCGGCTCGCCCGACGGCTTCTCGTCGTGGGCGGGCACCGGGTTGTGCCAGGGCGCGTCGGAGGACCGGGGCCGGGCCGGTGCCGCGGGCTCGGCCGTCGGCTCGGCGGCGGCGTCGTCGGCCGGCCGGCTGACCGACCCCTCGGACACCGACCGGGTCCGCCGCGGCCGGTCGGCCCGCACCGGCGGAGCACCCTCGGCAGCAGAGGCAGCAGAGGCAGCAGAGGCAGCAGAGGCGGCCGGGGCAGCCGGGGTCTCAGGAGTGGCAGGCGTCTCGGCGCCCGCCTGGCTCGCCGACCCCTCGGACACCGACCGGGTCCGCCGCGGCCGGTCCGCCCGCACCGGCGGAGCACCCTCGGCAGCCGGGGCACTGGCGGCACCGGCACCGGCAGCGCCAGCACCGGCCCGGG
>NZ_MECK01000199.1 GCF_014596465.1 Streptomyces sp. CBMA123 | reverse complement strand
GTGCGCGACCCCGGCGGCGGGGCCGGCGGCGGCGCCCGCGGGCGCGGTGACGGTCGACCCGGCGGTGGTCGGCGACCTGGCCGCGAAGACCAGGAACAGCCCCCCGAACACCACGTTCTGGCTCGAACCGGGAACGCACCGGCTCGCAGCGGACCGCTACGCCCAGGTCGTCCCCAAGGAGGGGGACAGCTACCTCGGCGCGCCCGGCGCCGTGCTCGACGGCGGGAAGACCAACCAGTACGCCTTCGGCGGCGGCGCCGGCCAGGTCACCATCCGCTACCTGACCGTGCAGGGCTTCGTCGCGCCGCAGAACGAGGGCGTGGTCAACCACGACTCGGCCGACGGCTGGGTGGTCGAGCACACGACGATCCAGGACAACTCCGGCGCCGGACTGATGGCCGGCGCCCACCAGCGGGTCCGGGCCAGCTGTCTGCGCGGCAACGGGCAGTACGGCCTGAACGCCTACAAGACCGGCGCCCCGATCACCGACCTGCTGCTCGAGGGCAACGAGATCACCGGCAACGACACCGACCAGTGGGAGCAGAAGCAGCCGGGCTGCGGCTGCACCGGCGGCGTCAAGTTCTGGGCCGTCAACGGCGCCGACGTGCGCGGCAACTGGGTGCACGACAACCGGGGCACCGGGCTGTGGGCGGACACCGACAACAACGACTTCCGCATCGAGGGCAACGTCCTGGAGGCCAACGACGGCGCCGCGCTGATCTACGAGACCAGCTACAACGCCGTCATCGCCGGCAACACGATCCGGCGCAACGACTGGGTCGAGGGCCGCCGGGCCGCCGACCGCGGCGACGACTTCCCCTACCCGACCGTCTACCTGTCCGAGTCCGGCGGCGAACCGCGGATCCCGGCCCGCACCGACAGGATCGAGATCGACCGCAACCTGCTGGAGGACAACTGGTCCGGGATCACCCTGTGGGAGAACGCCGACCGGTTCTGCAACAGCCCGGCCAACACCTCCTCCGGCGACTGCACCCTGCTGGTGAAGGACACCGCCCGCTGCGCCCAGCCGGCGATCGCCACCGCACCGCTCCTCGCCGACTGCCGCTGGAAGACCCAGCGGGTGGACATCCACGACAACCGCTTCACCATGGACCCGTCCGTCGTCGGCTGCACGGTGAACTGCGGCCGGATGGCCGTGCTGTCCAACTACGGCACCTTCCCGGACTGGTCCCCGTACAAGGGCGAACCGGTGGCCGACGCGATCACCGGCAAACAGCAGAACCGCTGGCACGACAACACCTACGTCGGGCCGTGGAGCTTCGTCGCCCACGACCCCAGCCGCACCCTCGACTTCGGACAGTGGCAGGCCGCGCCCTACCAGCAGGACACGGGCAGCACCCTGCGGCCGGGGGGCGGTGGCTGACATGGCCCAGGACCTGACCGCGCACGTCCGGCCGGCCGGCGCCCCGAAGACCGTCGGCCTGGTCTGGAGCCTGCTGATCCTCAACACCCTCGGCTCCGCCGGGGCGCAGACCGTGATCCCGCTGCCCCGCTCGCTGATCCAGATGGTCACCATGGGCGCGCTGGTCTCCGCCTTCGCGCTGGCGCTCCTCGTCAACCTCCGGCTGCGCGTGCGGCCCAGCGCCTACCTGCTGCTGCTCACCCTGCTGCTGGTGCTGAGCGTGATCTCCAGCGCCCACCTGGAGTCCGGGGCGGGCGCGCTGTTCCGCTGCTTCCGACTGGCCCTGTTCGTCGGCACGCTGTGGCTGCTCAGCCGCTGGTGGGACGGCGGCGAGGGGTTCGTCCGGCAGCACATCCGGATGTACTTCGCGGTGCTCGTCTCGGTGGCGGCCGGCCTGGTCATCTCACCGGGCGCGGCCTTCCCCGACGTCTACGGCGGCCGGCTGGTCGGCGCGCTGTGGCCGCTCACCCCGCCGCAGATCGGCCAGTACGCCGCAGTGATCATCGGGCTCACCGTGCTGCTCCTGCTGAGCCGCCGGACCACCGGGGCGAGTGCGGCCGCGGTCATCGTGCCCTCGCTGGTGCTGCTCGCGCTGACCCACACCCGCACCGCCACCCTCGGCCTGATCATCGGACTGGCGCTGGCGATCGGCTCGCTCCTGCTGACCAGCGCCGCCGCCCGCCGGTTCTTCAGCTGGGCCGTCCTGGGCGCCACCGTGGCCGCGGTGGGCCTGAGTTCGCTGCTCCAGGCCTGGTTCCTGCGCGGACAGAGCCAGGAGAACTTCTCCAACCTCACCGGCCGGGCCAAGGTCTGGGACGCCCTGCTGGCGGCGCCCCGGACGACCGTGGAGCAACTGTTCGGCCAGGGCCTGGGCGACAAGTCCTTCGGCGGGCTGCCGATCGACAACAGCTGGCTGGCCGTCTACAACGAACAGGGCCTGGCCGGCGTCGCCCTGGTGGCGGCGATGATCCTGGTGCTGGGTGGCGTCGCGCTGCTGCGGCCGCCGTCGCCGGCGCGGGCCGGCGCGATCTTCCTGATCAGCTACTGCGCGATCGCCTCCTACACCGAGGCCGGGCTGGGCGATGCCTCGCCGTACCTGCTGCACCTGACCGTGGCCGCCTCACTGCTGGCGGCACCCGCCACGGCCGCGCCCCTCCCGGCGCCCGCGGCCCCCGACGCACCCCGCACCCGACGCACACCGCACCCGGCCCACAGAACGGAGGTGACCTGAACGATGCACGTCCTCGTGGTGCACAACCGCTACGCCTCGGCGCAGCCGAGCGGGGAGAACAAGGTGGTCGACCAGGAGGTGGCGCTGCTGCGCGAGGCCGGCCACCGGGTCGAGCTGTTCGAGCGGCGCAGCGACTCCATCGCCGCCAAGTCCCTGCCGGGCAAGGCCGCGGTGCCGCTGCTGGTGCCGTGGAACCCGGCGGTCCGTACCGAGCTGGCCGCCCGGCTGCGCGCCGAACGGCCGGACGTGGTGCACGTCCACAACGTGTTCCCGCTGCTGTCGCCCGCGGTGCTGGCCGCCTGCGCCGACGCCGGCGTGCCGGTCGTGGCCACGCTGCACAACTACACCCAGGTCTGCCCGCCGGGCACACTGCGGCGGGACGGCCGGCCGTGCACCGAGTGCGTCGGGGTGGCGCCGCTGCCCGCCGTCCGGCACGGCTGCTACCGCGGCTCCCGGCTGGCGACGGTGCCGCTGGCGGTGAGCCTGTCGGTCAACCGGCGGCGCTGGCGGTCCAGGGTGGAGCGCTTCTTCTGCATCTCCGCGGCGCAGCGCGACGTCCTGGTGGGGGCCGGGATGCCGGCCGAGCGGCTGACGGTGAAGCACAACTTCGTGCCCGAGCCGGGCATCGGCCGGACGGGCGCGGGCAAGCACCTGCTCTACCTCGGCCGGCTCGCCGAGGCCAAGGGCGTACGGCTGCTGATGGCCGCCTGGGACCAGCTCGCCGTGCGGGGCGGGGTGGGCGTGCCGCTGGTGATCGCCGGCGCGGGGCCGCTGGAGCCGGAGGTGCGGGGCTGGGCGGCCGGGCGGGCGGACGTACGCCACGTCGGCCTGTACGACCAGGAGCAGTGCCGTCAGGCGGTGGCCGGGGCGGTCGCCGTGGTGGCCCCCTCGACCTGGCTGGAGGCCTTCGGCCTGGTGGTGGTGGAGGCGATGGCGGCCGGGGTCCCGGCCGTGGCCGCCGGGCACGGCGCCTTCGTCGAACTCGTCGAGGACGGGGTGACCGGGCTGCTGCACCGACCGGGCGAGGCGGCCTCGCTCGCGTCCTGCCTGCGCCGGATCACGGCCGGGCCGGAGCACAACCAGGAGCTGGGGCGGGCCGCCCGGCGCCGTTACGAGCAGGGCTTCAGTCCGGCCGTCGGGCTGGAGCGCCTGGTGGAGGGGTACCGCGGCGCGATCGCGCAGCGGTCCGGCGGCGCGAACGGCGCGCCGCCGGCAGGGAACGGACACGCTGGCCCGCGGCGGGGCACCCGCGCGGGCGGGAACGGGAGCAGTCAATGACACGATGCCGACTCTGCGGCTCGACGGCGATGGGGAGCGTCGTCGACCTGGGGGCGACCCCGCCGTGCGAGAGCTTCCTCGCCGCGGACGAACTGGACCGGCCGGAGCCGGCGTACCCGCTGCACCTGCGGGTCTGCACCGACTGCTGGCTGGCGCAGATCCCGCCGCTGATCACGCCGGAGGAGACCTTCACCCAGTACGCCTACTTCTCCTCCTACTCGACCTCCTGGGTGGAGCACGCCCGCACCTTCGTCGCCGGGGCCGTCCAGCGGCTGGGCCTGGGCCCGGACGCCTTCGTGGTCGAGGTCGCCAGCAACGACGGGTACCTGCTCCGGCACGTGGTGGACCAGGGGATCCGCTGCCTGGGCATCGAACCGTCGGTGAACGTGGGCGCCGCGGCCCGCGAGGCGGGCGTGCCCACCCTCACCGCGTTCCTGGACCCGGCCACCGGCTCCGACGTCCGCGCCGGACACGGCCCGGCGGACCTGGTGGTGGCCAACAACGTGTACGCCCACATCCCCGACGTGGTCGGCTTCACCCGGGGGCTGCGCGCCCTGGTGGCCGACGACGGCTGGGTCTCCATCGAGGTGCAGCACCTGCTGACCCTGATCGAGGAGAACCAGTACGACACCATCTACCACGAGCACTTCCAGTACTACACGGTCGCCTCCGCGGCCCGGGCCCTGGCCAGTGGCGGACTCACCCTGGTGGACGTCGAGCTGCTGCCCACCCACGGCGGGTCCATCCGGCTGTGGGCCCGCCCGGCCGAGGCGGCCGGCGAGCCGGGCCGGCGGGTGGCCGAGGTGCTGGACCGGGAGAAGGCCGCCGGGCTCCAGGAGCTGTCCGGGTACACCGAGTTCTCCGCCCGGGTGGCCAAGGTCCGCCGCGACCTCCTGCGCTTCCTCATCGAGGCGGCCGAGCGCGGCCAGACCGTGGTCGGCTACGGCGCCCCGGGCAAGGGCAACACCCTGCTCAACCACTGCGGCATCCGGCCCGACCTGCTCCCGTACACCGTCGACCGCAACCCGTACAAGCACGGCAGGTTCACCCCGGGCACCCGCATCCCGATCCTGCCGCCCGAGCAGATAGCCACCGACCGGCCGGACTACGTCCTGGTCCTCCCGTGGAACCTGCGGGCCGAACTGACCGAGCAGCTGTCCTTCGTGCACGAGTGGGGCGGCCGACTCGTCTTCCCCATCCCGGAACTCAGCGTCGTCGAGGTGAAGCCGTGAAGGTCGTCCTGTTCTGCGGCGGTTACGGGCTGCGGATGCGCAGCGGAGCCTCCGACGACGCGCCCAAGCCGATGGCGATGGTCGGCCCGCGCCCGCTGATCTGGCACGTCATGCGCTACTACGCCTACTTCGGACACACCGAGTTCATCCTGTGCCTCGGCTACGGGGCCCACCACATCAAGAACTTCTTCCTCAACTACGAGGAGACCACCTCCAACGACTTCGTGCTGCGGGGCGGCAAGACCGAGCTGCTGTCCACCGACATCTCCTCCTGGACGATCACCTTCGCGCAGACCGGCATCGAGTCGCCGATCGGCGAGCGGCTGCGCCGGGTGCGCCACCACCTGGACGGCGACGAGATGTTCCTCGCCAACTACGCCGACGTGCTCACCGACGCCCCGCTGCCGGAGATGATCGACCGCTTCGCCGAGCGCGACGCCGGCGCCTCGATGATGGTCGTCCCGCCGCAGTCCTCCTTCCACTGCGTGGACCTCGGCGAGGACGGCCTGGTCGGCGGCATCACCGCGGTGAGCGAACTGCCGTTGTGGGAGAACGGCGGCTACTTCGTGCTCCGCCAGGAGGTCTTCGACCACATCCCGGAGAACGGGGACCTGGTCGCCGACGGATGCACCCAACTCGCCAAGCGCGGCCGTCTGGTGGCCCACCAGCACCGCGGCTTCTGGAAGCCGACCGACACCGTGAAGGAACGGGCCGCGCTGGACGCCGCCTACGCCCAGGGCGACCGCCCGTGGGCCGTGTGGGAGCGGGCCGGGGCCGGGGCCGGGGTGAGGACCTCGTGATCCGGCTCGGGCCCGGGCCGCTGGAGCGGATCGTCGCCGTCGGCGCGCACTGCGACGACATCGCCATCGGCGCCGGCGCCACCCTACTGACGATGTGCCGGGCGCGGCCGGGCCTGCGGGTCGACGCCCTGGTGCTCTCCGGCGGCGGAGGCGAGCGCGAGCAGGAGGAGCGGGCCGCCCTCGCCGCCTTCTGCCCCGGCGCCGACCTGCGGCTGACCGTCCTCAAACTGCCCGACGGCCGGCTGCCCGCCCACTGGGACGAGGCCAAGGCCGCCGTCGAGGACCTGCGCGGGCGGTGCGAACCGGACCTCCTGCTGGCACCGCGCACCGAGGACGCCCACCAGGACCACCGCGGCCTGGCGCGACTGGTCACCACCGCCTTCCGCGACCACCTGGTGCTCGGCTACGAGATCGTCAAGTGGGACGGCGACCTCGGCCGTCCGACGGCGTACCAGCCACTGTCCCCGGAGACCGCCGAACAGAAGGTCCGGCTGCTGCAGGAGCACTACCCCTCGCAGCGGCACCGGCCCTGGTACGACCGGGAGGCCTTCCTCGGGCTGGCCCGGATCCGCGGCATCGAGTGTCACGCGCGCTACGCCGAGGCCTTCGACGTCACCAAAGCCACTCTCAACCTGGGGGGTTGAACCATGCGCGTACTGCTGACCGGACACCAGGGCTACCTGGGCACCGTGATGGCTCCCGTCCTCGCCGCCGCCGGACACGAGGTCGTCGGCCTGGACGCCGGGCTGTTCGCGAACTGCGTCCTCGGCCCGGTCCCCGCCGACCCGCCGGGCCGGCGGGTGGACCTGCGCGACGTCACCGCCGAGCACGTGGCCGGCGTGGACGCGGTGATCCACCTGGCCGCCCTCTCCAACGACCCGCTCGGCTCGCTGGCGCCGGACCTCACCTACGACATCAACCACCACGCCTCCGTGCGGCTGGCCGCACTGGCCCGCGACGCCGGGGTGCGGCGCTTCCTGTACGCGTCGACCTGCTCCGTCTACGGCGCCGCCGGCGGCGACGAACTGGTCACCGAGGACGCCCCGCTGCGCCCGGTGACGCCGTACGCGGAGTCCAAGGTGCGGGTGGAGGACGACCTCCACGCGCTGGCCGACGGCGACTTCAGCCCGGTGTACCTGCGCAACGCCACCGCCTTCGGCTACTCGCCCCGGCTGCGCGCCGACATCGTGCTGAACAACCTGGTGGGCCACGCGCTGCTCTCCGGCGAGGTGCTGGTGCTCTCCGACGGCACCCCGTGGCGCCCGCTGGTGCACGCCGCCGACATCGCGCGGGCCTTCACGGCCGCGCTGGACGCGCCCCGGGAGGCGGTGCACGACCGGGCCTTCAACATCGGCAGCGAGGTCAACAACGTCACGGTCGCCGAGATCGCCGAGCAGGTCGCCGAGGCGGTGGCCGGCGCCCAGGTGGTGATCACCGGGGAGAACGGCGCCGACCCGCGCTCCTACCGGGTGGACTTCTCCCGGTTCCGGGCCGCGTTGCCCGGCTTCGACTGCGAGTGGACGGTGAAGCGGGGCGCGCTCGAACTCGCCGACGCCTACCGGAGGTTCGGGCTCACCCGGGAGGGCTTCGAGCGGCGCTTCACCCGGCTGGCGGTGCTGCGCGAGGCCTCCGAGGCCGGCGCCGTCGACGACACCCTGCGGTGGCGCCGATGACCACGGCGGGGGAGGAGATGACCACGGCGGGCGAGGAGATGCACGCCCTGGTGGAGCGGCTCTACCCGCTCTGCCGGAGCATCACCGGCGACGGCGTGCGCGCCACCCTGGAGATCATCGGCGAGTACCTGCCGCTGCGGGTGCACGAGGTGCCGACCGGGACACAGGTGCTCGACTGGACGGTGCCCCAGGAGTGGAACATCCGGGACGCCTACATCGCCGACGGCACGGGCAGGCGGGTCGTCGACTTCGCCGCGTCCAGCCTGCACGTGCTCGGCTACAGCGTGCCGGTGGCGGCGACCATGCCGCTGGCCGAACTGCGCGAGCACCTCCACACCCTGCCGGAGCACCCGAGCTGGGTGCCGTACCGCACCAGCTACTACACGCCCACCTGGGGGTTCTGCCTCGCCCAGGAGACCCTGGACGGCCTGCCGGACGGCGAGTACGAGGTGCGGATCGACTCCACCCTCGCCGACGGCCACCTCAGCTACGCCGAGCACGTCGTCCCCGGGCAGGTCGCCGACGAGGTGATCGTCTCCTGCCACGTCTGCCACCCGTCGCTGGCCAACGACAACCTGGCCGGCATCGCGGTCGCGACCTTCCTGGCACGGGAGTTGGCGCAGCGCACGCCGTACTACACCTACCGGTTCCTGTTCGCCCCCGGCACCATCGGGGCGATCACCTGGCTGGCCCGCAACGCCGAACGGGTGGACCGGGTCAAGCACGGCCTGGTGCTGGCCTGCGCGGGCGACCGGGGCGACCTGACGTACAAGCAGAGCCGGCGGGGCGACGCGGAGATCGACCGGGTGCTGCGGCACGTCCTGTCCAGCTCCGAACGCCCGCACCGCGTCACCGAGTTCACCCCGTACGGCTACGACGAGCGGCAGTTCTGCTCGCCCGGGTTCGACCTCGGCGTCGGCTCGCTCAGCCGCACCCCGTACGCCGGGTACCCCGAGTACCACACCTCGGCGGACAACCCGGCCTTCGTCACAGCGGAGGCGATGGCGGACACCCTCGCCGTCTGCCGCGAGGCCTTCGCCGTGCTCGACCGCAACCGGCGCTACCTCAACCTCAGCCCGTACGGCGAACCGCAGTTGGGCCGGCGCGGACTGTACGAATCACTCGGCGGGCGCAGCGACGCCAAGCAGGCACAGCTGGCGATGCTCTGGGTGCTCAGCCTCTCCGACGGTGAGCACAGCCTGCTGGACGTCGTCGAGCGCTCCGGGCTGCCCTTCGACACCGTCGCCGTCGCGGCCGACGCCCTCCAGGGCGCCGGGCTGATCAAGGCGTGACGCCGATGACCACCGAGGAGGCGCGGACGAGGACGGCGGACCCGCCCGAAGCGGCCCGGCGGGCCGCCGAGCGGGGCGTCCTCGGCCGGCTGTCCTGGGGGCTGGCCGACCAGGCGGCCTCCAGCATGACCAACTTCGCGGTGGGCGTCTACGTCGCCCGCGAGCTGGGGGTGACGGCCTTCGGCGTGTTCAGCCTGGCCTGGCTGACCTACGGCGTGGTGCTCAACGTCGCCCGCGGGCTGGCCACCGACCCGCTGGTGGTGCGCTTCAGCGGCGTGCCGGAGGCGCCCTGGCGCGTGGCGGCGGCCCGGGCGTCCGGCGCCGCGCTCGCCGTCGGCACCGTCCTCGGCGCGGTGTGCCTGCTGGTGGGGCTCGGCCTCGGCGGCCGGGTCGGGTCGGCCTTCGCCTGCCTCGGAGTGGTGCTGCCCGCGCTGCTGCTCCAGGACGCCTGGCGGTTCGCCTTCTTCGCCGCCGGCACCGGGCGCAAGGCCTTCGCCAACGACCTCGCCCAGGCCGTCGCGCTCGTCCCGGCCATGCTGGTGGCGGCCCGGGTCGGCAGCGTGGCCGCCTTCCTGCTGGCCTGGGGCGCCTCCGCCGCGGTGGCTGCCGGCTACGGCTGCCTCCAGTCGGGCCTGCGGCCCCGGGTGGCGCAGGCCCGCGGCTGGCTGCGCGAACAGCGCGACCTCGGCAGCCGGTACCTGGTCGAGAACGTCAGCCTCAGCGGCGCGAGCCAGCTGCGGGCGTACGGGCTCGGCGCGATCGTCGGGGTCGGCGCGGTGGGCGCCGTCCGGGGCGCCGAACTGCTGCTCGGCCCGTTCCTCGCCCTGCTGATGGGGCTGTCGCTGGTCACCGTCGCGGAGGCGGCCCGGGTGCTGCGGCGGGCACCGCGGCGGCTCGGCCGGTTCTGCCTCCACCTGGGCGGCGGACAGGCCGTCGCCGCACTGCTGTGGGGCGCGGCGCTGCTGCTGATGCCCGACCGGGCCGGCGAACTCGTCC
>NZ_MECK01000198.1 GCF_014596465.1 Streptomyces sp. CBMA123 | reverse complement strand
CGTTCGCCTCCCCGACGCCGGCGTTCGCCTCCTTGGCCCGGGCGTTGGCGGCGGCGCCCCGCTGGTCGGCGGCCCGGGTGTGTTCCTCGGCTCGCCGGGCCTGCTCGGCGGCGTTCCGTACGGCCTCCTGGGCGTCGTTCAACTGTCGTTCGGCGCGGGCGAGTTTGGCTTCCGCGGCGCGGGCCTGCTGCTCGCCGTGGCCGAGCGCGGCCTCGGCGGCCACCGCCCGGCCGACGGCCTTGGCCCGGCTGTGGGAGAGCACGACCGTGGCCGCGGCGGCGACCAGCGCCAGGGCGATCAGCGCGATCTGCGTCATCGGAGTCCTCGGGTGTCCTTGGTGCTGGGCCTGGGCCGTCGCCCGTCGCCCGGGGTTCGGTTCCGGGCGGGACGCGGGAGCGGGGTGCGCGAGTGCGGGCTCGGGTGCGGATACGGGGTGCGGGGTGCGGGCGCCGGTACGCGCCCCGGCTGTCAGCTCCGGCCGGCGCGCGGGCGCGGGACGCGGGTGGAGTCCTCGGCCAGTTCGCGGGCCACCAGGGCGACCTCGCCCATGGCGTCCAGGATGCCGGGCAGCGCGGAGCCGTCCAGGTGCCGGTACTCGGCCGCGACCGTGAGCACCAGCCGCTCGGGCAGGCCGAGTTCGGGGTGGCGCTGCTCGGCGATCACCCGCCGGGCGGCGTCCAGCGCGGGTATCCCGGCGGCGTGCAGGGCGTGGGCGCGCTCGCGGACGTACTCCAGGTAGCCGATGTGCTCCTGGACGCCGTCGCGGTCGAGTACCGGGCCGTGGCCGGGGACGAAGATCTCCGCACCGGTGGCGAGGGCCTGTTCGCAGGCGCCGATGATGTTCTCCAGCGGGCCGGCCCAGTGCGAGGGGTGGTCGCCGGGCTGCTCGGGGGTGGAGGAGAAGATCACGTCCCCGGTGAACACCGCGCGCTGGTGCGGGAGGTGGACCATCAGGTCGCCGCCGGTGTGGGCGGCGGGCAGGCTGGTGATCCGCACCGGGTAGCGGCCGACCGTCAGCTCCAGCTCGCCGGTGAAGACGGTGTCCGGGTGCACCGGCTCGGTGGTGGACCAGTCGAAGCCGCCGAAGTGCTCCCGGAGGTAGCCGCCGAGCGGGGAGTCCGGGTCGCTGTTGGTGAGCAGGGCGTGCTGCTGCTGGGGGGTGGGCTCCCAGTGGATGTGCTCCAGCGCCTCGCGGGTGGCGATCACCTCGGCGTCCGGGAGCACCCCGGCACCCCACAAGTGGTCGCCGTTGGCGTGGGTGACGACTACCCGGTCGATGTCGGCCCCGGTCGGCAGCAGGCGCCGACTGGCGGCGAGGAACTCCCCGGCCAGCGAGGGGTCGTACGGGGTGTCGATCCAGAGCGCGGTGGTCTCGGAGGCCAGCAGGCCGCAGTTGGCCAGGCCCCAGCCCCGCTTCGGGGGGAGCCACACATACAGGTCCTCGGCAATCGCGCTCACGTTCGCACGGTTGATCGTCATGCGCGCGATTATGCCCATGTTGCGTCAGGGATGGGGCAAAAGCTGTACGAACAGCTGGAGTTCATGCCCCGGTCTCTCCCGCACTGTCCGGATTCGCACCACGTGGTCGAGACCAATCGTCTCACTGCTCGGGATGACTGATGGACACTTCGCCCCGGAATCCTGACGGGACGTCGGACCGCGGCGCGGGCAGGACCCGGCAGACCTCGACCGTGACGTCCACCGTGTCCAGGCCGATCACCCGCCCCTCCACCGCGACGAATCCTTTCTCCCCCGAGCGGAACAGCACCGCCAGCGGGGAAGTCCGGTTCGCCGTGGTCAGCGCCTCCACCGCCATCGCCGAACCGAAGGCGAACACCCCGCAGAGCACGATGCAGGGCGCGTGCCGGGGGGTGCGGGTGATGAAGATGAAGCCGTGGTCGCGGACCAGTTCCCCGGTCGGGCCGTACAGCGCCTCGAAGGTCATCCCGCCCCAGCGGGCGCGGGCCTCGTCCGGGTACTCGATCGCGAAGTCCGGGAACACCGCGTCCAGCACGCCGCCGGAGTAGGAGTTGACGCTCGGACCGCCGATCGAGAAGGTCGGCATCCGCGGGTCCTGCGCCCCGGCCACCACCAGCTCGATCGTCGCCTTGCGGTTGACCTTCCGCAGCAGGTCGGTCAGTTCAGCTATCGCCCTGGCCTCGGCCATCGGCACGAACAGCACGTTCTTCGGCCCGCGGCTGGTCAGCTGGCAGCCGTCGGAGGTGACGGCGAACTCCGCCACCTCCAGGCTGGGGATGACGATCTGCACCCGACCGTACGGCGCCAGCATCGCCCGCAGGAAGCCGTAGCGCAGGAACAGCCTGGTACGGGCTAGCGAGCGGGCCGCGAGGAAGCCGATCACGGCCGGAACCGATGCGATCAGCACCTGCAGCAGGATCTCCATATGATCCCCCTGGAGGAAGACTCGACCACGAACTGTGCGCCCTGGTCATGTCCCCGCCCGTGGCTGGAATTACCCCCTCCCGCCGACACCGAACGTCACAGTCGACCTGTCGAGGTTCACTTCAGGCGCTTGATGCCCTTGCGCTCCCCCGCGCAGGGCTCGTACCCGAGCCACGCGTTGATCGCCAGCATCGGCGCATTGGTGGTGTCGTTGCTGGTGTACGCGCGCCGGTAGCCCGCCGCCGCCGCGAGCCGCAGCGACTCCAGCTTCGCCAGCTTGCTCAGCCCGCGGCCGCGGAACTCCCGGCGGCAGGCGGTGAACGCGGACCAGTAGCGATCCACCCCGTCGGTCTGCGCCAGGCTGAACGCGGCCGGCTCGCCGTCCACCACGGCGACCACCGTCAGCCCCCGATCCAGGTCCGGTCGGGCCCAGTCACCGCGGAGCCACTCCTCGTAGGCCAGGGCGTCCATCGGCAGCTCGCCGGGCTCGTCCCGGATCGCGTCCGCCTCCACCAGGAACAGCGGGCGCGGATCGTCCGCCCAGTCGGTCGCCGGGCGCAGCTCCACGCCGGCCGGCCGCACCGGGGCCTGCGGCAGCGGCAGCGTCAGGTCCCGCCCGCCGAACTGCGCGGAACGCCCCAGTTCGTAGCCCCGGGCGGCGGCGAAGGCCAGCGGGGCCGGCTCGTCGTCCAGCCAGGTGTGCAGTTCGGCCACCCCGTGGCCGGCCAGGTGCCGTTCGGCCGCGGCCAGCAGCGCGGTGGCCGCGCCGCGCCGGCGGAACTCCGGCAGCACGCTGCCGTTGGCGTAGCCGACGCCGGCGGTCGACGTCCCGAGCACCACCGCGCAGCGCACCGCGCCGACCACCCGGCCGTCCAACTCGGCGACGAAGGTGCGGAAGTGCTCGTCGGGATTCGGCTGGGCGTTCAGCCACAGCAGGGCCTCGGCGCTCATCACCAGGTGCTCGCGCCCGGCCCGGTGCGCAGCGGCCACCGCCTCGGCGTCGTCGGGGCGGAAGTCACGGATCGTCAGTGCAGTCTCAGTCATCAATCGCACGCTAGCCGCAAGCAGCCCGCCACCGCCTCCGATTTCGCCCCAAGGCGGCACCACACCTGCGGGAACGGTCGCGCCCGGGGGTCGGAGTCCCTGATCACCAGGACGGCAAGCTCAAATAATGCTCTGAGAAGACCGGGTGAGGCTTGGCAGCCACCCCGCCCGGGGACATCCTCAGCAACACGGCCGCGCAGTCCTGGCGACGACGCCCGCACCGCCCGACGGCCCCCCGTCCAGCCCTCCGAAGGGGGCGAACCGATGACTTCCCCTGCCCTGACCCTGCCCGTCGCCGCCACCGTCGCCGCCACCGTGGGCTCCGCTGTCGGCTCCACCGCCGGCTCCGCACCCCGGCTCGGCATCGGCCTCGGCTGGCGCGGCGAGATCGACACCGTGGTCGAGCGCCAAGCCGGCCTGGACTGGGTCGAGGTGGTCGCCGAGAACATCTGCGCCGACCACCTGCCCGACTCACTCACCGCCCTGCGCGGACGCGGCGTCACCGTCGTCCCGCACGGCGTCGGCCTGGGCCTCGGCGGCGCGGACCGGCCCGACCCCGACCGGCTCGGCCGGCTCGCCGGGGCGGCGCTCGCGCTCGGCTCCCCGCTGGTCACCGAGCACCTGGCCTTCGTCCGGGCCGGTGGCCTGGAGGCCGGCCACCTGCTGCCCGTCCCCCGCACCCGGGACTCGCTGCGGGTGATCGCCGAGAACGTCCGGATCGCCCAGGACCAGCTCCCGGTACCGCTCGCCCTGGAGAACATCGCCGCCCAACTCGCCTGGCCCGACGACGAGTTCACCGAGGGCGAGTTCCTCGCCGAACTGGTCGCGCGCACCGGCGTCCGACTGCTGATCGACGTCGCCAACCTGCACACCAACCGGGTCAACCTCGGTACCGACCCGGCCGCCGAACTCGACCGGCTGCCGCTGGAGGCGCTCGCCTACGTGCACGTCGCCGGCGGCACCCTGGTCGACGGCGTGTGGCACGACACCCACGCCCACCCCGTCACCGAACCGGTCCTGGAGGTCCTGGCCGAACTCTGCGCGCGGGTCGCACCGCCCGGCGTCCTGCTGGAACGGGACGCCGACTTCCCGCCGCCCTCAGAACTGGCCGGTGAACTGGACGCCATCCGCCGGGTACTGGAGGGGAGCACCCCGCGATGAACGACCTGGACCGCGGCGAGTCCGCGACCGACGAAGCCCGGGAGCGCCTCGCCCGGCGCCAGACGGAACTGCTGGCCGCCCTGGTGGCCGACGCGCCCGTCCCACCCGGCTTCGACCCGGACCAGGTCAGCGCCCAGTCCACCGGCCTCGCCGCCAAACGGCGTGACACCACCGCGAAGGTCGCCCCCGACCTGCCCCGCCTGCTCGGGGCGGCGTACGGGCCGCTCTTCCTCCGCTACGCCCGCACCCACCCGCAGACCGGCGGCTACCACGCCGACGCCCGGGCCTTCGCCGCGTGGGTGCTCACCGACGGCGGCCCGCCCGCCACCGACCACCGCCGCGCCCTGGAGCACTGGCTCCACCCCGCGCCGCAGCCGGCCGGACCACTCGCCCGGCTGCGCCGCGCCCTGCGCGGCCACTGAACCGACGTCTTCCCGGGGGAACGCCCATGTGGCACAACAGCTACTTCCTGATCCCGGCCGCCCTGCTGATCGCGGCCGCCCTGTACGCCGCGCAGACCCGGCAGCGGGTCCGGCACGTCCCGAACCCGCAGGGCCTGCCCGGCCGCGGCCTGCCGCTGCTGGACACCGCCTTCCTCGCAGGCGGCCCCGGCCGGGTCTTCGACACCGCGCTGGTCCGGATGCACCTCGGCGAGCAGGTCGTCATCAACCGCGCCGGCCTGGTCACCCTCACCGGCTCCAAGCCGTACGACGCCGTCGACCAGGCGGTCCACGACGCCGTCGGCCCGACCGGCAGCCGGGAGCTCGGCGCGCTACGGCGCACGGTGACCCGCTCGGCCGCCGTCCAGGAGATCGGTGACCGGCTCGCCGACCGCGGCCTGATGCGCCACCCCGAGCGGCTGCGCCGGGCCTTCCACGCCCGTCGGCTGCTCTGGCTCGCGATGCTCCTCGTCGTGGTCTCCGCCGGGCTCGCCCTGCTGCTCGACGACGACCAGGCCGGCTACGACCGCGCCAACCTCTGGTACCCGGGCCTGCTGCTGTTCATCGGCCTCATCACCCTGCTCACCAACTCCCTGGCCGACGGCCGGGTCACCCCGGCCGGGCAGCGCCAGCTCAGCCTGATGCAGGGCAGCACCCCGTGGTCGCCGAGCTCCGGCGTCTCGCCCCGGCTCACGGGCGGCGCGATGCTCGGCGCGGTCGCCCTCGGCGGACTGGCCGCCGCCTCGCTGGACAGCCCGGAGGTGGAGGCCGCGATGCTGGCCGCGGCGGCCCAGGAGGAGGCGGTCCGGCAGGCCTCCGCGTCCTCGTCCTTCTTCTCCTCCTCGTCCTTCTCCTCCTCGTCCTCGTCGTCCTCTTCTTCCTCGTCCTCGTCGAGCAGCTCCTCCTGCGGCGACTCCGTCACCTCGTGCGGCGCCTCCTCCGACTCGGGCTCCTCGCACCACCACTCCTCCTGCGGCTCCTCGCACCACTCCTCGTGCGGTTCCTCGCACTCCAGCAGCTGCGGCTCCTCGTCCAGCTGCGGGAGCAGCTGCGGTTCGAGTTGCGGCAGCAGCTGCGGCGGCTCCTGACGTCACAGTTCGGTATCGCGCTCCGGGAAGCCGTTCCCCGCGCCACGGCCCCAGGCATAGAACAAGCCCATGTGGTTGCTGTTCCTGATACCGGCCTGCGTCGCGGCGGTGCTCTCCTGCCTCCGGCTGGTGCGGATGACCGCCACCGCCGACGCCCTCACCGACCAGGACGGGCTGCGCCCGCCGGAGGCCGTCGGCATCGGGCTGTACGAGACGGCGTACCTGGCCGGCGGCCCGGACCGGGTGGTCGAACTCGCCCTCGTCCTGATGGCCGGCCGCGGCCGGCTGCACCTCGCCCACACCGGCTGGACCACCGTGGTCGACCCCAGGGGCCGCAGCCGGCTGGAGCGGGCGGTCGTCGCCACCGTCGGTCCCGAGGGCCAGTGCCGTACGGACGATCTGCGCCGGGCGATGGGCGAGCACCCCACCGTGCTGGAGATCGGCGCCCGGCTCTCGCTGGCCGGCCTGGCCACCCCGGCGCTGATCCAGCGCAGCACCGTGGTGGTGGTCCGCCAGGTCCGGCACGCGATGCTGCTGACGGTGGTCCTGCTCGCCGCCGCGCTGTCCGTCAGCGGCTTCACCGGCGGTGACGCCCTCGCCCCGCTCGCCTGGTTCTCCCTGCCGCTGGTGCTCACCGCGGGCACCCTGCTGATGGCCCGGGTCGACGTCTACCCGTACACCCGTTGGGCCTCCCCGATCGGCCAGGAGGTCCTCCGCGAGGTCCGCCCGGCCCGGCAACGCGGCCTCGCCGACGACGAGGAACGCGAACTCCTCACCGCCGTCGCCATGAACGGCCCCGCCGTCCTCCCCGACCCCCGCCTGCGCGCCGCCCTCCGCCCCCACCGCACCTGAGCCCGCGGGAACGGCCGGAGGCCGGCTCCCCCTGCCTGGGCGAGGGGGAGCCGGCCTCCGTACGGCGTGGGTCAGACCAGGCCGTTCAGCAGTTCGCTCACCGGCTTGCGGCGGCCGGTGAAGAACGGCACCTCCTCGCGGACGTGCAGGCGGGCCCGGGAGGGGCGCAGGTCGCGCATCAGGTCGACGATCCGGTGCAGCTCGTCGGCCTCGAAGGCGAGCAGCCACTCGTAGTCGCCGAGCGCGAACGAGGCCACCGTGTTGGCCCGCACGTCGGGGTAGCCGCGGGCCATCTGGCCGTGCTCGGCGAGCATCGCGCGCCGCTCGGCGTCCGGCAGCAGGTACCACTCGTAGGAGCGGACGAACGGGTAGACGCAGACGTAGTCGCGCGGGTGCTCGTCGGCGAGGAACGCCGGGATGTGCGACTTGTTGAACTCGGCCGGGCGGTGCAGGGCCATGTTCGACCAGACCGGCTCCAGCTGGCGGCCGAGGCCGGTGCGGCGGAAGCGGTTGTACGCCTCCTGCAGGTCGTCCGAGTCCTCGGCGTGCCACCAGACCATGATGTCGGCGTCCGCGCGCAGCCCGGACACGTCGTAGGTGCCGCGGATCGTCACGTCCTTGGCGTCGAGCTGGGCGAACAGCTCGTCCACCTCGGCGGCGAGGGCGGTGCGGTCCTCGGGCAGGGCGCCCTTGAGCTTGAACACCGACCACATGGTGTAGCGGATGACCTGGTTCAGGTCGCGCGCCTTCTTCTTCTCGGGCCGCTGCTCGGGCTCCCGCTCAACGCTCTCAGTCATGCGCCCATTGTCCTCTCCGTGGAACCGTCCCCGGTCGCCGGGGTCAACAGTTTGTCGATGGCCGCCGCGGCGGCGGCGGCCGAACCGATGCAGGCCGGGATCCCCACCCCGTCGTACGCGGCGCCGCACAGCGCCAGCGCACCCACCTCCCGGGCCGCCGCCCGCACCCGGGCCACCCGGTCCGGGTGGCCCACCGGGTACTGCGGCAGGCCGGCCGTGAAGCGGGAGACGAAGGTGTCGTACGGCCGGGCGGTCAGGCCGATCGCCTCCTCCAGGTCCGCCAGCGAGCGGGCCACCAGCTCCTCGTCCGGCAGCGCCAGCACCGCGTCCTCGCGGTGGCGGCCGAGCGAGGTGCGCAGCAGGAAGGCGTCCGGGGCGGAACGCTCCAGCCAGCCCCACTTGTTGGAGGAGAAGGTCGAGGCCTTGATCCGGCGGCCGTCCACCGGGGGCACCAGGAAGCCGCTGCCGCTGGGCGGCTCGGTCAGGTCGGCGCGGCGGAACGCCAGGGTCACCAGCGCCATGCCCGCGTACTCGACGGCGTCCAGCTCGGCGGCCGCCGCCGGGGCGTCCGCGCGCAGCAGCCGGGCCGCGGCGGGCGCCGGCACGGCCAGCACCACGGCGTCCGCGGTCAGCACCTCACCGCCGGCCACCACCCGCCAGCCCTCGGGGGTGCGGCGCAGTTCCTCCACCGGGGTGTCGGTGCGCAGGTCCACGCCCGCCGTGACGCAGGCCGCGGCCACTGCCTCGGGCAGGGTGCCGAGGCCCCCGCGCAGGCCCTGGAACACCGGGGTGCCGACCACCTGCGGCCGGGACGCCAGCTCGTGCACCCCCGCGACCAGTGAGCCGCCGCCCTGGGCGATCGGCAGCAGCTGCGGCACCGCGGCGCGCAGCGAGATCTCCTCGGCGCGACCGGCGTAGACGCCGCCCAGCAGCGGTTCGACCAGCCGGTCCACCACTTCCTGGCCGAGCCGGTCGGCGACGTAGCGGCCGATCGTGACGTCCGCCCCGACCTCGGTGGCCCGCTCGTGCCGGGCCCGCTCCAGCCCCTCGGCGGTGAGCACCCCGGAGGCGGCCAGCGCCTCCAGGTCACCCGGGACGCCCATCACCTGCCCGCCGGGCAGCGGCCGCAGCGCGCCCCTGGTCCAGATCGCCGCCTTCGCGGTGGTCGGCGGCTCCAGCTCCGCCCCCAGCCCGACGGCCCGCGCCAGCTCCACCGCCTCCGGCCGCCGCGCCAGCACCGACTCGGCCCCGAGGTCCACCCGGACCCCGCCGACCTCGCCGCCCCACAGCTTCCCGCCGACCCGCCCCGACGCCTCCAGCACCGTCACCCGTGCCCGCGCCGGCCCCCCGGCCGCCCCGCTCAGGAAGGCGGCCGCAGCCAGCCCCGCGATCCCACCACCGACGACGACGACCTGTGCATCCGACATGCCTCGCAGTCTCGCAGGTCTTTACACCGATCCCTCAATCCGCTGCACGCCCGGCCCCTTCGACAACGCGTCCAGGTCGAGCACGATCGGAAAGGGCACCCGGCGTTCGAGCTTGCCCCGGAAGATCCCGGCCGAGACGTAAGAGGAGGTCACCGGCTCCAGCTCAAAGACGTGCACGACTGGCAGATCGTCCTCCTCCTCCACGATCCAGTAGTGCGGGATGCCGGCCTTGGCATACTTGCTGACCTTGTCGCTACGACGGGCGGGCCAAGACGTCCGCCGATGCCGTGCGGCCGGTCGCGCAGCGGCGGGCGGTGGTGGTATGTCCGGAGGGGGCGGGCGGGTTGCCGACGCCGCGGGCGCGGGTGGGGGGCGGGGACGGGGCGGGCGCGGGTGGTGGACGCGACCGGGGCGGACCGCGCCGAGGAGATCGGGGCCGGGGCGCGGGCGGCGTCGGGTAGGTCGTGTCCGACCCGGCGCCGAGCCGTGATGGACTCGCGATCTCCCGGGTGGGTCCGTCCGGCAGGCTCTTGCGTCCAATGGCAGGAACTGCCAACGGACTTGGGGAGGGGCCGGGAATGGGTGGACAGGCGAGAGCCGGGGCGCTGGGGGCGGCGGTGGCCGCGGCGGTGCTGCTGGTGGGGGGCTGCAGCGCGGGGGGGGGGGGGGGTGGTGGGTGGGGTGGCGGCCGGGCTGGTGGTGGTGGCCGGGGTGGTGTTCGCCGTGGGGCGGCGGCGGAGGGCGCGCCGGGTGTGAGGTGGGGTGGCCCGGGTGCCGTGGGGGCGGCGCTCGGGCTTTT
>NZ_MECK01000197.1 GCF_014596465.1 Streptomyces sp. CBMA123 | reverse complement strand
GCCGATCAGATCGCCGCGCTGCGGGCCACCGCCGAGCAGGAGGCCGCGGACACCCGTGCCCTGGCCGAGCAGGACGCCGCCGAGGCGCGCGCCCTGGCCGAGCGGGAGACCACCGAGCAGCGCGAGCTCACCGACCGGGAGACCGCCGAGCAGCGCGAGGCCGCCGACCGGTACGCCGCCGAGGTGCGCGAGCTCGCCGACCGGGAGACCGCTGAGCAGCGCGCCCTGGCCGAGTACGAGACCGCCGAGCAGCGCGAACTCGCCGACCGCGAGACCGCCGACCTGCGGGCCCGCACCGAGGCCGAGACCGCCGCCCTGCGCGAGCACACCGAGCTGGAGCTCACCGCCGAGCGCGAGGCCGCCGAGGCCGACCTCGGCCGCCGCCGGGCCGAGGCCCAGGCCTACGACGAGCAGCTGCGGGCCGACGCCGAGGCCGAGCTGCGGGCCGCCCAGGAGGCCGCCGAGCAGCTGCGCGCGGACGCCGCGGCGCAGGCCGCCCGTACGGTGGCCGAGGCCGACGCCCAGGGCCTGCGGACGGTCGCCGACGCCGAGGAGCTGGCCGCCAACCTGCGCGCCGAGGCCGAGGAGTACGCCCTCGCCACCCGCTCCCTGGCCGACGAGTACGACGCCGCCGCCCACGCCCGCGCGGACGCCTACGACGCGGAGACCCGGGAGGCCGCCGAGCAGTTCGACAAGGCCACCCGCGAGCGGGCCACGGCCGTCCTGGAGAAGGCCTTCGCGGACGCCGAGTCGCTCGGCGAGGACGCCCAGACCACCGCGCTGGCCACCACCGCCGCCGCCGAGGAGCAGGCGGACGCGATGGTCGCGGCCGCCCGCAAGGAGGCCGACCGGCTGGTCGCGGCCGGCGAGGCGGCCGGTCAGGCCGAGGTCGAGAAGGGCCGCGCCGACGCCGACGCGCTGCTCGCCGAGGCCCGCCGGGACGCCACCGCGATCCGCGAGCGCGCCGAGGAGCTGCGCGAGCGCACCGACGCCGAGGTGGAGGCGCTGCACGAGCGGGCCCGCAAGGAGAACGCGGCGGCCATGAAGTCGGCCGGCGAGCGGGTGGACGCGCTGGTGACGGCCGCCCAGGAGCAGCTGACCGAGGCCGAGGAGCAGGCGGTGGCCACCGTGGCCGAGGCCGAGGAGCGCGCCGCCGCCCTGGTCGCGGCCGCCGAGGAGCGGGCCGCCGAGCTCACCTCGGAGGCCTCCGCGGAGGCCAGCAAGGTCCGGCTGTCCGCCGTCCGCAAGGCCGAGGGCCTGCTCAAGGAGGCGGAGACCAAGCTCGCCAACTCCACCGACCGGGCCGAGTCGCTGATCGAGAAGTCCGAGGCCAAGCTGCGTTCGGCCGAGGCGGAGGCCGAGGAGCGGCTCGACAGCGCGGCCACCGAGGCGGAGAAGCGGCTGCGCGACGCCGACCGCACCGCGGACGAGCAGGTCGAGCTGGCGAAGGCGGAGGCCGAGCGGCTGGTCGCCGAGGCGAAGGCCGAGGCCAAGCGGGTCACCGACGAGGGCCGGCGGGAGCTGGACGAGCTGGTGCGCCGCCGCAAGGACATCAACACCGAGATCTCCAGGGTCCAGGACGTGCTCTCGGCGCTGGAGGCGTTCGAGGCACCGTCACCGGTCGCCCAGGCCAACGGGGGAAGCAACACCAAGAAGGACGGGGGCGCCAAGGCCGGTGCCGGAGTGGGCTCCCCCCGGTCGGGTGGCAATCGCTCCAAGAACGCACCACCCGATTGAGCGGACATTGGCGGTCATTGTCCGTGAGACAACGGCATTTCGCCGTCGACACTCCGGTACCGTGTCAGGATTCCCTCAACCACCCCAGCGGTTTGACGACAGGAAGCCCAGAGTCCCATGAGCGACAGTCACTCCCCTCACGGCTTCGACCTGGTGCGCCGTGGGTACGAGCGCGCCCAGGTCGACGAGCGGATCACCAAGCTGGTGGCCGACCGTGACAGCGCATTGACCCGGATCAGTGCGCTGGAGAAGCGCATCGAGGAACTCCACCTGGAGACCCAGACCGCCCAGGCGGCGGTCGCCGAGCAGGAGCCCTCCTACGCCGGTCTCGGCGCCCGGGTCGAGAAGATCCTGCGGCTCGCCGAGGAGGAGGCCAAGGACCTGCGCGACGAGGCGCACCGCGCCTCCGAGCAGCACCGCGAGCTGGCCGAGGCCGCCGCCCAGCAGGTCCGCACCGAGGCGGAGAACTACGCCAAGGACCGCAAGGCCAAGGCGGAGGACGAGGGGCTGCGGATCGTCGACAAGGCGAAGAGCGACTCCGCCCAGCTGCGCGCCGAGGCCAACAAGGACGCCCAGAACAAGCGCGAGGAGGCGGACGCCCTCTTCGAGGAGACCCGCACCAAGGCCGCCCAGGCCGCGCTGGAGTTCGAGACGAACCTGGCCAAGCGCCGCGAGCAGTCCGAGCGCGACCTGGCCGCCCGTCAGGCCAAGGCCGAGAAGCGCCTCGCCGAGATCGAGCACCGGGCGGAGCAGCTGCGTCTGGAGGCCGAGAAGCTGCGCACCGACGCCGAGCGCCGGGCCCGCCAGACCGTCGAGACGGCCCAGCGCCAGTCCGAGGACATCGTGGCGGACGCCAACGCCAAGGCGGACCGCATCCGCAGCGAATCCGAGCGCGAGCTGGCGGCGCTGACCAACCGCCGCGACAGCATCAACGCCCAGCTGACCAACGTCCGCGAGATGCTGGCGACGCTGACCGGCGCGGCCGTGGCCGCCGCCTCGCTGCCGAACGACGACACCATGGGCGTGCCCGCCCAGCAGTCGCGCTGACGCAGCCGCCGACGTAGTCGCCGCACAGGCCCTCACCCGTCAGGGTGAGGGCCTGTCGCGCGTCACGGTGTCACTGTCTCGGGCACTCTTTCATCGGGGGTAGGCCCCGTCGGGCCGCTGGTGCCCGCTGCTGAGCTGGTTCCCCTCGTCGTCCGAGACGGTGCCGAACCAGGAGGTGCACCAGACCGACACCGAGTCGGGCCAGTACTGCACCTCGAACGGGTGCCCGGATCCGTAGTCGCCGTACGAGGTGACGATGAAGGTCTCGCCGGGGCGCATCCAGTAGTCCTCGCCGAGCGGCTCCAGGGTCAGCTCCACCAGTCCCTCGCCGCGGTTGGTCACCGGCATCCGGCCGGTGACCTCCAGTGCGGAGAAGTCCCAGCCCACCTCGTCCGGGCTCATCCGGCGGCCACCCGGAGGAGCAGTCGGCGGGCCGCGGCGTCGAACGCCCCAGGGGACTCCATGGCGCTGAGGTGGCCCACGCCGGGGACGACGGTCAGCTCGGCGTCCGGGCGGGTCCGGGCCATCAGCTCGGCCTCCTCCGGCGCCACCAGGGCGTCCAGGGCGCTCGCCAGGACCGAGACCGGCACCCGGAGCCCGGCCAGGACGTCCAGGGAGTCCGGGCGGGCCGCCATGGCCCGCTGGGCCCAGGCGACGGCGGCCGGCGACGCGGCGGCCACCATCGTCCGCACCCGCTCCACCAGGTGCTGCGAGTCGGGCCCGAGCTGCCTGGCCGCCACCCGCTCGTCCTCCAGCAGCCGGACGCTGTTGCGGGCGGTGACGGCGGCGGCGATCCGCTCCCGGTCGGCCCGGACGGCGTCGGTGTCGGCGGTGGCGCGGGTGTTGGCCAGCAGCAGTCCGGACAGCCGGTCCGGGTGCCGGCGGGCGAAGGCGAGCGCCACGTAGCCGCCCATGGAGAGCCCGCCGACCACCGCGCGGTCGATCCCGGCCGCGTCCAGCAGCAGCGCCAGGTCGTCGGCGACGAGGTCCAGCGAGGGTTCGTCGGTGCCCAGCGCGGTGCCGCCGAATCCCCGCTGGTCGGGGGCGAGCACCCGGACCTCGTCCCCGGTGAGTCCGGGCAGCGCGTCCAGCTGGGCGGACCACATCGAGGAGTTCAACGGGAAGGCGTGCAGCAGCACGAGGGGTGTTCCGGTACCGCTCTCCCGAACCGAAACCGCCGAGGGGAGCCCACTCATGCGCCCACCTCGCTACGCTCGGCAGGGGCCTTCGCCAACGCGCACCTCACCATGATTCGCTCGCTCTGCTCGCTCATGCCGCCCACCGTATTCCGGTGCGCCCGGTGAGCCCACTCAGCGGGCCCACTCGACGGGCCACGCCATCCGCTTTGTCCTAGCCTGACAGAGAGTAAGGGAGCGCGAATGATCGAGTTGCACGACCTGACAAAACGTTACGGCAAGACGCTCGCGGTGGACCGGCTGAGCTTCTCGGTCCCCCAGGGGGTGGTCACCGGCTTCCTCGGGCCCAACGGCGCCGGCAAGTCCACCACCATGCGCATGATCCTCGACCTGGACCGGCCCACCAGCGGCCGGGTCACCATCGACGGCAGACGCTACGGGCAGCTCAGCGAGCCGCTCAAGTACATCGGCGCCCTGCTGGAGGCCAAGGCCGTCCACCCCGGCCGCACCGCCCGCGACCACCTGCTCTGGCTCGCCCAGTGCAACCGGATCCCCGAGCGCCGGGTCGACGAGGTGCTCGCCCTGGTCGGCCTCACCCCGGTCGCCCGCAAGCGCGCCCGGGGCTTCTCGCTCGGCATGGGCCAGCGCCTGGGCATCGCCTCCGCACTGCTCGGCGACCCGGAGATCGTCATGTTCGACGAGCCGGTCAACGGTCTGGACCCGGAGGGCATCCTCTGGATCCGCAACCTGATGAAGCGGCTCGCCGGCGAGGGCCGGACGGTCTTCGTCTCCTCCCACCTGATGAGCGAGATGGCCGTCACCGCCGACCACCTGGTGGTCATCGGCAAGGGCCGGCTGCTCGCCGACCTGTCGATGCCGGAGTTCATCCGGCGCAACTCCCGCTCCGCCGTACGGATGCGCAGCCCCCACCCCGAGCGTCTGCTCGACGTCCTGGCCGGGGCCGGACTGCGGCACGAACCGGGCCCGGACGGCTCCTACGAGGTGGTCGACGGCGACATCGCCCAGCTCGGCGAACTGGTCGCCGAGCACGGCCTGGTGCTGCACGAACTCAGCCCGCAGCAGGCCTCGTTGGAGGAGGCGTTCATGCAGATGACGGCGGACTCGGTGGAGTACCACGCGGGCGACGGCCCGGGCCGGGACGCGGCCGGCGCACCCGGCGACTGGGGCGCGGGCTGGAAGGCGGACGCCGCCCGGCCGACCGCGGCGGCACGGCAGGAGGAGAACTGAGATGACGTCCTTCCCGGCGATCCTTCGCTCCGAGTGGACGAAGATCCGCAGCGTCCGCTCCACCGTCTGGACGCTCGCGCTCGCCTTCGTGGTCACCGTCGGCATCGGCGCGCTGCTGTCCCTGCTCACCAACAACAACTTCACCGAGTTCAGACGCCATGAGCAGGCCCCGTTCGACGCCACCGGCACGGCCTTCTCCGGCATCATGCTCGGCGAGCTGGCCATCATCGTCTTCGGCGTGCTGGCGATCGGCAACGAGTACAGCAGCGGCATGATCCGGGTCACCCTGGCCGCCGTCCCCCAGCGCGGCACCCTGCTGGCCGGCAAGGCGCTGGTGCTCGGCGGGCTGGCCCTCGCGGTCTCGCTGGTGACCGCCTTCATCACCTTCTTCGTCGGCCAGGCGCTGCTCGGCTCGCACTCCACCACCCTGAGCGAACCGAACGTGCTGCGCGCGGTGCTCGGCGCCGCGCTGTACCTGACGATGCTCTGCCTGTTCTCGGCGGGCGTCACCACGATGCTGCACAACCAGACGCTCGCGCTCGGCGTGCTGGTGCCGTTCTTCTTCCTGCTCTCGCCGATCCTCTCGGCGGTGCCGAAGGTCAAGACGCTGGCCCACTACTTCCCCGACTACGCGGGCTCCCGGATGCTCCTGGTGTACGAGCAGAACGGCCAGCCGTACGGGCCGTGGGCGGGTTTCACGATCTGCCTGGCCTGGACCCTGGCAGCGCTGCTCGGCGGCGCGCTGGTACTCAAGAACCGCGACGCGTAACGGAGTTCAGGATTCAGTAGCGCGGAGCGCCGCGGCCTCGCAGGACGTTGGAGGCCCGGCGCTCCCGCGCTCCCCAGCACGCGCGGTGCCAGTGCCGCCGGTCGTCCACACCGCCGCCGTGCATCGGCCAGGCCACCACATGGCCCATCCTGGGCGGGATCTCCTGGTCGCAGCCCGGGCAGCGGTAGAACCGTCCCGAGGTGCCGGCGACCGTCTGCACCACCCAGTCGTCGCCCTGGTAGTTCTCGGTGCGGCGCAGCGAGCCGCCGAGCGGGGCGGCCGCCGGTTCGGCGCTCTCGCGGGGGGCGTCGGTCTTGATCCGGTTGCGGCGGGGCACGGCGGACTGCCTCTCTTCCGGGGCTCGAAGTCGTTCCAGCCTAGGGCCTGTCCTCGGGCCTTGGCCGGATCGGGCCCCGCCGCCCGCCGGGCCTCCCGTGGCCTCTATCACGGTCCCGGCCGACCCTCCGGGGTTTTTGCCGAGATCCACCCGATCATCGGGGAAATTCGGGGTTCCGCGTGCCATTGGCACATGACATCGGATACCCACGAGTGGACAGGCGGGGCCCGCAGACCCTGCGTGCACCCGAGGAGGCCCCAGGATGACCAAGACCAGCCCCCGCGCCGAGACCCGCCGGCCCGTCGGCGTGCGCCCGCCCGCCCCCGGCCCGACGCTGACCTCCGTACCGCCGCCGACCGCCGTCGCGGGTGAACCGCTGACCGCCGCGCAGCGCACCGGCGCACTGCCGCCGGACACCGCACCGGTCCGGGTCGGCGCCTTCCTGCTGTCCGCCCAGTTCCCCGGGCAGAGCCACGGCGAGGCACTGGAGCGCACCGTCCGGGCCACCGTCGAGGCCGAACGCGCGGGCCTGGACAGCGTCTGGCTGGCCGAGCACCACTTCGTCCCGTACGGGGTCTGCCCCGACGCCGCGACCCTCGCCGCGCTGCTGCTCGGGCGCACCCGCCGGATCGACATCGGCACCGCGGTCAGCGTGCTCTCCACCGGCCACCCGGTGGCGCTCGGCGAGCAGGCCGCGCTGCTGCACCTCACCTCCGGCGGGCGCTTCACGCTCGGGGTGGGCCGCGGCGGGCCGTGGATCGACCTGGAGGTGTTCGGCGCCGGCCTGGACGCCTTCGAGAACGGCTTCCCCGAGCGGCTGGACCTGCTGCTGCGCTGGCTGCGCGGCTCCCGGGTGGGCGCGGACGGGCCCCAGTTCGCCTTCCCCGAGGTGGCGGTGGTGCCGCAGGCCACCGAAGCGCCGCGCCGCCCCGGCCTGGGCAGCTGGCTCGGCCTGGACGAGCCGAGCGGCCCGGTGCGCTTCCCCCGCCAGCGCCAGGACGTCGACGGCCTGGCCGGGGAACTCACCGCCGCTGGACGGCCGGTGGCCGGCCCGCCGGTGGTGGTCGCCTGCACCTCCCCGGGCGGGGTGAAGCTGGCCGCCGAGCGCGGACTGCCGATGCTGCTGGGCATGCACTCCGGCGACGACGACAAGCTGCGGATGCTGGAGCTCTACCGCACCGCCTGGCTGGCCGCCGGGCGCGGCGAGGAGCAGCTGCGCCGGGTGACCCGCCAGCACGTCGCGGCCGGCGTGGCCCAGGTGGACGACCGCGCCTCGGCCGCCCGCGCCACCCTGCTGAACGCGATGCCCGGCTGGTTCGAGTACGGGCTGGGCGCCCACCGCACGGTGGACGGCCGCGAGCGCAAGATGCGCGACCCGCACCAGTACACCGAACTGCTCTGCGACCTGCATGCGGTGGGCACCCCGCAACAGTGCGCCGACCGCCTGCTGGCCACCGCCGAGCGCACCGGGATCCGCCGGTTCGCCCTGCTCGCGGAGGGCAGCGGCGACCACGAGGCGACCCTGCACAACATCGCCCGGCTCGGCTCCGAGGTGCTGCCGCAGCTGAGTTGACCGTACGGACCGCCGGGCGGCCGGACCGCCGCCCCTCCCCCCGCACCGGGGGACGGGGCGGCCGGCACCGGCCGGGTCAGCAGTCCCGCAGTTCCTCGGACTGGTTGAGCAGCTGCTCCCGGACGGAGGTGAAGCGGCCGTACCGCGCCTCGTTGGCGTCCGACGGCAGGAACACCGCCACCCGGTGACAGTTCTGGAACGCCAGCCGGACCCCGAAGTGGCGCTGCAGGGCGCCCCGGATGGCGTCGCTGGCCAGGGCGCGCAGCAGCTGGCCGCGGGCCTGCTCGCTGGGCGGCGGCACCTGGTTGTCGGCGAAGTCGGTGCCGTCGACCTTCGCCTGGGCGACCAGCGAGCTGATCAGGTCCCAGGCGTACGGCAGCGAGACGCGGACGCAGTCGACGAATTCCCGCTCGTCGACCTCGCCCCGCTCAGCCTTTTCCAGCAGGGCCGGTGAGACGTCGAGCGACATGGATTCTCCTCTCGCGGTCCACCCGCGGCGGCGCCCGGGTGGTCATGCGTAGTCCAAGCTCACAGTGAGGGTGGGCGGTCTCGCAGGTGGTGTCCGGAACACCGTGGGACGGGGGTTTCCGGCACCTGGAGCGAAGGCGGCGGCGCCACGGGACGTGACGTCCTGAACACCGACCGCGTCAGAACAGCGTGGCAGTCAACGACGGAGCGGGCTGGTCATTCCTACGGATTGCTTCGGAAATACGCCGCGGTACACCAGATTGGCCTGATCCTGCCGGATCGTTCACCTGAAGTCTCCATCCCCGTTGACAGCGACCCCGCATCCGTGGCGTCACACACCGTAGCGACCCGAGGGGGCGTACGCCAGAGCGCGGTGAGCGGCGGCGGGAGCACCGAACCTCCATGTTCGCGGGGTTCGCGCTTTCTTCACCCGGTCGTCTCGGAATCGCATCAACTGGCCCCGGTGGGCTAGCGTGGTCGACCGTGCGTCTCGTAATTGCCCGCTGCTCAGTCGACTATGCCGGTCGGCTCTCCGCCCATCTGCCCTCCGCCACCAGGCTCATCCTGGTCAAGGCCGACGGCAGCGTCAGCATCCACGCCGACGACCGCGCCTACAAGCCGCTCAACTGGATGTCCCCGCCGTGCGCCCTCAAGGAGGCCGACGGGGTCTGGACGGTGGTCAACAAGGCCGGCGAGAAGCTCATCATCACGCTGGAGGAGGTGCTGCACGACTCCTCCCACGAGCTGGGGGTGGACCCGGGCCTGATCAAGGACGGCGTCGAGGCGCACCTCCAGGAGCTGCTCGCCGACCGGATGGAGGTGCTCGGGAGCGGCTGGTCGCTGATCCGCCGTGAGTACCCGACCGCCATCGGCCCGGTCGACATCCTCTGCCGCGACGCCGACGGTGCCACGGTCGCCGTCGAGATCAAGCGCCGCGGTGAGATCGACGGTGTCGAGCAGCTCACCCGCTACCTCGAACTCCTCAACCGGGACCCGCTGTTGGCCCCGGTCAAGGGCGTCTTCGCCGCGCAGGAGATCAAGCCCCAGGCCCGCGTGCTGGCCACCGACCGGGGCATCGGCTGTGTGGTGCTGGACTACGACGAGCTGCGCGGCATCGACGACGACAAGCTCAAGCTGTTCTGACCGGTCAGCTCTACGCCGAGGTGGTCGCGGTGGCCGTCGTGGTCGGGCTGGGCGGCGGCGTGGACGGTGCCGACGACGCGCTCGGGCTGGTCGTCGGGGCCGAC
This sequence comes from Streptomyces sp. CBMA123, assembly GCF_014596465.1. Lineage (GTDB taxonomy): Bacteria > Actinomycetota > Actinomycetes > Streptomycetales > Streptomycetaceae > Kitasatospora. The sequence continues at coordinate 493 of NZ_MECK01000197.1, read as the reverse complement.
GGGCTGTGGCTCGGCACCGACGGCTGCGGGGACTGCGGCGCCGGCGGCTGAGACTGCTGCGGCGGCTGCGGCTGGCCCGGCGCGGGCTGCTGCGGCTGCCCCTGCGGGACGCCTGACTGGGTGGCCCCCGGCGAGGCGCTCGGCCGCCTCGTCGGCGAGGCGCTCGGCGAGTGCGACGCACTGCCGCTCGCCGAGGGCTCCGGGCTGGTCCCCGCCCCCGCCGGAGCGCCCGGCTCGGTGCCGCCGCTCCCGGCGGTGCCCGGACCGCTGTCGGCGGACGGCAGCGGCACCGGCGCATTGCCGGTGTCACCGACCTGGTCCATCCGCCCGTGCGGGTCGTTCCCCTTGGGCTCGTCGGGCCCGGTGACGCTCATCGCCACCGCCGTACCGAGCACTCCGAAGGTGAGCAGAGCCGCGGAGGCCACCACCACCCGGCGCCGCTTCCCGGCGCGGGCCTTGAGTCCGGCCGGCACCCGGGCGGCGATCTCGCGGA
>NZ_MECK01000196.1 GCF_014596465.1 Streptomyces sp. CBMA123 | reverse complement strand
GCCCGTCGGCGTGCGGCCCGTCGGCGTCCGGCTGGTCCGCGTCCGGCTGGTCCGCGTCCGGCTGGTCGGCGTCCGGCTGGTCCGCGGGGGTCACGGCCGGGTGACCGGGCGCCGGGGCGGGAGCAGCGAGAGGTGTTCCTCCCGGACGAGGTCGAACCGCAGGGCCAGGGCCACCAGTTCCTCGCGCTTGCCGCCGGCCGGGCCCTCCTCGTACGGCTCGCGCAGCCGCAGTTTGGCGCCGACCAGGTAGTCGATGTGGTAGTTCACCGCCGAGCGGGTCAGCCCGCGACAGGAGGGCAGGGCGCGCAGCCGGCCCAGCACCTCGGTCACCCCGGGGACGGCGGCGGTGGAGGGCGAGCGCAGCCGGGGCTCGCAGAGCGCGAGCAGCACCAGGAAGTACTTGGCAGTCGGGTCCAGGGCGAAGGGGCTGACGGTGCGTTCGCCGTCGGTGCCGCCCGGCGGGCCGTCCAGGTAGGCGTGCTGCGGGGCGAAGACCTTGAAAGTGGCGGGTTCGCCGAGGGCGGGCAGCAGGACGCGGGAGAGTTCGAAGGGGACGGGCGCGCCGAGGCGTCCGGGGGCGACCTTGATGTGCTCCCCCGCGCCTTCGAGGTTCTCCACCACATAGGTGGCGGTGGTGCTGAAGTTGGACAGCCGCCAGTAGTCCTCGGCGGCGACGACCTCGCCCGCGCGACGGGAGACGCCCTGGTCGGGCAGCGGGATGGCGACCGGGCGGGCGGGCTCGCCGCGACCGAACACCGCGGCCTCGCCGGGGCCCATCCGCAGCAGTCCGGGCGCGCCGGACGATCCGCCGCCCGCCGCGCCGGGCGCCAGGTCCGGCCCCGGGCCGGGCAGTTGCACGATGACCGTGTCCACGCAGCCACCTCCGTGGGATCGGCTCGATGGTATCCGTCCGATTCGCCCCGGTGGCAATGCGCCACCCGGACGAGTGAAGGGCCACGGCCAACACCGGACGGCCGGCGGGGAGTTGCCTCCGCCGTGGGAGGAGGGCGGCTCCTCCTCGGGGCCGGTCGGCCGAGGCGGGGGCGGGGCGGCTGCTGCCAGGGCGGCGGCCGTGGACGTCAACTCCCCCTCATCTTGCACGACTTCAGCCACTTCGGGTACGGCTCGACGCGCCTTGCCCGGAACCTCCGCAAAGGCCGGTCACGGGGGTTGGCCGTCCGCACCCCGCCCTCGGCCGCCGAGCAGGCCCGGCCGGACGTCGGCGCCTACACAGCCAGGAAAAGGGTGATTCAAGGTCTGGTCAAAGCGGCCGCATTGGCGTACGGGACGCGGGGCATCAGGATCCACGCGATCCTCCCCGGCACCACGGGCACCGCCTTCGTCCGCCCGCCGGGGATCCCGGACGCGGCCTGGGCGGCGTTCCGGAAGGCCTACGGTCCATTGAACACCGACGGGTTGGAGCGGATGCCCGGGCCGGACGCGATCGCCCGCGCGATCATGGCCCTGACCTCGGACGACTTCGGTTGTCAGACCTGCGCGTCGGCGCCGGTGGACGGCGGGGCGACGGCCGGCGGCGGACGGCCGTGCCGCCCGCGAACCGATCCACGGACTGATCGTCCGTCAGGCCGCGACGTGTCCGGGCGCCGAACATCCGGCGAATGATTGCAGCCAGTAGTTGAACCGTCACCATGAGTGTGACGCAACGCACATCCGCCGATTCCAGGATGTGTGCAACACTCATCTCAAGGAGTGAGATTCCCTTAAATTCCAAGGAGGTTCGTATCATGCGCACTCGGATTGCAGCCGTGATGATGACGGTGGCAGGGATCGCAGGGCTGTCCGCCGCCCCCGCCATGGCCGCCACGGCGACGTCCGAGGCCGGCACCGCGGCCTGCGCCACGGTGCTCAACCGCCCCTGCATCACGCACCAGGCCGACAGCGAGGGCATCGTCGGCATCGCCCAGGTCAACGCGGACCCCAACCAGTTGACGATGGTTCAGGTAGAGGTGCGCTCCCAGCAGGCCTGGGGCAGCCCGTGGGAGACGGTCGCCAGTGCGACGACCGTCCGACTCGGCTCCGCCCAGGCCGTCACCCCCAAGGTCACCGCCGCCGCCCCCCACATCATCTGCGCCACCGCCGGCCCGGCGCTGGACGCCAGCAAGCAGGTGACCACCTGTACCAACCCGTTCTGATCCAGTCCGCTCCGGAGGGAGCGAAGGGATCGGAGGGACCAGCACACCCCGGCCGTCCACCCGCGGAACGGCATCCGTAGGACAGGGCAGCCCGTACGACAGGGCACAGGGAGCCGGGGCCTCTTCGGGCCCCGGCTCTCCGTCCGTCCGGCACCGGGAGCCCCCACCAGGCAGAACGCCCGGGCTCCGACACCGCCCCGGGTGGACCTGGGGGCCACGTTCACGGCAAACTGGTCTAGACCTCGAAGGTCTAGACCTCAGCCTCGCCTCAGAACGGTGGACCCAGTATGGAAATCGTGATCGTCCCTGACGCCTCTGCGGCCGGCGACCTCATCGCCGCGGCGATCACCGATCTGCTGACCGACAAGCCCGAGGCCCTGCTCGGCGTCGCGACCGGCTCGACCCCACTGCCGATCTACCAGGCCCTCGCCACCCGGGTCCGGGACGGCCGACTGGACGCCTCCCGGGCGCGCATCTGCCAGCTGGACGAGTACGTCGGGCTGCCGGCCGGCCACCCGGAGTCCTACCGCTCGGTGGTGCTGCGCGAGGTCGTCGAGCCGCTCGGCCTGACCGAGGCCTCCTTCCTGGGCCCGGACGGCAACGCCGCCGACATCGCCGCGGCCGCGACCGCCTACGACCGCGCGCTGGCCGAGGCCGGCGGCGTGGACCTCCAGCTGCTCGGCATCGGCACCGACGGCCACATCGGCTTCAACGAGCCCTGCTCCTCGCTCGCCTCCCGGACCAGGATCAAGACCCTCACCCGGCAGACCCGGGTCGACAACGCCCGCTTCTTCGACAGCATCGACGAGGTCCCGCACCACGTCATCACCCAGGGCATCGGCACCATCCTGGAGGCCCGCCACCTGGTCCTGCTGGCCACCGGCGAGGCCAAGGCCGAGGCCGTCGCCCTGGCCGTCGAGGGCCCGCTGGCCGCCGCCGTCCCCGCCTCGGCGCTGCAGCTGCACCCGCACGCCACCGTGGTGGTCGACGAGGCCGCCGCCTCCCGCCTCAAGCTCGCCGACTACTTCCGCGACACCTACGCGGCCAAGCCGGCCTGGCAGAAGCTCTGACCGCATCGAGGACCACTCCCAGGCCCGCACCGAGGACCACGCCCAGGGTCGTGCCCAGGGCCGCACCCGCGGCGCGGCCCGACCAGCCGCGAGGCCGGGACACCCAGCGGGTGTCCCGGCCTCGCGCGCCTCTCAGCGCTTGCGCAGCCACTCGGCGAAGGCCTCCAGCGCCGGGCCCGGATCGCTGCGGCCGACGCCGATCCGGAAGCGGTCGGCCGGGGTCGGGGTGAGCTCGGAACGGAACATGCTCGCCGGCATCAGCAGCACGCCCGCCTGCTCGACCAGCGCGGTGCAGAAGTCCTCCACGCCGTCCGCCCCGAGGTAGCGCGGGTAGCTGACGCAGCCGCCGTCCGGGGCCCGCCACTCGAAGAGTTCGGGGAACTCGGCGAAGAAGGCGTCGAAGAGCGGCAGGTTGGCGGCGATGATGCCCCGGTTGCGGGCCAGGATCCGCTCCCGGGCGGTGATCGCGATCCGGGCCAGCACCTCGCTGGGCGCCGAGTTGCAGATCGTGGTGTAGTGCTTGGCCCGCTCCAGCCGGCTGCGCAGCTCCCGGTCCCGGCAGGCGATCCAGCCGATCCGCAGGCCGGGCAGGCCCAGCGACTTGGAGGTCACGTTGAGCGAGAGCGCGGTGGGCGAGAGGTCGGCGGCCTGCGGCAGGATGCGCTCGGGCTCGCGCTCCAGGCCGCGGTAGACCTCGTCGGAGAACAGCCGGATGCCGCGCTCCTCGCACAGCTCGGCCAGCCGGGCGAGGTCGGCGGCGTCGATCAGCGTGCCGGTCGGGTTGTTGGGGAAGTTGACCGAGAGCACCTTGGTGTTCGGCCGCAGCGCCGCCGCCACCGCGTCCAGGTCCAGCGCCCAGTCCTGCCGCTCGTCCAGCGCGACGCCGGTGACCTCGCAGAGCGAGAGCGGAATGGTCTCCGCGGACTGGTAGTTGGGGGTCACCACCACCGCGTGGTCGGCCGGGCCGAGCAGCACCTGCATGGCGAGGTTGATGCCCTCCTGGGCACCGCCGAAGCAGATCACGTCGTCCGCCTCGACCCGCTCGTACATCCCGGCGATCGCCTGCCGCAGGCCCGGATCGCCGAAGGTCTCGGTGTAGCCGAGCGACAGGGTCTCCCAGGCCTCGCGGTCCTCCGGGCCGGCCAGGGCCAGCAGTTCGGCCATCGACATGGTCTGGGCGTCGGAGGCGGTCAGGTGGTGGCGGGCGGTGAACTCCCAGCGGGTGAAGTGGGCTTCGATCCGGAAGTCGGGCAGCTGGGTCATCGGGTACTCAGTCCTTCCTGGGGCCGACGCCGGGGCCGGCCGGGTGCTTGAGCTCGGCGAGCAGGGCGTAGGCGGTGGAGCGGGAGATCCGCAGCGCGATGGCCACGGCGGGCACGGCGCGGCGGACGGCGAACACCCCGGCCGCGTCCAGCTCGCGCAGCACGGCGAGCCGATCCTCCCGGGTGAAGCGTTCCAGCGGGCGGCCCTGCGCGCGGACGTGGCCGCCGACCACGTCGTTGATCCGCTCCGTCCAGTCCCGCTCGAACAGCGACTCGGGGCGGGGGGCGGTGGGCGCGGCGAAGTTCGCCAGCAGGGCGGCGGCCTGGTCCAGCGGGCCGCGGTCCAGGTTGACGCAGAGCACCGCCGACGGCCGGCCGGCCGCGTCGCGCAGCACCGCGCTGACCGTGGACAGCCGCCGCCCGTCCGGCAGCAGCTTCTCGTACGGTCCGTAGACGTCCGGCGCCGATGGGTCCAGTTCGTCCAGTTCGCCCAGCAGGGACGGGTCGCCGGGGGCGCGGGCCGTCATCGGGTTCCAGATCGCCAGCACCCGGTCGGTGGCGGTGTCGTGCAGCACCACCTCGGCGTAGGGCCCGAGCAGCAGCGCCACCGCGCGGCAGACCGGTGACCAGGTCAGGACGCGCGGGTCGGGGGTTTCGGCAGGCATGGACGGACTGTACGTCCGAATCGGACACTCCGTCCAGCGGTGCGCCGGGATCGTGGCCCCGGGCACGAGGAAGACCCCGCCCGGGCGTTCTTGGGTTCTCACGGACGGGGTCTTCCGAGAGCGCCGGTCAGCGGCAGGTGATCAGCAGGCCGAGGACGGAGGTGCAGCTGCGGGTGGACCGGCTGGTCGCGGGCGAGGGGTCGGCGGGGGCCCCGGCGGTGCGGGCCACCGTGACGTCCCAGGAGGAGACCAGGCTCAGCAGCCCGACGGCCACCGAGAAGTGCCGGGTGGTGGCGGCGCCCTTGGCGAGCGGCGCGGCCAGGGTGCAGGTGAGCTTGCCCGCGGCGACGGTGCAGTCGCCCGAGGTCGTGGTCAGCCCGGCGGGCAGGGCGGCGGAGACGGTGGCCGCCGTGAGCGGGTCGGGGCCCTGGTTGGTGAGGGTCACGGTGTAGTCGACCCGGCCGCCGAGCAGGCCGGAGACCGGGGTCGCGGCGAGCGCGACGGCCAGGTGGGCGCTGGGCGCGGTGTAGCCGAAGCGGTCGGCCGGGCCGGCGGCGCTGGTACCGCCCGCCGTGGTGACCTGGACGTCCACCGGGCCGGTCACCGTGGTGGCGGGGGCGGTCGCGGTGCAGCTGGTCCTGGTGCAGCTGAACGAGGTGGCCGGGCCGGCCGCGCCGAAGGTGACGGCGGTGGCGCCGTTCAGGTCGGTGCCGGTGACGGTCACCGTGGTGCCGCCCACCCCGGAGCCGCCGTTGGGGCTGATCCCGGTCACCACGGGCACCGGCAGCGGGAAGTTCAGCACCTCGACGGCGTTGCCGGTGAAGTCGGCGAGGTAGCCGCGCCGCCCGTCGGCGCTCAGCGCCAGGGTGTACGGGCTGGCGCCGACCGGGACGGTCGCGGTGACGGTCCGGCTGGCCGCGTCGATGACGCTGAGCGTGTTGTCGGCGTAGTTGGAGACGTACGCGGTGGAGCCGTCCGGGGCGAGGGCGACGGAGTACGGGCCGTTGCCGACGGTGACGGTGCCCAGCAGGGTGTTGGCGCCGGTGTCGAGCACGGCGGCCGTGGTGTCGTCCCCGTCGGCGGCCCACAGCCGGCTGCCGTCGGAGCTGAGCGCCAGGCCGAAGGCGCTGTGGCCGACCGGAACGGTGGCGCTCACCGTGCTGCTCACGGTGTCGACCACGTTCACCGCCTTGGCGCCGGAGGCCGCGACGTACAGGCGCTTGCCGTCCGGGGAGACGGCGAGCCCGTGCGGCTCGGCGCCGACCGGGACGGTCGCCGTGACGGCGCCGGACGCGGTGTCCAGCACGCTCACCGTGCCGGCCCCGGCGTTGCTGACGTAGGCGCGCGTACCGTCCGGGGACAGCGCCAGGCCCCAGGGCTGGACGCCGACCGGGACGGTGGCGGTGACGGTGTTGCTCGCGGTGTCCACGACGCTGACCGTGTTGTCCAGGTGGTGGGTCAGGTAGGCGCGCTTGCCGTCGGGCGACACGGCGACCGCGTAGGAGCCCGTCCCGGCGGTGAAGCTGCCGGTGACCGCCTTGCTCACGGTGTCCAGGACGCTGACCGTGCCGCTGCTCTGGCTGGTCACGTAGGCCCGGGAGCCGTCCGGGGTGAGCGCCACCCCGGCCGGGTACGGCGCCACCGGCACCCGGGCCGTCACGGCGGGCGGCGGCGCGGCGGCCTCGGCAGTGACGGGCTGGGAGAGCAGTGCGGCCGTGGCGGCGGATATCGCCGTCACGGCCGTCCAGGCGCGCCAGGGTGCACGACGTGATCTCAAGGGATCTCCAGGGGAGTCGGCAGTCGGGGGGTGCGGTGAAGGGCGTGGCTCCGGAGCCGCAGGAAGCGTAGATCGGGTGTTGATGACGCGTCAGGAGCTGATCGGTAATGTCTTCAACTGTTCAGTTTCGACCGGGATGCGGTCGCGACGACCCTCGCGGCGCCGCACCCACCGCCCGGCCCGGCCCACGACCCACCCCCACCCCCGCCGGCCCGGCCCACGGCGTGACCGGGGTCTCAGCCAGGAGCGTGCAGGAAATTGGAGTTGTGGAGTCGCATTCGCTAGCGTCTCGATCGTGAGGCTGACCAAGAGCACCGACATCGCCCTCCGCATCGCCATGCGACTGGCCGTGGCCGGCGAGGGCGACAACCCGACCACCCGCGAGGTGGCCGAGGCGGTCGGCGTGCCGTACACCCACGCGGCGAAGGTGGTCAGCAGGCTGCAGCACCTCGGGGTGGTGGAGGCCCGGCGCGGACGCGGCGGCGGGCTGATGATCACCTTCGCCGGGCGGACCGGCTCGCTCGGCCTGCTGCTGCGCGAACTCGAAGGCGTCGGCGACGTGGTCGGCTGCGAGGACGACCCGCCGTGTCCGCTGCGGGCCGCCTGCCGGCTGCGCGGGGCGCTGCGCACCGCGCAGGAGGCGTTCTTCGCCGCGCTCGACCCGCTCAGCATCGACGACCTGGTGGCCTCCCCCACCGGGCCGGTGCTGCTCAGTCTCACCGCCGGCCCCGCCGACTGACCCCATCCCCCTCAGGGATCAGTCGGTACCCATCCGCTTGAATACGAATCTCAGATACCAGTTCTCAGTAGTTCTCAGTAGTTCTCAGCTACCAGTCAGGAGCTCCTCTGATGCTGTCCGCGAAGTCCGCCGAGGTCGTCGAGGCCACCCTGCCCGTCGTGGGCGGCGCGATCGGTGACATCACCCCGCGCTTCTACGACCGGCTGTTCGCCGCGCACCCGGAACTGCTGCGCGACCTGTTCAACCGGGGCAACCAGGCCAACGGCACCCAGCGCGAGGCCCTGGCCGGCTCGATAGCCGCCTTCGCCTCCGCGCTGATCGCCCACCCCGACCAGCGGCCGGACGCGATGCTCGCCCGGATCGCCCACAAGCACGTCTCGGTCGGCATCGCCGGCGCACAGTACGAGGTCGTCCACGAGCACCTGTTCGCCGCGATCGTCGAGGTGCTCGGCGAGGCCGTCACCCCCGAGGTCGCCGCCGCCTGGGACGAGGTCTACTGGCTGATGGCCAACGCGCTGATCGCCGTCGAGGACCGGCTGCGCGCCGAGGTCGCCGCCGGCGGCGACCCGGCCGACCTGTGGCGCCCGTACACCGTCATCGCCCGCCACCAGGAGACCGAGACCGTCACCACCTACCTGGTCCGGCCCGCCGACGGCCGCCCCGCCCCGGCCGCCCGGCCCGGCCAGTACGTCTCGGTGCGCACCGAACTCGCCGACGGCGCCCGCCAGATCCGTCAGTACAGCCTCTCCGGCGGAGCCGACGGCGCGCTGCGCTTCAGCGTCAAGCGCGAGCCCGGCGGCGAGGTCTCCGGCCACCTGCACGACCACCTCCACACCGGCGACACCGTCGAACTGGCGCCCCCGCTGGGCGACATCGTCCTCGCCGACGGCGATGGCCCGGTGCTGCTCGCCTCCGCCGGCATCGGCAACACCCCGATGACCGCAATGCTCGACCACCTCGCCGCCACCGGCTCCACCCGGCGGGTCGTCTCCGTCCACGGCGACCGCGACCAGCTCAGCCACGCCTTCCGCGCCGACCTGGAGCAGCTGACCGCCAAGCTGCCCGACGCCACCGCCCACGTCTTCTACGAGCAGCCGCTCGGCGAGTGGCCGGCCGAGCGCACCGGCCTGGTCGACCTGTCGACCGTCGAGATCCCGGTCGGCACCACCGCCTACCTGTGCGGCCCGCTGCCCTTCCTGCGCGCCGTGCGCGGGCAACTGCTCGCGGCGGGCGTCCCGGCCGCCGACATCCACTACGAGGTGTTCGGGCCGGACCTCTGGCTCGGCGCCTGACCGGCTACCTCGGCCCCGGTCCGCCCGGGATGACACCGGGCGGACCGGGGCCGACGAACCGGCCGAGGCCGACGCCGACTCGGCGCCCCGGGTGGGCGAGTTCGCCGCGCACCCTACAGGCGCTGCTCCTCACGGGCGGAGTTCCAGGGTGCAGCACTTCGCCCCGCCGCCGCCCTTGAGCAGCTCGGAGACGTCCACCGGGATCGGCTCGTAGCCGTGCTCGGCGAGCCGGCCCGCCAGGTTCTTGGCCGCCTCCGGGAGCAGGACCCGGCGCCCGTCGGAGACCGCGTTGAGCCCGAACACCTCGGCGTCCGCCCGGTCGGCGAGGATCGCGTCCGGGTAGAGGGCGCGCAGCACGGAGCGGCTGTCGGCGTCGAAGGCCTCCGGGTAGTACATGACGTGGTCGTCGCCGAGGACGGCCAGCGCGGTGTCCAGGTGGTAGAAGCGCGGGTCGACCAGGGTCAGGCTGACCACCGGCACGCCGAACAGCTGCTCCGCCTCGGCGTGCGCGGCCCGCGAGGTGCGGAAGCCCGTACCGGCGAGCACCCGGCGGCCGACCACCAGGTGGTCGCCCTCGCCCTCGTTGACGTGCCCGGCGCGGCGCACCGCGCGGTAGCCGTGCAACCGGAACCAGGACTGGTAGGCGTCGGACTCGGCGGCCCGCTCGGGGTAGCGGAAGGTCGCCACCAGGGCCCGGCCGTCCAGCACGGTCGCGCCGTTGGCGGCGTAGACCATGTCGGGCAGGCCGGGCACCGGGTCGATCAGCTCCACGGCGTGGCCGAGGCGGCGGTACGTCCGGTGCAGCCGCTCCCACTGGCGGACGGCGAGTGCGGTGTCGGTGGGCTGCGCCGGGTCCATCCACGGGTTGATCGCGTAGTCCACCGTGAAGTACGTCGGCCGGCACATCAGGTAGCGCCGGGGTCGCGCCGTACGTGCCGGGGTGTGCGTGGGCATTGCTCAACCATCCTCGGATCGCGGGGAGTTGGTGTGTGCGGGGACCGCGTCTTTCCAGAGGCCGCTGCCCCGCCGCCCCCGTTCGCACACCCGCGCGGACGCCCCCGGCGGGCGCAACCCCCCGCGCACCCGGCGCGAGCCCCGGCGCAC
>NZ_MECK01000195.1 GCF_014596465.1 Streptomyces sp. CBMA123 | reverse complement strand
TGCGGCTGACCGCCCCGGACATCGCCGCCGCCCGCACCGACCCGGCGCCCCGGCAGCTGCCGCCCGCCGACCCCGACCGGCTGGCGTACGTGATGCACACCTCCGGCTCCACCGGCGAGCCCAAGGCCGTGGCCGTCCGGCACCGCGACATCGCCTCGCTCGCCACCGACAGCCGCTTCGCCGACGGCCGCTGCGCCCGGGTGCTGCTGCACTCCCCGGTGGCCTTCGACGCCGCCACCTTCGAGGTCTGGGCCCCGCTGCTGACCGGCGGCTGCGTCCTGGTCGCCCCCGCCGGACCGGTGGACGCCGCCCTGCTGCGCCGCCTGGCCGGCCCGGAGGGGCCGACCGCGCTCTGGCTCACCGCCGGACTGTTCCGGCTGCTCGCCCAGGACGCGCCGGACTGCTTCGCCGGCCTGCGGACGCTGTGGACCGGCGGGGACGTGGTGCCCGCCGCCGCCGTGCGCCGGGTACTGACCGCCTGCCCCGGGCTGACCGTGGTGGACGGCTACGGCCCCACCGAGACCACCACCTTCGCCACCGCCCACGAACTCACCGACCCGGCCGCGGTGCCCGACACCCTGCCGATCGGCCGTCCGCTGGACGACCGCCGCATCCACGTCCTGGACGGCCGGCTGCGGCCCGTCCCGCCGGGCTGCGCGGGCGAGCTCTACCTGGCCGGCGAAGGCGTGGCCCGCGGCTACCTCGGCCGGCCCGGCGCGACCGCCGCCCGCTTCCTCGCCGACCCGTACGGCCCGCCCGGCGCCCGGATGTACCGCACCGGGGACCTGGCCCGGCGCCGCCCCGACGGCACCGTCGAGTTCCTCGGCCGCGCCGACGACCAGGTGAAGATCCGCGGCTTCCGGGTCGAGCCCGCCGAGGTGGAGGCCGCGCTCGCCGCCCACCCCGGGGTCACCGACGTCGCCGTGGTCGCCCGGACCGACCGGCCCGGCGCCCGCCGGCTGGCCGCCTACGTGGTCGGCGCCGTCGACCCCGAGGACCTGCGGGCCTTCGCCGCCCGCACCCTGCCCGACTACCTCGTCCCCGCCGACGTCGTCCCGCTCGCCGCCCTCCCGCTGAGCCGCAACGGCAAGGTCGACCGGGCCGCCCTCCCCGCGCCCGACCGGGCACACGCCGCCGGACGCGCCGAGCGGATCGAACCGCGCACCGAGGCCGAACGCCGCACCGCCGAGGTCTTCGCCGAGGTGCTGGGCATCCGGCCGCCCGGGGTGACGGACGGCTTCTTCGAACTCGGCGGAGACTCCATCCTCAGCATCCGGCTCGCCACCCGGCTGACCGAGGCCTTCGGCACCGAACTCACGCCCCGCGCGGTGTTCGACCACCCGACCCCGGCCGGGCTGGCCCGGCTGCTCACCGGCCGGACCGGGGGCGCGGCCGACGCCCCCATCCTCCCGGTCGCCCGCGACGGCGCGGCGCCGATGTCCTACGCCCAGCAACGCCTCTGGTTCCTGGAGGAGTTCGCGCCCGGCGGCGCCGAGTACGTGACCGCCCTCGCCCTGCGGCTGCGCGGCCCGCTGGAGCCCGACGCGCTCGGAGCGGCCCTGACCGCCCTGGTCGCCCGGCACGAGTCGCTGCGCACCACCTTCGACGGCGTCGACGGGCAGGGCGTGCAGCTCGTCCACCCGCCGCGGGAGATGCCGCTGCCGCGCCACGACCTGTCCGAACTGCCGGAGCGGGAGCGGGAGTCGGCCCTACGCCGGCTGCTCACCGCGGAACGCGCCCGCCCCTTCGACCTGCGCGGCGGCCCGCTGCTGCGCCCCGCGCTGGTCCGGCTCGCCGACCGTGACCACGTGCTGGCCCTGACCCTGCACCACATCGTCACCGACGGCTGGTCCACCGCCGTGCTGCTCACCGACCTCGCCCACCTCTACCGCGCCGAACTCGGCTCCGCCGAACACCCGTTGGCGCCGCTGCCGGTGCAGTACGCCGACTACGCCCACTGGCAGCACACCGCAGGTGCCGCGGACGACCAACTCGGCTACTGGCGGCAGCAGTTGGCGGGCGTCGAACCGATCCGGCTGCCGCTCGACCGGCCCCGGCCCACGGTGCGCACCAGCAACGGCGGCACCGTCCGGCTGGCCGTGCCCGCCGACACCGCCCGACGGCTCGCCCGGATCGGCCGCGAGCGCGGCACCACCCTGTTCACCACCCTGGTCGCCGCCGCCCAGGCCTACCTGGCCCGGCTCAGCGGCGACCAGGACATCGCCGTCGGCACCGTCACCGCCGGCCGCGAACGCCCCGAGACCCAACGGCTGATCGGCTTCTTCGTCAACACCCTGGTGCTGCGCTCCCGGATCGAACCCCGGCAGCCCTTCGGCGACTTCCTCACCGAGGTGCGGCAGACCGTACGGGACGCCTTCGCCCACCAGGACGTGCCCTTCGAGCGGGTGGTCGACGAGGTGCAGCCGGTCCGCGACACCAGCCGCAGCCCGCTCTTCCAGACCCTGGTGGTCCTCCAGAACACCCCGGCGGCCGAACTCGACCTGCCCGGACTGGCGGTGACGGATTTCGGGACCGACACCACCCGGACGGCCTTCGACCTGGTCCTGGAGTTCGCCCAGGACGGGCCCGACACGCTGCACGGCCACCTCACCTACAACACCGACCTCTTCGACCCGGCCACCGCCGAACGGATGGCCGAGCAGCTCACCACCCTGCTCACCGCCGTCGCCGACGACCCCCGGTGCCCCCTCGGCGCCCTGCCGCTGGCCGGCCCCGACCGGCTCGCCGCCGAACTCGCCCGCGCCCGCGGCGACTTCCCCCCGGTGCCGGAGGCCACCCTGCCCGCGCTGTTCGAACGGCAGGCGGCCCGCACCCCCGACGCACCCGCCCTGCTCGACACCGACCGCGAGCTGAGCTACGCCGAACTCGACCGGGCCGCCAACCGGCTGGCCCACCGGCTGATCCGGCGCGGCGTCGGCCCGGAGCGACTGGTCGCCGTCGCCCTGCCCCGCTCGGCCGCCGCAGTGGTGGCCCAGCTCGCCGTCGCCAAGGCCGGCGGCGCCTTCCTCCCGGTGGACCCGGACTACCCGGCCGGCCGGCGGGAGTTCATGGTCCGCGACGCGGGCGCCACCGTACTGCTCGACGACCCCGCCCAGGTCTGGGCCGCCGACGGCCCCGACACCGCCCCCACCGACGCCGACCGCACCACCCCGCTCACCCCCGGCCACCCGGCGTATGCCGTCTACACCTCCGGCTCCACCGGCACCCCCAAGGGCGTCCTGGTCACCCACGCCGGACTCGCCGCCTTCGCGGCCGCCGCCGCCGCACAGTACGCGGTGGGCCCGGGCGACCGGGTGCTCCAGTTCGCCTCGCCCAGCTTCGACGCCTCCGTCCTGGAACTGTGCATCTCCCTGCTCGGCGGCGCCGCCCTGGTCACCGGCGAGGAGGGCCCGCTGGTCGGCGAACGGCTCGCCGAAGCCCTGGCCGGGCGGCGGATCAGCCACGCCCTGATCCCCCCGGCGGCCCTGGCCACCCTGGACCGGGAGAACGCCGCCGCGCTGACCGCACTGCGCACCCTGGTCGTCGGTGCCGAGGCCTGCCCCGCCGACCTGGTCGACGCCTGGGCCCCCGGCCGCCGGATGGTCAACTCCTACGGCCCCACCGAGGCCACCGTGGTCGCCACCTGGACCGGCCCGCTCACCCCGGGCACCGGCGCCGCCCCCGCGATCGGCCACCCCAGCGGCGCCACCCGGGTCTACGTCCTGGACGCCGCCCTGCGCCCCGTCCCGCCCGGCGTCACCGGCGAACTCCACCTGGCCGGCCCCGGCCTGGCCCGCGGCTACCTCGGCCGCCCCGGCCTGACCGCCCAGCGCTTCCTGCCCGACCCGTACGGCCCGCCCGGCGACCGGATGTACCGCACCGGAGACCTCGCCCGCCGCGACGCCGACGGCCAACTCCGGTACTGCGGACGCGCCGACGACCAGATCAAGCTGCGCGGCTTCCGGATCGAACCGGGCGAGGTCGAGAGCGCGCTGCGCCGCAGCCCGCTGGTGCGCGACGCCGTCGTCACCGTCCGCACCGACGCCCCCGGCGGCGGCCGGCTGGTCGCCTACCTCGTCCCCGCGGACCAGGCCGCCACCGCCCTCGACCCGGCCGGCACCGCCCTCGAACTGCGCGCCCAGCTCGCCGAGTCACTGCCGCCGCACCTCGTCCCGGCCGTCTTCGTCCCGCTGGAGCGGCTGCCGCTCACCCCCAACGGCAAGACCGACCGACGGGCCCTGCCCGACCCCGGCCCGGTGCAGGCCGCGGCCGGCCCGCACCGCCCGCCGCGGAACGACACCGAACGCCGGATCGCCCGGATCTGGGCCGACGTCCTGGGCGTCGAACGGGTCGGCGCCGACGACAACTTCTTCCTGCTCGGCGGGGACTCCATCCTCAGCATGCAGGTGGTGTCCCGGCTGCGCCGGGACGGCCTGCACCTGGCCACCCGGGACCTCTTCAGCCACCAGACCGTCGCCGAACTCGCCACCGTGGTGCGCGGCGCCCCCGAACGCGCCGACGACGGCCCGGTCACCGGGGCGGTGCCGCTGACCCCGATCCAGGAGTGGTTCCTCACCACCCCGCGCGCCGCCCACCACCACTTCAACCAGTCGGCCCTGCTGGAACTCGGCCCCGACCCGGACCACCAGGCCCTGCGCGCCGCCCTGGACGCCCTGCTGGACCACCACGACGCGCTGCGGATGCGCTTCACCCACGACGAGTCCGGCTGGCACCAGTTCAACCCGCCGCCCGCCCGCACCGACGACCTCCTCGTCCACCACGACCTGACCGGCCAGTCCGCCGAGTCCGCCGACGCCGCCCTCGCCAAGGCCGCCGACGACCTGCACGGCGGCTTCGACCTCGCCCACGGCCCGCTGCTGCGCGCCGCCCTGTTCACCGGCGAACCGGACCGCCCGCCGCTGCTGCTCCTGGTCGCCCACCACCTGGTGATCGACGCCGTCTCCTGGCGGGTGCTGCGCGACGACCTGGAGAGCGCCTACCACCAGGCCCGCCAGGGCGGCGCGATCACCCTGGGGGAGCGCGGCACCTCCTTCCGGGACTGGGCCCAACGGCTCGCCGCGCACGTCGCCGAGGGCGGACTCGACCACGAACTGCCGTACTGGGAACAGGCGGTGACGACCCACGCCGACCTCCCCGGCCGCTCCACCGACGCGGCCGGCGCCGAGACCGGGTCCGCCACCGAGACCGCGTCCGTCACCGAGACCGCCGCCGTCACCGTGGAACTCGACGAGGCGGACACCGAGGCCCTGCTGCGCGCCGCCCCGGCCGCCTACCGCACCCGGGTCAACGACGTGCTGCTCGCCGCCCTCGCCCTGGCCCTGGCCCGCTGGACGGGGCGGGACCGGATCCGGCTGGACCTGGAGGGCCACGGCCGGGAGGACCTGCTGGAGGGCGTCGACCTGTCCCGCACGGTCGGCTGGTTCACCACCGTCTTCCCGGTCGGCCTCGACGTCCCCGCCCCCGAACAGCCCGGCGCCGACCGGGACTGGCGCGCCCTGGTGAAGTCGATCCGCCGCCAACTGCGCGCCGTGCCCGGCAACGGCCTCGGCTACGGCGCCCTGCGCACCTTCGGCCCGCCCGAGGTCCGCGAACGCCTCGCCGCCGGCCACCAGGGCCAGGTGGTCTTCAACTACCTCGGCCAGTGGGACGCCCGGCCCGAGGCCCCCGGCGAGGGCCTGGTCCGCGCCGAACTCGGCTCCTGCGGCCAGGACCACGACCCCAGGGACGGCGGCTCCCACCCGCTGGAGGTGGTGGGCGCGGCCCAGCACGGCCGCCTCGCCTTCACCTGGCACCACCGCCCCGCCGTCCACCACCCGGCCGATGTGCGCCGGGCGGCCGAGGAGTTCGCCGAGGCCCTGCGCCACCTCGCCCGGCACGCCCGGGCCTCCCGCTGACCGACGACCACGACCACGACTACGACCGCGACCGCGACCGCGACCACGATGGCGATCACGATGACGACCAAGGAGAAGGACATGGACGAGAACACCCGCTACCAGGTGCTGCGCAACGACGAAGAGCAGTACTCCCTCTGGCCGGCCGACCTCGAGGTACCCGCCGGCTGGCAGCCCGTCGGCAAGGAGGGCACCGAGGCCGAGTGCTCCGCCCACGTCGACGAGGTGTGGACCGACATGCGCCCGCGCAGCCTGCGCGAGCGCATGGAGAACACCGGCGCCTGACCCCTCCACCCTCGACCCCACCCTCGACCACCCAGAGGAGCCCGTCATGCCCCCCGTGCTGCGCACCGAACGCCTGGAGTTCATCCCCTACCGGCCCGAGGACGAGGACGCCTTCGTCTCCCTGCTCCGCGACGCGGAGGTCTGCCGCTGGATGGGCCAGGACCTGGTGCCCGAACCGCAGCTGCGCACGCTGTTCCAGGCCATCCTGAGCGACGTCTACCCCCAGCGGCTCTTCGACGTCTGGGGCCTGTGGCTGGACGGCGCCTACGCGGGCCACGCCGAGGTGAAGAAGACCGGGAACGTCGACGGCCACGAACTGGTCGCCGCGCTCGTCCCGCAGTTCTGGGGCCGCGGCCTGGGTACCGAGGTGGTCCGCGGCCTGATCCGCTACGCCGCCGACGAGCTGGGCCTCAAGGAGGTCTACGGCCTGGTCGGCGCGGAGAACGTCCCGAGCCTGGCGCTGTGCGAGCGGCTGGGGTTCCGGCACCTGCGCGACTCCGTCGACGAGGACGGCACGGTGGCGAAGGTGATGGTGATCTCCACCGCCGAAGCCGGCTGACGCCGCCCGGCCCCCGGCCCCCGGCGCCTGCGGGTACGCCGGGGGCCGGGGTGGGCTGCTCCGAAGCGGGTGCCGGGTACGGCGGTTGGCGGCGGTGGTTAGGCTGACGGGCACTGGTGGAGGTGACGTCGGGGAGGGCCTGTGCGATCCGAGGGCAGCGGATTCTGTGATCGGAACGACCGGTGGCCGCTCGCGAACGGTGCCGCGGCCGGACGGGGTGTGCGGGTCACCCGGATCGGCAGCCGGTGGCGGGTCGCCCGTCCGCGGCATCCCGGGCTGCGTCCGTTCGTCCACAGCTACGCGGGCTACTGGGAGTCGGAGCCCGTGCCGTACCGGGTGCGGCTGGTGCCGACCGGCCGCGCCGTCGTGGTGATCAACATCGCGGAGCCGTTCAGCGAGGTCCGCCGCTTGGGGGAGCCGTCCGGGCGAGGCGCCGTGGTCGGTTCGCTGGTGGCGGGTCTGGAGGACGGCCCCCGGGTGTGCGCGCACCCCGGCGGCCAGGAGGCGATCCGGCTGGAGCTGACGCCGCTGGGGGCGTACCGGCTGTTCTCGCTGCCGATGGGCGAGCTGACCAACACCGTGGTCGAACTCGGCCACGTGCTGGGGCCGGTGGCCGAGGAGCTGGTGGAGCGGCTGGCCGGGGCCCGTGACTGGGCGGCCCGGTTCGACCTGGTGGACGCCGAGCTGCTGGCCCGCCTCGGGCGTGGCCCGCTCCCCGCGCCGGAGGTCGCCCAGGCGTGCCGGCTGCTGTCCGAGGCGGCGGGAGGGATCCGGGTCGCCCGGCTGGCGGCGGAAGTGGGGTGGAGCCAGGGGCATCTGGTGCGCCGGTTCACCGAACAGGTCGGCCTGGCGCCCAAGGCCTTCGCCCGGGTGCTGCGCTTCCACCGTGCCGCGGGGCTGTTGTCGGGTGACGGCGTCGACCTGAACGACGTCGCGCTGGCCTGTGGCTTCTACGACCAGGCGCACCTCAGCCGGGACTTCCGCGCGTTGGCGGGCACCACGCCGGGCCGGCTGGCCGCCGCCCGCTGGGCGGACGGAGCCGTCGCGCTCTGAGCGCTCCGAAGGAAGGTCAGATTTTTCCAATCCAAGCCCGGCGGCGGGCCGGTAGTCTCCCGGTTTCGCGCGGATCCAGCGTCACAGCCGGGGAGGGGTCGATGGTCGCGTTACGACGCACGTCCGGTTCGAGTGCGGTGGCCGCTCTCGCGGCCGCACTCGCGCTGTGCGGCGCAGTGCTGGTTCCCGCACCGTCGGCCGTGGCGGCCACACCGACGGACATGTGCGCCCCGCAGTACGCGGCCGCCCAGGCGGTGCAGGCCCGGATCAAGAGCCACAACGCCCAGCCCCACGAGTTCACGCCCCAGCAGAGCGGTGCCCTCGCGGCGTACAACGCCGAGGCGGCGGCCCTCAACGCGGAGAGCGCCAAGGCCGTCGCCGCGTACACGGCCTGCTTCCAGGCGATGATGGCGATGGTCGACGCCACCGGCGCGGGCAGCATGGACCTCAAGGACCTGACCCCGACGAAGCGTTCACAGATCGACGACGCCAAGCGGCGCCTGGGCACCGGGTGGACGGCACCACCCCCGCCCGCACCCGGGAAGAACTGGCGAGTGCCGAAGGGTTCGGCGGCCCGACCGCTGTACGACGCCCTCCGGGCGGGGAATCCCGGCAACCTCCCCTACACCTATCTGAAGGGCGGCACCAAGCTGTCGGTCGGCAGGCCGGATCCGGCCTACCCGGCGTCCTCCAGGCGGGTCATCATGCCCAATGCGAGGGGCAATCCGAAGATCAGCGCGGACCACATAGTCCCGCTGGCGGAGCTGATGCAGATGCGCGGGTTCACCAAGCTCAGCACCGAGAACATGTTCATCATCAGCCGCGCCCCGATCAACTTCCAGTGGCTGTCCTCGGCGGCGAACCTGTCGAAGCAGTCGCGCAGCGCGGCTGCCATGACGGGCGTGGATCCGAAGTGGCAGGCGAGTCAGGTCGCGTTGGAGAACGAGACGCGCAAGAAGCTCCAGGACATCATCGACCAGTTGCTGAAGAGCCAGGGAAGCTGACATGACAGCAGTCGACGCCGCCGGGATCGCGCGGACGCTCCCCGAATGGTCGCTGGCCTTCGTCGAACCGGCCTCGGACCGGATCACCGCGCTCCCGGAGCGCTGGCGGCCGATCGCGCTGGCCGACCGGCCCGAGACCCGGTACCGGATGGCACGGTCCCTGTGGAACCAGGACTTCCTCGACCTCGTCCCGAGGTTCGCGACGGCGATGGACGGCCGCTGCGTCGACGTCCGGGCCTGCCTCACGGACGGCTGCGCCGCGCTGGTGTACGTCATGGCCGACGAAGCCGGCGGACTCGTCTCCTGGGTCGGCTACGACCCGCGCACCTTCGGCCCCGAGCCGGTGTTCTGGCCGTCCTTCCCCGAGCCGCTGCGGGCCTTCCTGCGCGGGGTGCACGCCGGATTCGTCTCGGGGTGCGACGGGACGTCCTTCGGTCTCGCCCGGCCCGTCCACATGACGACCCTGGCGGAGTTCGCGGACTTCCCGGAGGGCATCCCGGGCTGGGACGAGGACGAGATCGAGTCGACCAGACTGCTCCGGGTCACCTCGGACGGCGGGAACGTGCACTACTGCCTGTCACCGGAGCTCGCACCGGGGGAGATCGCCCTCGTCCACGAGGGCGAGGTCGACGCCAGGGACTGCGGCGCCGAGCTGGACGAGCTGATGGTGTCGCACTTCGCGCCGTCGACCCGAGGGCCCGAAGCCGACGGACAGGAGTCCGAACGATGACGCAGGACCCGTTCTGGCCGCCCGCGCCGACCAGTCCACCCGAGATCCCGCGACGCGTGCCCCGGAAGCGCTGGCCGTACCTGCTCGGAGTGGCCGTGCTGTTGCTGGTGGCGGCGGGTGTGGTCGGGTACGTCGAGAAGGACCGGGCACCGGGCGAACCAGACCGGGTCCGGCAGGTGGCCGACCGGTTCGCCGGCGCCGTGGACCGGGGCGACGTGGCCGCGAGCGTCGGCATGCTCTGCGCGGAGGAGGCCGGCGACCTGGCCGACGACGGCCTCCCCTCCGGCGAAGCGAGCCCGTCGGCGGACGAGCAGCAGCCCGGGGCCTCCGGACCGCCGGTCGAGATCTCCGACGTCAGGATCCAGGGCGATGTCGCGAGCGTCCACGTGACCAGGCCCGGTGTCGACACGACGCTCTACCTGCGGAAGGAGGCCGGCGTCTGGTCGGTCTGCGCGCCGGCCGCGGCGCGGCTGCCCGCGACGGCCTCGCCGCGGCCCTGAGCCGGCCGGACGGGTGGG
>NZ_MECK01000194.1 GCF_014596465.1 Streptomyces sp. CBMA123 | reverse complement strand
GTACGGCCTCGGCGGGTGTGGCGCTGCTGGCGCTGTCGGCCGGCCCGGCGGGCGCGGTGGCCGGGAGCACGGTGGCGGGCGTCGGGTCCGGGCTGTTCGCCTGTCACCTCGGGCCGTTGGTGCTCGGCGGTGCGCCGGCCTCCCATCTCTCCCGGGTGCAGGCGCTGTTGACGCTGGTACAGAGCCTCGCCCTGGTGCTGTCCACCGGTCTGCTCGGCCTGCTGGCGGACGCGGCCGACGCCGCCCTGCCAACCCTGCTCTGCGCGCTCGCCACCGGTGCGGCCGGGCTGGCGGCCCTCGCCACCCCGGCCCTGCACCGGGCCTGACCGGCGAGGAGGCCCACTTGCCCGCCCCCGGCCCGGCGGGCAGAGTGCGGAGGGGCGGCGGTGCGGCGGTGCGGCGGCGAGTGGAGGCGGCGATGGGTGATCTGACGGACCGACTGGCGCAGGGCCTCCCGGCCGGGGCGGTGGTGGTGGATCCGGACGTGACCGCCGCCTACAGCCATGACATGGCGGGCTTCTGCGTCGCCGGCGCGCCCGCCGTGGTGGTCTTCCCGGAGACGGTCGAGCAGGTGCGGCACGTGCTGCGCACCGCCACCGAGCTGCGGGTGCCGGTGGTGCCGCAGGGGGCCCGGACGGGGCTGTCGGGGGCGGCGAACGCGGTCGACGGGTGCATCGTGCTGTCGCTGGTGAAGCTGAACCGGATCCTGGAGATCGACCCGGTGAACCGCGTCGCGGTCGTCGAGCCGGGCGTGGTGAACGCCGAACTCTCGCGCGCCGTGGCGGAGTTCGGGCTCTGCTACCCGCCGGACCCGTCCAGCTGGGAGTCCTGCACGATCGGCGGCAACATCGGCACCGGCGCGGGCGGGCTGTGCTGCGTGAAGTACGGCGTCACCAGCGAGTACGTGCTCGGGCTGGACGTGGTGCTGGCGGACGGCCGGCTGCTGTCCACCGGGCGCCGGACGGCCAAGGGGGTGGCCGGGTACGACCTGACCCGGCTGCTGGTCGGCTCGGAGGGGACGCTCGGGGTGGTGGTCCGGGCGGTGCTGTCGCTGCGGCCCGCTCCGGCCCCGCAGCTGGCGCTGGCGGCGGAGTTCCCGAGCGCGGACACGGCCGGTGCGGCGGTCTGCGCGGTGATGGCGCGCGGGCTGACCCCGTCACTGATGGAGCTGATGGACGCGGTGTCCGTCCGCGCCGTCAACGAGCTGGGGCAGATGGGCCTGCCGGAGTCGACCCAGGCGCTGCTGCTGGTGGCCTTCGACGGGCCGGACCGGGAGGCCGGGTTGGCGCGGGTCGCGGAGTTGTGCCGGGAGGCCGGGGCGACCGAGGTGGTACCGGCCGAGGACCAGGCGGAGTCCGATCTGCTGCTGGCGGCCCGGCGGCTGGCGCTGCCCGCGCTGGACCGGCTGGGCACCACGATGATCGACGACGTGGCGGTGCCGCGGTCCCGGCTGGCCGAGATGCTGAACGGCGTCGCGCGGATCGCCGAGCGGCACGCGCTGACCATCGGGGTGGTCAGCCACGCCGGGGACGGCAACACCCACCCGATCGTGATCTTCGACGCGGCGGACCCGGAGCAGACGGCCCGCGCCCAGCGCTCCTTCGACGAGATCATGGCGCTCGGGCTGGAGCTGGGCGGCACGATCACCGGCGAGCACGGGGTGGGGCTGCTCAAGCGGGACTGGCTGGCCCGTGAGCTGGGGCCGGTCGGGCTGGACCTGCAGCGGCAGGTGAAGGCGGTCTTCGATCCGCTGGGAATCCTCAATCCGGGCAAGATGGTCTGATTTTCAGGGCGGCAGGATTCGGAGTGGCAGGATTCAGAGCGGCAGGATTCATCGTCTCATCACCCCTTCGGTGACCGCTTTCTTTGCCATATTTCAGTACGACTTTCTGATGGTCTGCGAATGGCTGGAAAGTCGACATGGAAGGGTGGTCGAACTTTTCGGGGGCACGTTCCATGGCAGCCTGCGCCGGGGTGGTGCGCTCGGTGGTTCGTGTGGCGCCGAAGCGTCGCTCCCCGGGCTGCGGAAAGTCGCTGCCGTTCGGGCAAAGTCCCAGCTCAGTGACGGTGTGTCGGCGCACTGTCCGATGTGGCGCCCGTTATGCGCGGCCCCGGTGGATATCACGCTAACGGGCGAAAACTGCCCCGTCGGCTAGTGCTTTGTCGATTTGTTGCGGAAGTCTGTCTACCGGCGTCGCAGCCCGCAGGTGTTCGTCTGGCCGGCGAACCCCCGCACCATGCACGACCAATACACGATTAACAGCTTTTTGGAGGCTCATGTGGCTCGCTTCAACACCCGCCGGGTATCCGGGCTCCTGCTCGCCGCGCCGCTCGCGGCCGGTCTGCTGCTGGCGGGCGCCGGGGTCGCCGCCGCCGACAACGGCGCGGGTGCCGCGGCCGGCTCCAACGCCGGCGTGGTGTCCAACACCGGCACCGGCAACGTCTTCGGCGGGGTCGACGGCAACTACGTCTCCAACCAGCAGACGGCCACCGGCGCCGGTGCCTCGAACCAGAACAACACCGTCGCGGTGAAGGACAACGCGGGCAACGTCCTGGCCGGCCAGGGCAACAAGAACGTCAACGTCATCTTCACCCCGATCTTCAGCTGACCACCTCCGGCACCACTGCCGGCGGGGGCGCCGGAGGTGGACGGCCGCAGGTGAGCTGAGCAATCGCGGAGGGGATGGAAACGGTCCCCGGGCGGACTCCCGTCCCGGTGTGGACCGGGGAGATCGGACAAACGCATGGACCGGCCGGCGGAAAGGGTCACCGCTGAAACCGGCCTCGTGGGCGGTGCCGCCATCGGCACCGCCCACGAGTGCGTCCGGCGCCGGTGGGCGGGAGCCCGGGCGGCGGCTACCGCTCCGGGCGCACGGCCGGGCCCGAGCGGCCTCCGGCCCGCACGGGCGCCGGGCCCGGGAACGTGTGCGAGCGGCCCGGATCCGTCCAGCGAGGGCCCGAGCCCGGAGCCGTCGGTCCACGGCGGTACGGTTGCGCTCCGACAGCGCTCCATATGGCCGGGCCCGGAACGGACGGCCCGACCGGGGCGACGACCGCGGCAATCGGAAGGAAGGCGCGCGATGGCGGCGGAGGACGAGGGCCTGACCGGCCCGGACGGAGCCAGGCCCGCACCGGAGCCGCAGCCGCAGGCGTGCCCGGCCCCACTGGACGAGCGTCGGCCCGGACCGCGGTCCGTCCCCGAACTGCTGCTCGGCCGCCCGCCGATGGCCCGCCCGCTGCCCTCCTTCGACCACGAGGCCGCCCCCGCCGAGCCCGGCCCGCTGTTCCTGGACTGGCTCGCCACCGCGCTGGACGCCGGGGTGCTGGACCCGCAGGCCCTCACCCTCTCCACGGTCGACGCCGACGGCATGCCGGACGCCCGGGTGCTGGTGCTGCGCGACGTGGACTCGGCCGGCACCGGCTGGAACTTCTCCGCCGCCGCCGACAGCCCCAAGGGCCGTCAGCTCGCCCACCACCCGGCCGCCGCGCTGTCCGTCTACTGGCCGCAGCTGGGCCGCCAGGTGCGGGTCCGCGGCACCGTCGAGCGGGCCGCCGACCTGGTCGCCGCCGCCGAGTTCGCCACCCGCTCGCCCGCCGCCCGGATCGGCGCGCTGGTCGGCCGGCAGAGCGAGCCGCTGGGCGGGCTGACCGAGTACGACGAGGCGGTGAAGGTCGCCCGGCGCCGGCTGGAGGCCACGCCGGACGCCGTCGCGCCCGGCCACGCGGTCTACACCCTGTGGGCGCACGAGGTGGAGTTCTGGCAGGGCGACGCCCAGCGCCGGCATGTCCGGCTGCGCTACACCCGCACCGGCCCGGTCCGCGCCCCGGAGTGGTCGCGCACCCTGCTCTGGCCGTAAGCGCCGTAGGCGCCGTAAGCGCCGTAAACGTCGCCCTCGTAAGCCCCGTAAACGAGGTAGGCGACGTAAGGGCCGTCAGCCCCGGAGGGCGCCGGGACGCTCAGCGCCGCCCGGTCAGCGTGGCCCCCACGCTGGCCGCCACCACGCAGCCGATCCCGGCCAGCTGCGCCGCACCCAGCAGCTGGCCGAGCACCACCAGCCCGACCAGCGCGCTGACCGCCGGCTCCAGGCTGACCAGCACGCTGAACACCCGCTGGGGCATCCGGCGCAGCGCCGTCATCTCCAGCGCGTAGGGGAGTACCGGCAGCAGCAGCGCGACCCCGGCCGCCGAGGCGAGCAGCACCAGCGGGGAGGCGCCGGGTGCGGTCAGCCCGTCCCAGGCCTGGCCGAGCCCGAACGGCGCGAGGGCCAGCGCGCCGACCGTCATCGACACCGCCAGGCCCTGGAAGCCCTGGAAGGTGGCGCCGACCTTGTCGGTGAACAGGATGTACACCGCGTAGCAGGCCGCCGCGCCGAAGGCGTACAGCAGGCCGACCGGGTCGAGCGAGCCGCCGCCCTCCCCCTCGCCGAGCAGGGTCAGCAGGATGACGCCGGCCCCCGCGAGCAGGGCCCAGAGCAGGTGGCTGGCGCGGCGGGCGAAGACCAGGGCGACCGCGAGCGGGCCGAGGAACTCGATGGTCGCGGCGGTGCCCATCGGCAGCCGGTCGATCGCTCCGGCGAACAGCAACGTCATCCCGGCCGAGGCGATGCCGAGCAGCGCGGCCGCGGCGAGGTCGCGCGGGCGCTTGTCGCGCAGCCTGGGCCGGGTGACGGCGAGCAGGATGACCGCGGCGAAGCCCAGCCGCAGGAAGGTGGTGCCGCTGACCCCGAGCGGGCCGAACAGCGGCTTGGACAGGGCGATGCCGGTCTGCACCAGGAACATCGCGACCAGACACAGAAGCGGCGCCGGGATCCTCTCCGGGCGCCGCAGGGCCTTGCCGAACCGGCCGGTTCGGCCGGGTCGCACCCCGGGGGGCGCCGCGGAGCCGGGCTCCCCACCTCGTCGCCAGCTGCCCCGCTCGCCGGCAGGCTCGCCCTTGGGGGCGGGCGGCATGGCAAGGGCCTCGGCGACGGCGGCGGCCGAGGTGGGGGCAGCGGTTTCGCTGCTCTGGGAGGTGGGCATGCTAACGAGTTTGCCGTAAGGAGTGACAAAGCAGCAAGCTCGTTACCGGAATCGGGACGGATGCGGACGGGTGCGCCCGAAAGGGTGGACTCGCGCGGCCCCTGCGGCGTGGTGGACGCGTTCGTCCGACGGTCCGTCAGTACCAAGGCCGGATGCGCTACCTCCGCCCGGCGGCCGTCCTCGCCGCCTCCCTCGTGCTCCTGCTGGCCATCGAAGGGACGGGCGTGGACGCCGAAGCCTCCGCCCCCGCGGCCGTCGCCGCCCCGCGCATCCGGGCGGTCAAGCTCCCCGACCGGTTCGGCCCGCCCCGGTTCCACGACAACTGGAGCGGCGCCGCCTTCGACGCCTGCACCGCACCCCCGGCCGAGACCCTGCGGGGCTGGCGCGCCGCCTCCCCGTACGCGGCGGTCGGCATCTACGTCAGCGGCTCCCAGCGCGGCTGCGCCCAGCCCCGGCTCACCGCGGACTGGATCCGCGAGGCGCGCTCGACGGGCTGGCGCTTCCTGCCGGTGCACGTCGGCCTGCAGGCCCCGTGCGCCGACCTGAGCCGCAAGCCCCAGCGGATCGACCCGGCCAAGGCCGTCCAGCAGGGCCAGGACGAGGCCGACGAGGCCGTGCGCGCGATGCGCTCGCTCGGGCTCGGCACGGGCAGCCCGGTCTACCTGGACATCGAGGCCTACCCGGTGCACGACGCCGCCTGCGGGCAGGCCGTGGTCGACTTCACCCTCGGCTGGACCCAGGGCCTGCACTCGGCGGGCTACAGCTCCGGCTTCTACTCCAGCCTCGACTCCGGCGTCGCCGACCTGGCCGCCGCCGCCCGGGCCGGCAGCTCCCCGCTCCCCGACGCCGTCTGGTACGCCCACTGGGACGATCACGCCGACACGGCCGGGGCCGGACCGCTCACCCCGGACCTCTGGCGCTCCCGCCAGCGCGTCCACCAGTACCGCGGCAACGTCCAGGAGACCTACGCCGGCCAGACCCTCGCCATCGACCGCGACCAGGTCGACGGGCCGACCGCCGGCTGACCCCCCGTCGATAGGGTGGCCGCTCAGCGAGCACCCAGGGGGCGGCATGACGAACGGCCAGGAACATCCGGGCGCGCCCGGGTACGGCGGCGCACCGCAGCCGGGCCCGTACCCGCCGAACCCGTACGCCCAGCCCGTGCCGCCGCCGCAGAACCCGTACGCCCAGAACCCGTACGCCCAGCCGGCTCCGCCGCCGCAGCAGCCCGCCGCCCAACCCCCGTACCCCGCAGGCCAGTTCACCGCCCAACCCCCGTACCCCGCAGGCCAGTTCACCGCCCAACCCCCGTACCCCGCAGGCCAGTTCACCGCCGACCAGCCGCAGCCCGGCGGCCTCGCCGGCCCGCTGCCGCGCCGCAACCGCGCGGCCGTGCTGCTCCAGTTCCTCCTGCAGTGGATCTACGCCCCGCTCTGGATCCTCGGTCTGGTGGTCGTCTTCGCGGCCATCCTGGCGGCCGCGATCTTCTCCAACTACGGCGGGGAGGGCCCCAGCTCCGACGGCTGGCTGAGGGTCAACCGCAGCTTCATCCCGCCGCGCCGTCTGCGGGCCGAGCTCACCGGCCGCCCCGAGGACTGGGAGCGCTACGTCACCCCGGTGCTGAAGCGCCGCATCGCCGCCGCCGAGGCGAACCACGCGGCCGGCGGCGGCGAGGTGCAGCTCGACCTCGGCCGCGAGGTGTCCGTCGGCCTGGCGGCGCGCCTCTACCGGGGCCTCGGCGCGGACGGCGTGGTGCGGGTCGCCGAGCGCTCCGGCTGGCAGGCGGCGCCCTCCGGCACCGACGCCGAGCGGGTCCGGCTGGTCCGCCGGTTCCCCGCCCCCACGGCCGTGAGCGCGCCCTCCCCGCAGGACCCGCCCGCTGCCCCCGGCACCCCGTGGGGCCCGCAGCCGGGCCGCTTCGCGCCGTTGCTGCCCGTCATCTTCCTGCTCCAGATCGGCTACGCCCCGGTGTACGCCCTGCTCACCTTCTGGGTGGACCGCCCCGAGCCCGACTACTGGGAGCGCTGGGGCGCCCGCTGGACGGTCGGCCCGCGCGCCTTCCGCGCCGAGTTCACCGGCAGCCCCGCCGCCTGGGACCGCCACGTCCGCCGCATCCTCAAGCGCGACGCCGCCCGCGAGCTCGGCCGCACCGCCGAAAGCTACGGCCGGCTGCTCGCCCCGGACGGCACCTTCCTGCGCCGCGTCCGGCTGCACCGCGCCACCTACCGCGGCGCCGGCGCCCAGCAGGCGCTGCGGATCGCCGCCGAGCAGGGCTGGGTCCTCGACCCGGCGTACGCCCCCGACCCGGTCAACTCGCTGCGCCTCTGCCGCCCCGACCACCGCTGAGCGACCCCGGTGCGGAACCGGGGCGAACCCGTGATCCGCGCAACGGGGCCGGGATGCTGACAGCGGGCGGACGGAACGGCACAATCGGGCACGTCCGCGCGCATTACCGCCCGGTAGGTGTGCCGTCGGAGTCGCCAGTGCCGCCAGGTCGAGGAGGACCCGTGTTCAGCACGATGCAGGACGTACCGCTCACCGTCACCCGAATCCTGGAGCACGGATCCACCGTCCACGCCCGTTCGACCGTCACCACCTGGGACGTGAGCGGGCCGGTCGTCCGGACCTACGCCGAGGTGGGCGCCCGCGCCGCGCAGCTCGCGCACGCGCTGCGCGACGAGCTCGGCGTGACGGGGGACGACCGGGTGGCGACCCTGATGTGGAACAACGACTTCCACCTGGAGGCGTACCTCGCCGTCCCCGCGATGGGCGCCGTGCTGCACACCCTGAACCTGCGGCTGCCCGCCCAGCAGCTGTCCTTCATCATCGACCACGCCGCGGACCGCGTGATCGTCGTCAACGGCAGCGTCCTGCCGCTGCTCGCCGCCGTGCTGCCGGACCTCGCGCCCACCCTGAAGCACATCGTGGTGGCCGGCCCCGGCGACCGTTCGCTGCTGGCCGGCTTCGCGGGCGGCGTGCACGACTACGAGGAGCTGATCGCCGGGCGGCCCACCGACTTCCCGTGGCAGCGCGACATCGACGAGCGCCGGGCCGCCGTGCTCTGCTACACCTCCGGCACCACCGGCGACCCGAAGGGCGTGCTCTACAGCCACCGGTCGATCTACCTGCACTGCATGCAGGTCAACACCGGCGACAACTTCGCCTTCACCCCGCGCGACACCGCGCTGCCGGTGGTCCCGATGTTCCACGTGAACGCCTGGGGCATCCCGCACGCCGCCTTCATGTCCGGCGCCAACCTGCTCATGCCGGATCGTTTCCTCCAGCCCAAGCCGATGGCCGAGATGATCGCCGCCGTCCGGCCCACCGTCAGCGCCGCCGTCCCCACCATCTGGAGCGGCCTGCTGGACGAGCTGGACGCGGGCGACTACGACACCTCCAGCCTGCGCATGGTGGTCATCGGCGGCAGCGCCTGCCCGCCCTCGCTGATGAAGGCCTACGACGAGCGCCACGGCATCCGGGTGCTGCACGCCTGGGGCATGACCGAGACCTCCCCGCTCGGCTCCTTCGCCCAGCCGCCCGGTGGCCTCACCCCGGAGGAGGAGTGGCCGTACCGGATCACCCAGGGCCTCTTCCCGGCCTCGGTCGAGGCCCGGCTGATCGGCCCGGGCGGCGAGCGGATGCCGCACGACGGCGTCGCCGCCGGCGAGTTGGAGGTGCGCGGCCCGTGGATCGCCGGCGCCTACTACGGCGGTGCCGGGCAGGACCCGCTCCGCCCCGAGGACAAGTTCTCCGAGGACGGCTGGCTGCGCACCGGCGACGTCGGCACCATCACCGCCGACGGCTACCTGACCCTCACCGACCGGGCCAAGGACGTCATCAAGTCGGGCGGGGAGTGGATCTCCTCGGTCGAGTTGGAGAACGCCCTGATGGGCCACCCCGAGGTGGCCGAGGCCGCCGTGGTCGCGGTGCCGGACGAGCGGTGGGGCGAGCGCCCGCTGGCCACCGTGGTGCTGCGCCCGGGCGCGACCGCCGGGCTGAAGGAGCTGCGGGCCTTCCTGGCCGAGCGGATCGCCTCCTGGCAGCTGCCGGAGCGCTGGGCGATCGTCGAGTCCGTCCCGAAGACCTCGGTCGGAAAGTTCGACAAGAAGGTGCTCCGGGCCAGCTACGCGGCCGACGAACTGGACGTCACCACGCTCGGCAAGGAGTAGCCGAGGAGTAGCGGACAGCACGGAGGGCCGGCCCCGTACGGAACGGGACCGGCCCTCCGCCGTGTCTCCGGGCCTCCGCCGTCTCTCCGGGCCTCAGCCCGCGGCGGCGACGCCCGCCTCGCCCATCGTGCCGATCCGCCCGAGCAGGTCGACGATCCGGGACTGGACGTCCTCGCTGGTCGAGCGCTCGGCGAGGAAGAGCACCGTCTCGCCGGTGCGCAGCCGGGGCAGCTCGCGCGGGTCGAGGTCGACCGAGGTGTAGACCACCAGCGGGGTGCGGTGCAGCCGGTCGTTGGCGCGCAGCCAGTCCAGCAGGCCGATCCGGCGGCGGCGGATCTGGAACAGGTCCATCACCACCAGGTTGGGCTGCACGCTGCTGGCCCGGGCGACGGCGTCGTTCTCGTCCACCGCGTGCTCGACGTGCATCCCGCGCCGCTCCAGGCTGCTGATCATGGCGGCGGCGATGTCCGGGTCGCCCTCCACCAGCAGCACCCGCGGGGCGTGGTGCTCGCCGTCGCGCGGGGCGAGGGCGCGCAGCAGCACGGCCGGGTCGGCGCCGTACGCGGCGTCCCGGGTGGCCTGGCCGAGGCCGGCGGTGACCAGCACCGGGACCCTGCTGTTGAGCGCCGCGGTGCGCAGCGACTGCAGCGCGGTGCGGGTGATCGGGCTGGTCAGCGGGTCGACGAAGAGCGCCGCCGGGAAGGCGTTCGCCTGGGCGTCGACCTCCTCGCGGGAGCGGACGATCACCGGCAGGTAGCCGCGCGACTGGAGGGCCTGGTTGGTGGCCGGGTCCGGCTCGGGCCAGACCAGCAGCCGACGGGTGTTGGCCAGCTCGCCGGACGCGGCCGGCGACTGCTCGGCGTCGGGCCGGTCGCTCCGGGCCGGCGGCAGTTC
>NZ_MECK01000193.1 GCF_014596465.1 Streptomyces sp. CBMA123 | reverse complement strand
TCCAGCGCCCGCTCGGCGGCGGCCGCGCTGCCGGCCGCGCCCACCTCCACGTCGGGCTCGGCGGCGAGGGCCGCGGCCAGCGCCTCGGCGAAGATCCGGTGATCGTCGACCACCAGGACCCGGATCCGCCCCATCGTCACTACCCCCTGCTCAGAGCGCCCGAGCCCGGGAGGCGGGGACCGGTACGGCGTCCGCGTTCCGGACCCGCCGCTCCGCCCGCCCACCGGTGGCCGGTGAAGCCGAAAGGGCGCCGGCCCCACCGGTACCGCACTCAGCGTACGGGCCGGGAAACGCCCCCGTGGCGGTTCGGTGAAGTTTCGTCAGAAGGTGTGCGAGTAGCCCGACTTGTCCGGTCGGGCCGGCCCCGGGGAATGCCGCAAGCGCTCCCGGAGCCGGCCCGGCCGACCGGCTCGTACCGGCCGTCGGCGGGTTACTTCCCGCTCTTCTCCAGGGCGAACTTCCAGGCGTCGGCGACGATCTCGTCCAGGTTCGGGCGGCGCGGCGTCCAGCCCAGCTCCTGGTGGGCGCGCTCGGCGGAGGCCACCAGCACCGCCGGGTCGCCGGCCCGGCGACCGGCGACCTGCACCGGGATCTCCCGGCCGGTGACCCGCTTGACCGACTCGATCACCTCGCGCACCGAGAAGCCGCTGCCGTTGCCCAGGTTGCAGATCAGGTGCTCACCCGGCTTGGCGGCGTCCAGCGCCAGCAGGTGCGCGTCGGCCAGGTCGGCGACGTGGATGTAGTCGCGGACACAGGTGCCGTCCGGGGTCGGGTAGTCGTCGCCGAACACCGCGATGTGCGGGCGCTGACCGAGCGCGGCCTGGAAGACCAGCGGGATCAGGTGCGACTCGGGGTCGTGGCGCTCGCCGTAGGCGCCGTACGCACCGGCCACGTTGAAGTAGCGCAGCGAGACGGCGGCCAGGCCGTGGGCGACGGCCTCGCTGGTGATCATGTGGTCCATGGCGAGCTTGCTGGCGCCGTAGGTGTTGGTCGGCGAGGTCCGGGCGGTCTCGGCGATCGGCACGACCTCCGGCTCGCCGTACACGGCGGCGGTGGAGGAGAACACGAGCTTGCGCACGCCCGCCGTACGCATCGCGGTGATCAGCTCCAGCGAGCCGGCCACGTTGTTGCGCCAGTACTTCTCCGGGTCCACGACCGACTCGCCGACCTGCGAGGAGGCGGCGAAGTGCAGCACGCCGTCGAAGGAGCCGTCCAGCACCCGGCCGGCCTCCTGGATCCGGCCCTCGACGAACTCGGCACCGGCCGGGACGCCCTCGCGGAAACCGGTGGAGAGGTCGTCCAGGACGGTCACCTGGTGACCCGCCTCCAGCAGGTGGGCAGCCACCACGCTGCCGACGTAGCCGGCGCCACCCGTGACCAGGTACTTACTCATGATGAGACCTCCAGCGGGCGATGGTCGCCCGCTCGGCGGCGCCATCGAGGGAATGCGGACGTACGACTCGGGTCAATTGTCCCTGCCCGGCGGGGTGCTCCGGACCACTCGGGCGGTCATCCGCACGCTTTCTCACCCACTCCTCAGGCGCCCGACCAGCCGTCCTCCGGCCATCCTCCGGCCGCCCGTCAACCGCCGTGCCGGGTCGCCGTGCTCAGCCGCCCGCCAGCCGCTCCAGCAGGCCGGTGCGCGCGGCCACCGCGGCCGCCTCCAGCCGGGTACGGGCACCGAGCTTCATCAGCACCCGCTGGACGTGGGTACGGGCGGTGCTCGCGGCGATCCGCATCCCGGCGGCGATCGCCGCGGTGTCCTCACCGTCCGCGATCCGGGCCAGCACCTGCACCTCACGGCGGGTCAGCAGCCGCAGCAGCCGGACCGCCTCGTCGTCCGGTTCGGCCACCGGGCGCAGCAGTTGGTCGAAGGCGCCGCGCAGCACGTCCACCGTCACCGCGGCCTCGCCCGCCCGGGCCCGTCCGATCGCCCGCTCGACCACCTCGATCCGCTCGTCGCTGGGCACGTAGCCCGCCGCCCCGGCCGCGAACGCGCAGGCCACACCGCGGAGTTCACCGACCGGCCCGAGCACGATCACCGCCACCTCGGGGCGTTCCCGGCGGATCCGGCGCAGCCCGTCGAAGGCGCCCGGCTCCCCCGGCGCGGCCACCCCCAGCAGACACACCTCGGGCCGCCGCCCAGCCACCAGGTCGGCGGCGACGCCGGCCGGCGAGCCGACCGCCAGCACCCGGTGGCCGCGCAGTTGCAGTGCGGTGGCCAGCGCCTCGGCCAGCAGCCGGTGGTCGTCGACAACCACGAGTCGAACGCCCATGACGCCCTCCCGGTCGGGGTCCGGCTCGCGCCCGCACCCCTCGGGCGGGCGGCCGATGACGCACCATCACAACGCATTCCGTACCCGACCCGCTAGGCCACCGCGTGGCGCCGGACCAGGTGCGAGAACGCGAAAGACCCCCGCCGTGAGGCGGGGGTCTTCCAGTTGAGCCCCCATGCGGAATCGAACCGCAGACCTTCTCCTTACCATGGAGACGCTCTACCGACTGAGCTATAGGGGCTTGCCGGGCTTGTTTGGCCGGGCCGGTCGAACAAGGAAGACATTACACGGCCGTCGGCCCGGAAGGGAAATCGGCTCCGTCCGCCCCTCGGCCGTCCACCTGCCCGCTCACCACCGGGGCCCGCAGACCCTAGACCCTCTCGGCGTGCGCCGCGTCGAACTCCTCGCGGGCCGCGAGCATCTGCGGGGCCCGCCGCTCCGTCCAGCGCCCGAGCGGAAGGACCAGCTCGGCCAGCTCCCGACCGAGCGGCCGCAGGTCGTAGACCACTCGCGGCGGCGTCTCCGGGAAGACCGTGCGGAGAACCAGGCCACTGCGCTCCAGGTTGCGCAGCGACTGGGTGAGCATCTTGCGACTGACCCCGCCGACCCCGCGCTGGAGTTCGGAGAAGCGCTGGGGGCCGCAGGTGAAGAGACTCATCAGGATCAGCAGCGACCACTTGTCGGCGAGCTCGGCGAACAGCTCCCGACTGGGGCAGAGCCGGGCGAAGACGTCGCGTTCCTGCTCGCCACTCCCCCCCGCGCCGCACTCCCGCTCCCCGTGCCATCCGGCCCCGGCCTGGGCTGCTTCCTCCGTCGTCATACCGCCCAGGGTAGACCTCCGGTCTCCGATCCGCACCTGGTCTCCACTGGAGACCTGGTCTATATTGGAGACCGTTCGACGGATCGGGCCGGTTCGAGCCCCCTCGGGGCTCCGCCGTGTCCGCCCGCGCCCGTCCCCCTGTTCCTCCGCCCGCACAGGAGTGCCCGCATGACCGTCATCCGCCCGACCGTCGCCCTCGCCTACCACTCCGGCTACGGCCACACCGCCGTGATCGCCGAGGCCGTCGCCCGAGGCGCCGCCGCCGCGGGCGCCGAGGTCACCCTGATCGCCGTCGACACCATCACCGACGAGCAGTGGGCCCAGCTGGACGCCGCCGACGCGATCGTCTTCGGCTCCCCCACCTACATGGGCACCGCCTCCGGCGCCTTCCACGTCTTCGCCGAGGCCAGCAGCAAGCGCTGGTTCACCGACGCCTGGAAGGACAAGGTCGCGGCCGGCTTCACCAACTCCGCCTCCAAGAGCGGCGACAAGGCCAGCACCCTCGGCTTCTTCCAGACCCTCGCCGCCCAGCACGGCATGAACTGGGTCAACCTCGGCCTCAAGCCGGGCTGGAACGCCACCACCGCCTCCGAGAACGACCTCAACCGCCTCGGCTTCTTCAGCGGCGCCGCCGCCTCCTCCCCGTCCGACGCCGGCCCCGAGGCCGTCCACAAGGCCGACATCGCGACCGCCGAGCACCTCGGCGATCGCGTCGCCAGGCACACCGCCGTCGTGCTGGCCGGCCGCGCCGCCCTGGCCGGCTGAACCACCCTCCGTACGGCTACGCCGCCGGGTCCGCCCCCAGCACGGGCGCCCGGCGGCGTCCGCCGTCCACCACCCCCAACTCCGCGCCCGTGGTGTCCGGCAGCAGCCACAGGCAGCCCATCGCCACCACACCCAGCACCGCCAGGTACCAGCCGACCGGCTGCGCCGTCCCGTACGCCTCCGTCAGCCGGGTCGCCACCAGCGGCGTCGTCGCGCCGCCCACCACTCCGCCCAGGTTGTACGTCAACGCGGCACCCGTGTAGCGCACCCGGGTCGGGAACAGCTCCGGCAGGAACGCCGCCACCGGGCCCATCAGGCACCCCAGCGCCACCATCGCCCCGGCCAGCGCCAGGAACATCAACGGCCGGCGCACCGTCTCCAGCAGCGGGAACAGCACCAGCGACCACCCCGCCACCAGCGCCGTCGCCCACCGCATCGTCCGCCGCCGGCCCCACCGGTCACTGCGCGAGGCACTCAGCCACACCGTCACCGCACCACCCACCGCACCGACCAGCAGCATCGACAGCACCACCGTGCTCGCCACCCCCAAGTCGGAGGTCGCGTACGCCAGCGCGTACGTGGTGGTCAGGTAGAACAACGCGTACCCGACCGTGATCGCCCCACCGCCCGCCAGCACCGGCCGCCAGTGCTCACGCACCACCTCCACCACCGGCGGACGGTCCCGCCGCTCGTCCGCCCGGAACAACGGCGTCTCCGCCAGCCGCAACCGCACGAACAGCCCCACCGCCACCAGCGCCAGCGAGGCCACGAACGGCACCCGCCACCCCCACTCCCGGAACGACCCCTCGTCCAGCCCCAGTTGAAGCGCCAGGAACGCCCCGTTCGCCAACACGAACCCGCCCGACGGCCCCAACTGCAGGAACCCCCCGTACCGCCCCCGCCGCCCGGCCGGCGCGTTCTCCGCGATCAGCAGCGCCGCCCCACCCCACTCCCCGCCCAACCCCACGCCCTGGCACACCCGCAACACCACCAACAGCGCCGGCGACCACCACCCCCACACCGCGAACCCCGGCAACAACCCCACCGCCGCCGTCGCCGACCCCATCAACAGCAACGACACCACCAGCGTCGCCTTCCGGCCCACCCGGTCCCCGAAGTGCCCGAACACCACCGCCCCCAACGGCCGCGCCAGGAACGCCACCGCGTACACCGAGAACGCCGCCAACAACGCCCCCACCCGGCCCAGCCCGGGAAAGAACACCGGCCCGAACACCAGCGCCGCCGCCGTCCCGTACAGGAAGAAGTCGTAGAACTCGATCGCCGTCCCGATCAACGCCGCAGCCGCCGCCCGCCGCAACTGCCCTGCCCGCCAAGCACCCTCCGCATCCATACCACCCACCCTCGCCACCACCGGGCCGCCCCCACCAGCCCCCGCCCGAGTGACCCCGGCGCACACCACCGACCCCCGCGCCCACCAAAAAGCCCGAGCGCCGCCCCCACGGCACCCGGGCCACCCCACCTCACACCCGGCGCGCCCTCCGCCGCCGCCCCACGGCGAACACCACCCCGGCCACCACCACCAGCCCGGCCGCCACCCCACCCACGATCGGCAGCGTGCTGCTCGACCCGGACGACGCATCGGCCTTCGGCTGCGCCGGCGGTGCACCTACCGCTACGTCGCTCGGGCTTACGGCGGGACTCGACGCCGACGGGGCCGGAGCCTGCGCGCTGGCAGACGCGGACGGGCTCGCCGTAGGCACAGGATCCGTCACCGGAACCGGAGACACATCCGCCGGACCGGGATCCCCCGGATCCGTCAGCGCAACCCGGGGACGCACAACTCCGTATCCGACATCGTTATTGCGAACAGAACCGTCAGTGGGCTTTCCCGCCGTATTGATGAGAACCCGAAGAACCTGATTCGCAGTCCAGTCCTTGTGCACGGCCCAGACCAGCGCCGCCGATGCCGACACCAGGGCAGCCGCGTCAGATGTGCCATGACTCTTGCAGTATCCGGTGTTGCCGGTGCAGGCCTCGATCATGTCCGTACCCGGCGCGGCAAGGATTACCTGCGGCCCTTGCTGGGACTCCGAGGTCGCAACAACGTCGCGACCAACCGCACCCACTCCGACGACATCGGGCAGCGCGCTCGGATACTCAACGAGGTTCCCGGACTGGGCCGAATTTCCGACGCTGGATACGACCAGCACGCCCTTCCCTCGGGCCCACGTCAAGGTCTTGTTCAACTTCTCCACATCGCCAGGCGAAGTGGAGACTGCCGAAATTCCTTGCGAGATATTGATGACCTTCGCACCCTTGTCGACCGCATACGTAACGGCCTGCCCGACCTGACCGAGGAAATCAGTCGAGACCACCGGCGCGACAGTCCCATTATTGATCTTCAGCGGAAGAATCTTGGCCCCGGGAGCAAGCCCATAAGCGCCTGTGCCACCGCTGGATCTTCCGGTCCCGGCAATCAGACTGGCCATCTGGGTGCCATGCCCGTCACCGTAGGAACCGACACCACCGGCGCCGCCGCTGAAGTCCTGCCCTGGCAGGAACTGGCCCACCAGGTCCGGATGATCCAGTTTGAAGCCACCGTCGATCACTGCAACGGTGATCCCGTCCCCTTTCGAGGTCTTCCACATCTCCGGGGCCTGCATCGCATCCAGATGCCACTGGTCAGGACGAATCGGGCCATCAGCAATCGCAGGTGTTGCGACTGGGCCGACCA
The DNA here is from genome assembly GCF_014596465.1 of Streptomyces sp. CBMA123. Classification (GTDB taxonomy): domain Bacteria; phylum Actinomycetota; class Actinomycetes; order Streptomycetales; family Streptomycetaceae; genus Kitasatospora. Next base: position 3,596 of record NZ_MECK01000193.1, on the reverse strand, counting down.
CGACTCCAACCGCCATCAGCGCCGCCACGAACACCTGCAGACGTGCTCGCGTATCCGTCCGCCCCATCACAACTCCTCGTCAATCTCTCCACAGACCGGGAAAGCGTGCCCGAACAGATCTGCCCGGCCACTGGGCGAGCCCAGTGGCCGGGCAGTCGTTGCCGTCCTACTCAACCACGTCCGGGTTGCTGTCCGGCGTACCGCTGATCCAGGTCTCCTCGTCCTCGTGCAGGTAGTCCGCACGGTTGCGGCGGTCGCGCTCCTTCCGGCTGCCGTGACCGCCGGCGCCGGGAGCCATCATGCCGTTCTGCCCGGACCGGGCACCGCCCTCGGCGGCTTCTGCTGCGGCCGCACGGTTGCGCAGGCCGGTACCGCCAGGGGTGAACTCCCCACCGGCAGAGGGGCCCTTGCGGCCGCCGACCGTACCGCCGGGGGTCGAGGTCAGGCCCCGGCCGCGCGAGCCGCCGGCGCCGCCGACAGCGCCGTGGCCGCCGCCCATGCCCGGGTGCATGCCGCCCATGCCGCCGCTCGTGGGCGATCCTCCGACCCGGCCGGCTCCTGGCGCGCCCTCACGGCCGAAGACCGTTCCACTGGGCAGACCCGGGGTACCGGACTTGCCGGGGATCGAACCGCCGTTGAAGGGGCCCGTGCGGAGAGGCACCGAGCCGCCCCCCTTGCCGGGGATGCTGCCGATGCCCCGGGTGGGGACGGGGCCGCCACCGGTCCCGCCGGGGAAACCGGCGATCGGGCCGCTGCCGGGCAGTCCGGGCAGCCCCCCTCGGCCATCGGGACCGCCCGGGTAGGCGGGGTTTCCACCAGGGCCACCCGGCAGCCCAGGACCGCTGCCGGGCCCGACCGGGGCGCTCTGGTCCGGCAGGGTCGGGATGCTGTCGAGGCCCGTCCCCGGGCGGCTGACCGGGTCCGACGGGTGGGACGGCGGGACGGAGGAACCCGGGTCATGCGGCGGGGGCGGCAGCTGGCCGCCGTCGTGCGGAGGGACCGGCCCGGCGTGGCCGGGGTAGATCGACTCCTGCCGCCCCGTTCCCGGGTCACGGGGCGTCATGGAGACGCTGCCGTAGCTGCCACCAGGCGCGTTATAGCTCCCCCTGGCACTGCCACCGGCGGAATGCGGGCTGGGTAGGGCGCCGCCGTAGTTCCCACCGGTATTGCCACTGCCCGAATAGTCAGATGACGCGTCCCGGTTCGTCTCGGGCGTCCCCGGCAGCACCACGTTGTCGCCGAGCCCGGTCAGCGTGGTGGTCGCCGCGGAGTAGGCCTCGCCCAGCTTCTCCATCTGCCGGATGGCTTCCTGGTGCGCATCGTAAAGCTCCTTCGTTCCGGCCATGGCCTGCGTCTCGGAGACCCAGTTCGGGTTCTTGCGCTTCATGGCCGCGTCGATCTCCGCCGTGGACGGGCCGTTCGGGTTCCAGCCGAACGTCTTCAGCTGCCTGACTACCTCGGGGTCAGGAGCCGACTGCATCTTCCGCCCGTTCACCCAGTTGAGGGCGTCCGACGGCACGGGCGGCATCGCCGCCTTGGCAGTGCTGAGTGCTTCACCGGCCTGATTCATGGCGTCGCCCGCACCCACGGAGTAGGCACCCAGCTTCTCGGCGGACTGCTGCAGGTTCCCGGCCCACGTCTTGAAGTTCTCCGCGGCGTGGCCTTCCCAGGTGACCTTGGAGAGGTGCGACTTGAGCGCCTCGCTCAACTCCTTCAGAACACCGCCGGCCTGTTGCAGCTTCGCGGCGCGACTCAGGACCGTCGTGGGGTCGGTCCCGTTGACCATGTTCAGAAGTACTTCATGGTCCATGCCTTCAAACTTCGACTGGACTGCCACTATTTTCTCCCCGTTCCCCGTGAACCGTCTCCGTCGACGCCATCAGAAGCTCTTGGCGCCGGTCCGCCTCGACCCGGGTCCGCTCGTTCCCGTCGAACCAGCGCTCTGCGCGACCGCGTTCTGATCGGCTGTCGCGTTGTCCTCGTTGGTCGAGTAGTTCTGTGCCGTCGACGTGACCGCGTTCTGCATCGCCTTGATCTGCGACGTGAAGTCCTTGTGCAGCTTGACGAGCTGGGTGTGGACCTTCTCGTAGGTGGAGGACAGTGCGACTGCTTCCACGAACTGGTGGGCCTGGTCCCCGCTGACGAAGTTCTGCTGGGAGACCTTCTGAGCGGCGAGCTTGTACGGCGCGGCCTCAGAACCCTCCATCGCGGCGAGCAGGGCCTCGATCTTGTTCGCGAACTCGGTGAGGGTGTCGATCTCGATCTTGACGTCGTGCTTGCCGAAGGCTGAGACCAGATCGCCGGCAGTGCCGTTCGTCTCCACAGTGCTGTAGACGGGAGCGATGTTGACCCCGCCGAACCATGGAAGGGGCAGCTTCTTGTCCAGCGTGAACGGCGTATTCGCCGAACCCCCCGGCGTCGTCCCCGCGGCCGGCGTACTCGGATCCGTCACAGCAATCCACCTCTCCCCCGTACGGCCGGCTCGCCCCGGGCGTCTCCCGGGCCCGCCGTGCCGCAACACACCGTCAACTTCTGCTTCTTACCGTCCTGGTCGGTTGGACCGCCCGCCCTGTGGGCGGTCTCCGCCTCTGTCATCGTAGCCACCGCCTCTGTCGGCCGGGCAGGGCCCTTGGGCCGCCCGGGCTCGATCGGTACGAACTTGACACGTACGGTCCGTGCCCGGGGCCGCTGGGTAGACTGACCCGGTACGCCCCATCTGCCGCGCAATGTCGCACAGCAGCGACTCGTGGCCGCAGAACGGACGTGAGCGAGACATGTCGACCCCTACCCCGTGGTGGGCCCGTGCCGTGCGGCCGGTGAGGCCGCCGGTGCCGGTGGTGTTGATGGTGCGGGCGGCGGTGGGCATGGTGGTGCCGTTGGCGCTGGGGTTGTGGGCGCACCGGTTGGGTCTGGGGGTGTTCGCCGGGCTGGGGGCGATGCACGCGACGATGAACGACCGGGTGGAGCCCGGGCGGTTGCGGGCGGTCCGGATCGGGTCGGCGGTGGCGGCTTCGGCGTTGGGGATGCTGGTCGGTACGGCGTTGCAGCACGCTCATGCGGGCGTGGTGGTGCTGGGTGTGGGGTTGACGCTGACGGCTTTCGTCTCGGGGGCGTTGAGCGCGACGGGCCCGCGGGGGTCGGCGGCCGGGATGCTGTTGCTGGTGTCGGCGGCGTTGGGCAGTGGGATGCCGCTGCCGGGGCCGTGGTGGGCGGCGGCGCCGATGATGCTGGTGGGGGCCGGGTTCGTCGTGCTGCTGGGTCTGCCCGGTCGGGCGGGTGATCCGGGCCGCCGGGCGTTGGCCGCCGGGTACGAGGCGCTCGGCCGTACCCTCGACGATCTGGGCACCGCGCGGGGCGCGGAGTCCCGCCGGGTGCTGACGGCCCGCCTGAACCAGTTGCAGGACGTACTCCCCGAGCACGGCCGGACGGCCCTGCGCCCGATGTACGAGGCGGCCCTGGCCGCCACCGAGGCCGCGACCGGTCTGCTGTGGGCCCGGCGCCCGGTGCCGCCGGAGGTGGCCGAGGTTCCGAGGCGGCTGGCGCGGGCCGTGCGGCAGGGCGGCGGCGAGGTGACGGTGCCCGCCTGGCGGCCGGAC
>NZ_MECK01000192.1 GCF_014596465.1 Streptomyces sp. CBMA123 | reverse complement strand
GCGCGGGATCCGGTCCAACAGGGTAACGGCCAGTGGCAGTTCGGCCGCCGCGACGGAGCGCCGGAGCAGCGAGCGCAGGTCGGTGCCGCTGGGGGCGACCGGGCCGCGCACCACCGCGTCGGCGAGCGGCGGGCCGTCGGCGGTCTCGACCACGGCCGCGTCGGCCACCCCGGGGGCGGCCGACAGCGCCGCCAGCACCGGGTGCCGGACGTCGGAGACCAGGAGTTCGCCGGGCAGTTCGGCGAGCGGGCGGTCCTCGTCGTCGGCCACCGCGCGGAGCACGGCGGCGAAGGCCTCGACCAGCCGGGCGGCCGTGGCCTCGTCCAGCGCCGCCTGGTCGTGCTGGACCAGGCAGCGCGGCTGCGGGCCCTCCTCCAGCACCAGGGTGAGGTCGAACTTGGCGAGTTCCAGGTCGAGTTCGACGTGTTCGGCGTCGAGCCCGGGCAGCGTCAGCGCGGTGGCGGGCTGGACGAGGTCGCAGCTGACCGACAGCAGCGGGGTGCCGTCGGCGCCGCGGGCCGCCGCGCCGAGCCGCTCGACCACCAGGTCGAAGGGCACCTGGTGGTGCTGCTGGGCCTCCAGCAGGGCGCCGCGCACCAGGGCGAGCGCCTCGGCGAAGGACTCCTCCCCGGCCAGTTCCGCCCGCACCGCGAGGGTGTTGACGCCCAGGCCGACCGTACGGCGCAGCTCTGGCCGGGCGCGGTGGCCGCTGGCGCAGCCGAGGGTGAGGTCGTCCTGTCCGGCGGCGGTGCGCAGGGTGGCGAAGGCGGCGGCGAGGACGACGGCGAACAGGGTGGCGCCGTGCCGGGCGCCGAGCTGCCGCAGCTCCTCGACGGTGGCGGCGTCGAGCGGTACGGCGTGCAGCCCGGCGCGGCGGTCGCGGACGCCGGGGGCGACGGGCCGCAGCAGCGGCAGCGGTCGGGCGCCGGCCAGCTGGGCGGCGAGGGCGTCGGCGGTGGCGGTGAGTTCGGTGTCGCGGGCGCGCTCTTGGCGGGCGTACTCGGCGTACGGCAGGCCGGGCTGCGGCAGCCGGGGCTCGACGCCGTCACGGGCGGCGGCGTACAGCTCGGCGAGGTCGGCGGCGAGGACGGGCAACGAGCCGCCGTCGACGGCGATGTGATGGATCGTCAGCAACAGGGTGTGGTCCTCGGGTGCGTGCCGCAGCAGCAGGGCGCGCAGCACCGGCCCCTCGGTGAGGTCGAAGGGGCGGGCGGCCTCGGCCGCCAACCGCTCCGAACCGTCGCAGGAGACGTGAGAGGCGTCTTCGGAGGAGGCGTCCACGACCGGCAGCGGCACCGGCCCGGCCGGATCGATGTGCTGGTAGGGCTGCTCGCCTCGGCGCGGGTAGCGGGTGCGCAGCACGGCGTGCCGCTCGGTGAGGCCGGTGAGCGCGGTGGCCAGGGCCTCCGGGTCGAGCGGTCCGCGCAGCCGGGTGGCGATCGGGACGTTGTAGAGGGCGCCGCCCTGGCCGAGGTGGTCCATCAGCCACATCCGCTGCTGGGCGTGGGAGAGCGGGGCCGGGCCGGTGTCGGCGGCCGTCGGGCGCTCCGGCGTGGCGGCGGGGGCGGTGCGGCGGTTGCGGGCGCGGCGGAGCAGGTCGTTCTGGTCGCTGGTCATCGCTGGGGTGCTCCCGGGGTGTCGTCGGCGGCCCGCAGGGCGCGCTCGAGCAGTTCGGCCTGGCCGGCCACGGTGGGGTGGCCGAGGAAGTCGGCGAGGGAGAGTTCGACGCCGAGGTCCTCGCGCAGGTCGTCGACGACCCACATGGCGAGCAGTGAGTGGCCGCCCTCGGCGAGGAAGTCGGCGGCCGGGTCGGTGATCGGGCGTTCCAGGGCGCGGCTCCAGGCCTCGGCCACGACCTGCTGGATCGGGGTGAGTTCGGCCTCGGCCGTCGTGCGGTCCGCCGAGGGGTCCGGGGCGGTGGCGAGCGACCGCCGGTCGACCTTGCCGCTGCCGGTGAGCGGCAGCTCGGCGAGGACGGCCCAGGCGGTGGGCACCAGGTGGGCGGGCAGGCGTTCGGCGAGCCGGGTGCGCAGGGTCTCGACGGCCACCCCGGCGCCCTCGGCGAGGACGACGCAGGCGGTGAGCGCGGCGTCGGGCTGTCCGGCCCGGCGGACCACCACGGCCGCCTCGGCGACCTCGGCGAACCGCAGCAGCGCCTGCTCGACCTCGCCCGGCTCGATCCGGAAGCCCCGGACCTTGACCTGGTCGTCGGTGCGGCCGTGGAACTCCAGGGCGCCGTCGGGGCGTTGGCGCACCAGGTCGCCGCTGCGGTAGGCGCGGCCGCTGCCCGGGAGGTCGCGGAAGCGCTCGTCGGTCAGTTCCGGCCGGTCGAGGTAGCCCTGGGCGAGCCGCCCGCCGCCGATCCAGAGCTCGCCGACCGTACCGGGCTCGACCGGCGCGAGCCGCTCGTCCAGGACGAGGGCGCTGGCGCCGCCGAAGGGCCGTCCGATCGGGACCGGGCCGCCCTCGCAGTCGGCCGGGGCGATCCGGTGGGCGGTGGTGAAGGTGGTGGCCTCGGTGGGCCCGTAGACGTTGTACAGCTCCAGCCAGGGGAAGGCGCGCAGCACCGCCCCGGCGTACTCGGGGGCGAGGGCCTCGCCGCCGACGGCCAGGGTGCGCAGCACGCCGAAGATCCGGGACTGCTTGGCGGCCAGGTGGTGGAAGAGCGCGGTGGTGATGAAGGCGGTGGTGGCGCCGAACCGCTCGATGTCGCGGACGAGTTCCTCGGCGCTGGGCCGCTCGGCCGGCGAGACGGCGACGGCCGCGCCGCGGGCGAGCGGGGCCCAGAGTTCGAAGGTGGCGGCGTCGAAGGAGGGGGTGGAGTGGAAGAGCACCCGGTCGCGCGGGAAGAGGGGGAGCCCGTCGGGGGCGGTGACCAGGTCGGCGACGGCGCGGTGCGGGACGAGCACGCCCTTGGGGCGGCCGGTGGAGCCGGAGGTGTAGTAGAGCAGGGCGGGCGCGTCCGGTTCGGCGGCGTCGGGCACCGCTCCCCCGGTCTCCTCGGTGCCGCGCTCGGTGAGCACCAGGGTGCGTTCGGCGGGCAGCCCGGCGTCGGCGAGCAGCGCCTTGTCGCCGAGGACGAGCCGCACGTCCGCGTCCTCGGTCATCTCGGCGATGCGCGGGCGCGGGTAGGCCGGGTCGAGCGGGACGACCAGGGCGCCGGCCCGCCAGACGGCGAGCTGGGCCACCGCGAACCTGGCGGAGCGGGCGCACAGCAGGCCGACGGCGCTGCCGGGGCCGACTCCGCGCGAGGCCAGCACGGCGGCCAACCGGCCGGAGGCGTCCAGGAGTTCACGGTAGGTGAGGTAGGTGGCGCCGTCGGTCAGGGCGAGCGCGGTCGGGTGCTGCTCGGCCTGCCGGGCGACCAGGGCGGGGAGGGTGGGGCGGACGGGCGTCATGACTGGTTCCCTTCCGGGCGCCCCGGCGCTGAGGCCGGGAAGCCGCTGTTCAGGACAGGAGGCGGGGGCGGGGGGCGGGGCCGGGGCCGAAGCCGGACCGGGCCCCGCCCGGGGTACGGGCCCTACACGAGGGACGGACCGCTACGCGAGGGACGCGCTGGGCATCCGCTCCTCCACCAGCCGCGCGATCGCCCGCAGGTCGGGCTGGCGCAGCAGCAGGGGCGCGCGCAGCCGCACGCCGTACTCCCCCTCCAGGGACTCCAGCAGCCGGGCCGCGGCGAGCGAGTTGCCGCCCGAGGCGAGGAAGTTGTCGCCCGGGCCGAGGTCGGCGCGGCCGACCAGCTCCCGGCAGAGCTTCAGCACGGTGCGCTCGACCGGCGTCTCGCCCTCCTCGCCCACGGCCACCGGGACGGGAGGCTCCGCGGCGAGCAGCGCCGCGCGGTCCACCTTGCCGTTGGCGTCCAGCGGGAAGGTGTCGACCAGCCGGACGGCCGAGGGCACGGCCTGCTCGGGCAGCCAGGGCCGTACGGCGTCCAGCAGGCTCGCGGGATCGGCGTCCGCCCCGGTCTGCACGAAGGCCAGCAGCCGGACGCCGCCGGTCTCCGCCGTCTCGGCGGCGACCACGGCCCGGCGCACCCGGGGGTCGCGCTCGAAGGCGGCCTCGACCTCGGCGGGTTCGATCCGCACCCCACTGACCTTGACCTGGTCGTCCAGCCGGCCGTGGAACTCCAGCACGCCGTCGGCGCGCATCACCACCCGGTCGCCGGTGCGGTAGACCCGGTCGATGCCGTCCACGCCGGGCGGCACCTCGACGAAGCGGCGGGCGGTCAGCTCGGGGTCGAGGTATCCGGCGGCCAGGCCCCGGCCGCCGATCCGCAGCTCGCCGGCCGTGCCTCTGGGCACCGGGCGGCCCTGCTCGTCGGTGACCAGCAGGACGGCGCCGGGGATCGGCAGGCCGATCGGCGGCGCGCCGGCGCCGTGGTCGCCGCCGGGCGCCATGGTGTGCACGGTGGTGGCGACGGTCGCCTCGGCGGGGCCGTAGGCGTTGTGGACGGTCGCGGTGACGTCCGGTCCGGGGGCGCGGCGCAGCCGGTCGCCGCCGATCACCACGTGGCGCAGGGCCAGCCCGGCGGGCCAGGGCCGGTTGAGGATCGGCTCGGCCAGCGGGGTGGGCAGCAGGGTGACGGTGATGCGGGACTCGCCCAGCCATTCGGTGAGCGCGCCCGAGTCCCAGCGGACGGCCTCGGGCGCGACGACGAGCGCGGCGCCGGAGGTGAGGGTGGCCCACAGCTCCATGACGTGCGGGTCGAAGGACACCCCGATCAGCAGGCTGTGCCGCTCGCCGGGGCCGAGGCCGGACAGCTCCCGGTACCAGTGCAGCAGCGCGCCGAGCGCCGGTTCGGTGACGGCGACGGCCTTGGGGGTGCCGGTGGAGCCGGAGGTGAGGACGGCGTAGTGGGTGCCGGCGGGCACGCTGATCTGCTCGCCGGGCGTCAGGGCGGCCAGCACCCCGGCGGTGGACAGGTCCGACGTGGGCAGGTCCAGTTCCAGCCGCTCGCCGCCGGGCGGCAGCACGGCGGCCTCGCCGACCAGGCAGACCGGGCGCAGCTGCTCGGCGACGGCCTGCAGCCGCTTCTCGCCGGGGCGCGGGCCGAGCGGCAGGTGGACGGCGCCCAGCTTGGCTATGCCGAGGGTGACGGCGACCAGCGCCGCCGAGTGGCCGAGGCAGACGCCGACCAGGTCGCCCGGGCCGACCTTGCCGCGCAGCGCGGTGGCCACGGTCTCGGCGAGGCGGTCGAGCTCCGCGTAGTCGTAGCTGTGCTCGCCGTCGATCAGGGCGGGCGCCTGCGGGGTGCGGTGCGCCCAGCTGGTGAACAGGTCGAGGACCGCGCCGTCCTGGTGGGGACGACCGTAGCCGATGCTCAGGGATTCCATCAAAGTCTCCAAATACGTACGAGAAACCGTCAGTTCAGGCCCATGGAACGGGCGATGATCACCTTCTGGACCTCGGAGGTCCCCTCGATGATCGTGGTCATCCGGACGTAGCGGTACAGGAATTCCAGCGGGTGGCCGCGCACCCAGCCGGTGGCGCCGTGGACCTGGAGCGAGCGGTCCACCGCGCGCACGGCGGTCTCGGAGGCGACGAGCTTGGCGAGCGCCGCGTTCTCGGGCGCCTCGGTGCCCTCGTCCACCAGCCGGGCGCAGGCGAGGGTGAGCAGCTTGGCGGACTCCACCTCGGCGCGGGTGGCCACCAGGTGCTCCTGGATGTGCTGGTACTCGCCGATGACCTTGCCGAAGGCGCGCCGCTCGCGGGCGTACTCGACGCCGGCCCGCAGCGCGTACTCGGCGATGCCGTTGCACATCGCGGCGACCACCAGGCGGCCGCGGGAGAGGCTGTCCATGGCGAGGGCGGTGGCCGCGGCGATGCCCTCCTCGCCGCCGATGACGGCCTCCGGGCCGACGGTGACCTGGTCGAGCAGCAGCTCGAACAGCGGCTCGCCGGACATCCCCTCGTAGCGCTGGCCGATCCGCAGACCGGGCTGGTCCATCGGCAGCACGAAGGCGGTGGCCCCGGCGCTCGGGCCCTTGCCGTCGCCGAGGTCGGTGGCGGCGACCACCAGGGCGATCCCGGCGTGTTCGGCGTTGCTGACGAAGGTCTTGCGCCCGTTCAGCACCCAGCCGTCGCCGGTGCGCACGGCGGTGGTGGTGAGGTGGAAGGCGTCCGAGCCGGCCTGCGGCTCGGTGAGCGCCAGGCAGCGGGTCTGCTCACCGCGCACCAGCGGGATCAGGTGCCGCTCGATCTGCTCCGGGGTGCCGTGCCGCAGCAGCGGGCTGGGCCCGTCGGAGCCGGCCAGCGCGTAGGGGGCGAGCACGCAGCCGCTGCGCCCGGCGGCGTGGTGCAGCAGCACGACGGCGAGGAACGGCATGTCGGCGCCGCCGAGTTCCTCCGGGTAGTCGCCGGCGTAGAAGCCGAGCGCGGCGGAGCGCTTGCGGACGTAGGCCCGCAGGTCGCTCGGGACCTGGTCGGCCGTCTCGGGCAACTCGGCGGCGAGCGGCACGAGTTCGCGGCGGATGAAGCTCTCGAAGGCCTCGACGATCTCGCGGTGGCCGTCCTCCAGGACAGCGGAGGGGGCGGTCACTTGCTCTCCCCGGTGAGGACGCGGGCCTGGTCGGCCAGCACGGCGTGGCGGAACAGGGTGCGCAGCGGCGGGCGGCTGCCCAGGTGCGGCTCCAGGAAGGCGGCGAGCTGGGCGGCGAGCAGCGAGTGGCCGCCGACCTCGAAGAAGTGCGAGTCCGCGCCGAAGCGGTCGTGGCCGAGGACCTCGCGCCAGGCGGCGGCGATCAGCTCCTGGCCGGGGTCGTCGAAGGTGCTGGGTGCGCTCTCCGGCTCCGCCGGGACCTCCTGGACCAGCCGGGCCAGGGCGGCCCGGTCGGGCTTGCCGCCGGGCAGGGTGGGCATCGCCTCGACGGCCGTCCAGCTCGCCGGGACGAGTCCGCCGGGCAGCCGGCGGGCGAGTGCGGCGTGCAGCGCGGTCTGGTCGGGGCGCTCGGCGCCCTCCAGGAAGCCGACCAGGCGGGGGCCGGTCTGCGGGTCGGTGTGCAGCACCACCGCACAGGAGCGGCCGCCGAGTTCGGCCGAGGCGGCGGCCTCGATCTCCTCCAGCTCGATCCGGTGACCGCGCAGCTTGACCTGGTTGTCGGCGCGGCCGAGGAAGCACAGCCGGCCCTCGGTGTCGCGGTAGCCGCGGTCGCCGGTGCGGTAGACCCGGGCGCCGCCGAGCGCGGGGACGGTGACGAACCGGGCCGCGGTGGGCTCCGGCAGGCCGATGTAGCCCTCCGCCAACAGGTCGCCGCTGACGGCGAGTTCGCCGACGCAGCCGTACGGGAGCGGGCGCAGCGTCTCGTCCAGGACGTGCAGCCGCACGCCGTCGAGTTCGGTGCCGAGCGGGATCTCGCCGTCCGCGTCGACGTCGGCCGCGGTGACCTGGTGGACGGTGGAGGTGACGGTGGCCTCGGTGACGCCGTAGGCGTTGAGCACCGTGGTGGCCTCGGTCAGCCCGGCCAGCGCCCGGGCGGGCAGCCGCTCGCCGCCGAGGACGAGCAGTCGCGGCGACCAGCGGCCGTCGCGCAGCGCCTCGCGCAGGTCCTCGCGGACGGCGAGCAGGTAGCTGGTGGGCAGGTTGGCGACGGTGACGCCGCGGGCGGCGAGCACGGCGACCAGCTCGGGCCCGGTGGGCACCTCGCGCTGCGGCACCACCAGCGCGGCGCCGACCGCGAGGGCGGGCAGCACCTCCTCCAGCGAGACGTCGAAGGACGGCCGGGCGAACAGCAGCACCCGGTCGGCGGCGGTGAGTTCGTAACGGGCGGCGATCGCGGCGACGTACCCGGCGAGCGCCTCGCGGCCGACCAGGACGGGCTTGGGCACGCCGGTGGAGCCGGAGGTGTGGATGATGTACGCGCCGCCCTCCAGGGCGGCGGCGGGCTCGGCCTTCGGGAAGGCGGGGCCGTCCAGCAGCGCCGGGGTGACGCCCTCGGCCGGCAGCGCGAGCGCGCTCTGCCGGGTGGCGAGGACGAGCGCGGGGGCGAGCCGCTCCAGCAGCAGACCGAGCCGGGCGGCCGGGTCCTCGGTGGACAGCGGCGCGTGGACGGCGCCCAGCCGCAGGCACGCCAGCAGGGCGACCACGCTGTCGGTGCCGCGCGGCAGCACGGCGGCCACCGGCTGGCCGGCGGTGACTCCGGCGGCGCGCATCCGGTCGACCAACTCGCCGACCCGGCGGTCGAGTTCGCCGTAGCTGATCCGCTCGGTGCCGGCCAGCAGGGCGAGCGCGGTCGGGTCGTGGGCGGCGGCCGGGTCGAGTCCGGCCGGGACGACCGGGCTGGCCGGCTCGGCCTCGGGCGCGGGGGCCAGCTCGGCGAGCACCGTCTCCGGGCGGTCGAGGTAGTGGCGCAGCAGGTCCAGCAGGCGCTCGGACAGCAGCACGGCCCTGGCCTCGCCGAACAGGTCGACGTCGTAGTCCCAGATCAGGGTCATCCCGGCGGCGGCGTGCTTCTCGCCGACCACCCGGCGGTCGTCCGGCAGCAGCACCAGGTCCAGGTCGAAGCGGGTGGTGCCGGTGTTGAAGCCCTCGTACAGCGAGACGTCAAGCCCGGGCGCCTGGACGTCGGGCAGCGCGGCGTCGTGGGCGCTGAACATCACGTTGAACAGCGGGTTGTCGGCGCCGCTGGTGTGCAGTCCGAGGCGGCGGGTGAGCTCCTGGACCGGCAGGTCCTGGTACGGCAGGGCGCGCATCAGGACGTCGGTCACCTCGTCCACGGCGTCGGTGCCGGAGGCGGCCGGGTCCAGCCGCAGTCGCAGCGGCACGGTGTTGACGAACATGCCGACGGTGCCCTCGAAGCCCTCCGGGCGGTTGCCGACGGCGGTGCCGACGGTCACCTCGTGGTGACCGCTGTGCCGGCGCAGCAGCTCCGCGAACAGGGCGAGCAGGGTGCTGAACGGGGTGTGGCCGTCGGACTTGCTGCGCTCGCGCAGCCGCTCGGCGAGGTCGGCGCCGATCGCCTGGCGGAGCTGTCCGCCGCGGTGGCGGCGCTCGACGCCCGGCCGGGCCAGTCCGGGCAGGGTGACCTCGCGCGGGGCGTCGGCCAGCTCCTTGGTCCAGAAGGCGAGGGCGCGCTCGCGGGCCTGCGGGTCGACCTCGGTGCGGGCGTGCTGCTCGTACGAGGGGGCGGTGCCCAGCTCGTAGGGCTCGCCGAGGACGCGGGCGCGGTAGACGGTGAACAGGTCGCGCAGGAAGATCGCGAAGGAGTGGCCGTCGTGGACGAGGTGGTGCTCGACGTGGATCAGCCGGTGGTGGTTGTCGGCGAGCCGGACCAGGTGCCAGCGCAGCAGCGGGGCCCGCTCGGTGTCGAGCGGCTCCTCGGCCTCAGCGGCGAGCAGCCGGCGGAAGGTGGCCTCCGGGTCCTCCTCGGCGGAGAAGTCGCTGTGGCGCAGCTCCGGCGGGCAGTCCTCGGCGACCCGCTGGCCCGGGAGGCCTTCCGGTCGGGCCACCAACTCCAGCCGCAGGCCGGGGTGCTGGGCCAGGGTGGCGGCGAGGCCGGTGTGCAGGGCGTCCCGGTCGAGGGTGCCCCACAGGTCGAGGACGCCGGTGAAGTTGTAGGCGCGGCTGCCCGGCTGCATCTGCTCGTGCAGCCAGACGATCTCCTGCGACGGAGAGAGTGCGAACATGGATGATTCCCTTGTGTGGTGGGCGTGTCGGCACGACGGTGGCCGGGTGCGGGCGTGGGGTGGTCCCGGTACGGCCGGTGGGGACCGGACCGCACCGGGGTGAGGGTGCGGCCGGGGGCTTCGGGGAGCGGGGCCGTCGGGGGACGACGGCTCCGGGGGGACGGGGGCTTGGGGGACGGGAGTCCTGGGCGGCGGGGGTCCTGGTCGGCCGAAGTCGGGGACGTCCGGAGTCGGGGGCGGGCCGCCGGGCCGGGTCCTAGAGGTGACGGCGCAGCACGGCGAGCAGCTCGGCGAAGGCGGCCTCGGCGTCGGCGGCCGGGAAGCGCTCGCCGTCCCAGGCCAGGCGCACCGTCAGCTCGTCGCCGTGGGAGGCGGAGACGGCCATCGGCGCGGCGAGCGGACGCCCGGCGAGGTGGACCTCCCGGCCGGGCACCCCGCCGAGCACCAGCGCCGGGCGGCGCTGGAGGTCCTCGAAGGTGAGCATCGCGTCCAGCGCGCCCGACCAGGGGGACCCGGCGGTGCGGGCGGCCCGGACCACCTCGTCGAAGGGCGTGCCGGCGTGGTCGAGGTCGTCCCACCAGTCGTCGCAGAGCGCCTCCAGGTCGGCGACCGGGTGGGTGGGGACGGCGTGCACCAGGGTGTTGAGGAAGCAGCCGAGCACGGCGGGCGCGCCGGGCGGGCGGCCGCCCCACGGGTAGCCGAGCGCCAGCGGGCCGTCCACGCGG
>NZ_MECK01000191.1 GCF_014596465.1 Streptomyces sp. CBMA123 | reverse complement strand
CCGCCGCCGTCCCACCTGTCGCCGCCCCGTCCGCCGCCGGCCCGCCCGTCGCCGCCCCGCCCGCAACCGCCCCGCCCACCACTGCCCCGCCCACCACTGCCCCGCCTGCGGCCGAGACCTGCCAGGCGGCCCGGCCGAGCAGCAGGCAGAGCGGGGTGTACAGCAGCAGGTTGAGCCAGTAGAAGGTGTCGCCCGGGTCCGCCCAGGCGCCGGTCACCCAGACGAGTCCGGCAGTGCCCCGGGCGAGCAGCCCGGCGGCCACCGCCCGGCTCGCCCAGCGCGGCAGCACGGCGGGCAGCCGGCGGGCCAGGGCCGGCAGCCGTCCGCCCTGGACCAGCACCAGCGTCGCGCCGGAGAGGAGCGTCCCGGCGAGCGGGACCAGCGTCTGCGGCGTGAACGGCACCTGGGTGTTGAGCACCAGCTGCGAGAGCCGGGTGGTGCCGTCCACCGGCCAGGTCCGTCCGGTGGCCCAGTAGAGGTGGACCAGACCGTCCACCGCCAGCACCGCGCCGACCGCGGTGGCCCTGCTGCGGATCTTCGTCGACTTCATGCCGTCACCTCGCGGAGTGTCAGGACGCTTGGACACCAGGAGGAGCACCCCGCCGGCCGATCCGTTCCTGTGACGAGGAACACTGCCGTCGGGCGGAAGCCGCGCGGAACCTTTCGCCCTCCCGGGGCCTCCCTCCACGGACCCCCTCGTTTGCCCCTCGACGGAGAGAGCGGAGAGCGCACCATGCAGGAGCCACCGCCCGGCCTAGCCGAGCTGGTCCGGGCCGCCCAGGGCGGCGACCGACTCGCGGCCGGCCGGCTGCTGGACCTGATCACCCCGTACGTCCGCCGGCTCTGCGGCCCGATCGCCCTGGACGACGGCGCCGACGCGACCCAGGAGGCGCTCATCGTGGTCTTCCGCAAGCTGCGCCAACTGCGGGAACCGGCGGCGCTGTACGGCTGGGTGCGGGCCATCGCCGTCCGGGAGGCGGTGCGGTACGCCACCCGGGCGACGCGCTCGCGGCCCGCCGAACTGAGTGAAGTGCCCGCGCCCGGTGACCCCCAGCTCGCCGCGGACATCCGCGACGTGCTGTCCCGGCTCTCCCCCGAACACCGCGCGGTCCTGCTGATGCGCGACCTGGAGGGCCTCGACGAACGACAGACCGCGGCGCTGCTCGCGGTCGCACCCGGGACGGTCAAGTCCCGTCTCTCCCGGGCCCGGCTCAGCTTCCGAAAGGCGTGGCAGCAGTGACCGACAGCCCGATCCCCGAGATGCCGCGCATTCCACAGCCGCCGCAGTGGCCCGTCGCCGACTTCGACCCGGTCCGGCGGCTGCGGGTGATCGCCGCGACCGCACCCGGAGCGGCACGGATCGGCGAGACCGTCCTGGACGCGCCGTTCGAACGGGTCTGGGCGCTCGCCCAGGACCTGGAGCGCACGATGCCGCTCTGGATCCCGGACGTCCGCACCGTGCGGCTCACCCCGTCCGAGCCGGCCGGCCCGCCCACCGCCGGCCCACCCACCGCCGGCCCACCCACCGCCGATTCGCTCCGGACCGCCTCGCTGCAAGCCCGGATCCACGGCCACACCCGGCTGCGGGCGACCTTCGGGATCGACCTCGCCCCCGGCTGGTGCCTGATGCAGAGCCGTCTGGTCCTCGGCGGGATGGCGGCCCGCCCGGAGACCGACCGCACCACCCGCTTCGCCTTCCTCGGCGGCCTGCGCTTCCCCGGGGCGCGCCTCCTCGCCCCGGCGCTGCGCCCGTTCACCGGGGATCCGCTGGCCCGGTTCGCCGCCCTGCTGGACGAGGGGTAGCGGATACCCCGTGCTGACCGCGGGCACGCCGGTCAGGAGCGGCGCAGCGCCTCGGACAGGTGGCCGGCCGCCTCGAGGACCGCCTGGGAGAGGCGGGCACCGGGGTGCCGGGTGAGCCGTTCGATCGGGCCCGAGACGGAGACGGCGGCCACTACCCGCCCGGCCGGGCCGCGGACGGGCGCGGCGACGGAGGCGACGCCGGGCTCGCGTTCGCCGACGGCCTGGGCCCAGCCCCGGCGCCGCACTCCGCTGAGGGCGGTGGCGGTGAAGCGGGCGCCCTTGAGGCCCCGGTGGAGGCGCTCGGGCTCCTCCCAGGCGAGCAGCACCTGGGCGGCGGACCCGGCCTTCATCGGGAGGGCCAGACCGACGGGGACGGTGTCGCGCAGGCCGAAGAGCCGCTCGGCCGCCGCCACGCAGACCCGGACCTCGCCCTGCCGGCGGTAGAGCTGGGCGGTCTCGCCGGTGAGGTCGCGCAGCTGGGTGAGGATCGGGCCGGCGGCGGTCAGCAGGTGGTCCTCACCGGCGGCGGCCGACAGTTCGGCGAGCCGCGGCCCGAGGACGAACCGGCCCTGCAGGTCACGCCCGAGCAGGCGGTGGTGTTCCAGTGCGACGGCGATCCGGTGGGCGGTCGGCCGGGCCAGGCCGGTGGCGTCGACCAGTCCGGCCAGGGTGGCCGGGCCGGCCTCCAGGGTGCCGAGGATCGAGGTGATCTTGTCGAGCACGCCGACACCGCTCGTGTTCTCCATGGACGGGTACTCCAGTCTCAGATCCCGTGGGCCGTGGGTGGGTCCGGCTCACGGGCGCTCCGGTGGGGTGGGAGCGGGGTGGTCAGCGAGGACAGGCCTGCGAAGCGGGCCGAATGCCTGCGCCGGACACGAGATGGGTACGCGAAAGGGCCGGGGCGGGAAGCGCCCGGGCGAAGGACAGCACAGAGAGCACCGTGTCTCCTCATCTTTCCCGCGCCACGTTGGCGACAGGCCGGAGTTGGCACTGACCCCGGACAACACGGCGCGTACTTCGGACGCCGGGTCGAACGGGGAGTTGCCGGGGCTTCGTAGGGCCGGTCCCTCCACCCCTCTGGATGATTCGCGGAGAACCATACAAGATTCCCCGGGTGCCCCGCCAAACCTTTTCCACACCCTCCACACCCGGAGCCTCCGCAACCGCCTGCCCTGCCGGGAATCCCGGCGCCCCGCCGCGAGGACGCGACGCACCCGGCGGAGCACGGCCAGGTCCGTCAGCGGATCGTTGTCGACGGCCACTCCTCCACCGCTGGGCGCCGATCATCCTCGGGCGCACCATCACCGCCGGCCGTCCATGGGGCCGCCGTCGCCCGGCCGTGGTGATCAGCGGCGCCCGGGCACGGAAGAATGCGACGGGTGACCAGCACTCAGCCACTTCCCCGGGGCCTCACCGCCCTGATCCCCGACGCCCGCGCCCGGGCCACGCCCGGTGAGCGGGCCGCCTCCCAACTCCTCCACCTGCGCGAGGCGACCGTGCCCGTGCCGGTCCTCGCCGCGGCCGTCGAGCTGATCGCCCCTCAGCTGCAGGACCCCGACCCGGCCACCCGCGCGGCCGCCACCGCCGTGCACACCCGGCTGCTCACCGCCATCGAGGACGCCGCACCGGGCCGGTAGCCGGAAGGCCCAGGGGAGTTCGCCTGGGCGTTCGATCGAACACCGATGTCTGAGCCGTCCGGCCCCCCGGGGTTCAGACCCGGGCGCTCCGGGCCCGGCGGACGGTGAGCATGTCCTGGGTGTGGCCGATGGCGTAGCTGCCGTCGGGCTGGGCGAAGTGCTGTCGGACGTAGGCGGTGAGGGCGGCCCGGGTGGGGCGGGGGTCGAGGGTGGCGAGGTCGGCGACGTTGACCATGAACTCGGCGACGTCGACGGCCTCGGCGAGGTGGGGCGTGCGGTAGTGGAGGTCGAGGGTCTCCAAGGCGTAGGTGTGGGTGGGGTGGTGGGCGCGCAGACCATCGAGGAGGGCGCTCAGGTCGTAGCGCACGCCGGTGAAGTGGGCGGCCATCCGCATGCAGGGGCTCTCGGGGTTCTGCAGGACGACCAGCAGGGTGCCGCCGGGGGCCGTCCACTCGATGGCGCGGGTGACGGTGGGGAGCCAGTCGGACTCCGGGACGTAGTAGAGCACGTGGGAGAGGTGGACCAGGTCGGCCGGCTCGGACGGCTCGGCGCGGTCCAGCGGCTCGGGCAGGACGCGGGCGCCCGGGCAGGCGGCGATGAGCTTCTCCCGCATGGCGGCGCTCGGTTCGACGGCGATCGTGCGGTCGAAGTACCGGGCCAGGTGGGCGGTGGTGCGGCCGTCGCCCGCGCCGAGGTCCAGCAGCACCCGGCGGTGCGGGAGGCCGGTGGCGACCTCGCTCAGCCGGGCATGGGTGCGCGGCTTCTCGTCGGTGCCGGCGAGGAAGAGGTCGAAGGCCCGGCGGTAGTCGGTGCCGGAGGTGTCCAGCACGCGGACCGGATCGGTGTCGTCGGTCAACTGTTCCATCTGGCGGCCCTCCTGCGGGGTGGGATCGGTACGACTGGGGCGCGGTTCCGGTGGTCGGCTGCGCTGCGGATCGGATGGGCGTCCATTGCAGCCCGTCGCGGCGGCCGGCGGGTGCAGGCACGTTCCTGCCCGTGTGTTGCGCATCCATCGGATTGACTGCTCGTCGTCAATGCACCGAACGGCAACTTCACCTGGTGGGGTGGTTACGTTTCGCTTTTCCGTAGGCAGTCGAACCGACCTGCGATCTCAGGCCTGGTACGAATACGGAGCGACAGGAAAGTCCGTTACAGGCGGGGGAGTTGGTACGGATGACGACGGTACGGATGACGGCGAAGACGACGACGGAGACCCGGACGGTCGCCGTGGCCGGAGTCGAGTTCGGCTGGGGCAGTTCCGGCAAGTTGAGCGCGGTGCTGTCCGCCCTCCGACGTCGCGGCGGCGACCGGCTGAGATTCATCGGGCTGGCCTCCGGACTGGGCAGACCGGTGCTCGCCGAGCAGCCGGTGGAGCGCTGGTTCGACCTACCGGAGCACCGGTCGGCCGAGGAACTGGCCCGGATCGTCCGGACGCAGCGCGTGCAGGCGGCGCTGGTGGTGATGGACGGCGCCTTGGCGAAGGCGCTGCGGGCCTGCGGGGTCCCGGTGGTGTTCGTGGACAGCCTGCCGTTCCTCTGGACGGACGGCGACCGCCCCGACCTCCCGCTGGACACCGAGGTGTACTGCGCCCAGCGGTGCGTGGCGCTGCCGCCGGAGGCCGCCCGGGTGCTGGCCGACGTCCACCGACTCCGGTGGGTGGACGCCGTGATCGCCGACGGCGGGGCCGCCCGCGGCAGCACGCCGACACCGCACCCCCGGCGCGCCCTGCTCAGCCTCGGCGGACTGCGCGCACCCCAACTCACCGACTGGGCCGGCTATCCGCAGCTCGTCCTGCCCGCGGCCCTGGACGCGCTCACCGCGAGCGGGGTCACCGAGGTGCACATCGCGGGCAACCTGCCCGCCTGGCTGGCCGCGCAGTTGGTGGACTCCTGCGCCCACCCGGCCACCACCACCGTCGGCGCCCTCCCCCATGAGGAGTTCCTGCGCCGCCTCGCCGAGTGCGACGTGCTGCTCACCTCCCCCGGCCTCACCACCCTCCTGGAGGCGGGGCAGCTCGGGACTCCCACCATCTGCCTGCCACCGCAGAACCTCAGCCAGATCTTCAACGGCCGATTCCACAGCCGGGCGCTCGGCACCGACACCCGCGTCCGCTGGCCGAAGGAGGTGTTCGACGAGGACGAGGCGCTGGCACTGCGCGCCCACGGCGAGGGCAAGGCCCTCGACCTGATCTACGGCGGCATCGCCCGTGCCGCCGACCTCGGCCGCCCCCGGACGGCAAGGGCCGTACGGGAGGCCCTGGTCGAGCAGCTCGGGCAGCTGGCCGACCCGCCCGACGCCGACCGGACTGGTACCGATCGGACTGGTACCGACCGTCCCGGCCCCGACTGGACGGCGCTGACGACCGCCGTCGGCACGGCAGGCGCGGCGCAGGTCGCCGACGCCCTGCTCCAGCTCCTGGCCGAACGACCTTCAGGGGCCGACGACCCGGCCCGCTGATGTGTCCCCGCCGATCCGTCCCCGCGCCGCCCACGGAATCGATCCCCGACGGAAAGGCCCAGGTGTCCCCGTGTCCCCCACCACGCACCGGCACCCGCACCCGCACGACCTGTGCATCCGCATCCTCGAAGCCTGCAACGCCGACTGCTCCATGTGCGGCTTCGCCCGCACCCGCGACCTGCTGGAGCGCACCCTGTGCGTGCCGCTGTCGCCCGAACTGCCGCAGGAGCAGCGGGCCGTGGCGGTCAAGGCGATCCGGCGCGTCCTGGAGGCGATGTGAACGCGGACCCCGCGAACCCCGCGAACCCCGCGAACCCCGCGCGCGGCGCCCCGCCCGGAGCCGGCACCGACGCCCCGGCCGAGGCCCCGGTACTGCTCCTGGTGGACGACCGGCCGTCCTCCTTCACCCGGTACGCGGCCCGCACCCTCCCGGAGCACCTGGTGCTGCTGCGCTTCGAGGAGCTGCGCGGCGACCTCTCCGAGGACCACCTGCGCCGCACCGCGCACCTGCCCGCGTTCTGGGTGCGCGCCGACGTGCCGCTGGTCCGGGAGGCGGCGCGCTACCGCGAGTGGGTGGCCGGGCTCCCCGCACGGCCGAGCACCTTCTGCAACCCGAGCGAGCCGCGCCAGGCCCTCGCCCAGCGCTTCGCCAAGCTGGCCGGGCTGCCGCACCTGAGCAGCCGACAGGTCGCCTGGGTCCGCGACAAGGCCGAGATGAAGCAGCGCTTCCGTGAACTCGGCCTGCGAACGGCCGAGTTCACGCGAGTCCGGACGGTCGCCGAGGTCGCCTGGTTCGCCGCCACCTACGGCTGGCCGCTGGTGCTCAAGCCGGTGGACTCCTTCGCGTGCGTGGACACCCACCGGCTGGACGGCCCCCAGTCACTGGCCGGCATCGACCTCACCGCCCGGGACTGGATGGTCGAGCGGTTCCTCCGCGGCACCGAGTGGGAGGTCTGCGCGATCATCCACCGGGGCGAGGTGCTGGACGCCTGGCCGAGCGCCATGCCCTGCCGTCCGCTGGACATCGTGGACGGCGCGATGAACGCCAGCATCAGCGTCGGCACCGACGAGGCCCCGCCGGTCGACCTGCGCGTCCTGGTGCAGCGGATCGTCACCGGCATGGTCATCGACCACGGCTACGCGCACATGGAGTTCTTCCTGATCGACGGCCGGCTGTACGCCGGGGAGATCGGGCTCCGGCTGGCCGACTGTGAGATCCCGGCCAACCACGGGCACGCGTACGGCTTCGACGTCTTCGGCGCCACCCTGGACGTCTACCGGGGCATCCGCCCGGCGCTCGACTACCGCCTGCGCCAGTGCGCGGGTGGCCTCCTGCTGCCGCTGCCGGGCTCCGGGACGGTCCGGCGGATCACTCCGACGGAGGACCTGTTGCGTGTCCCCGGGGTGGTCGAGGCCGTTCTCACGGTCGGTGTCGGCGACGCGGTGTCCGCCCGGAGGGCCTCGCACAGTGCCTCGGGGTACGTCCATGTGGTCGGCGCCTCGATCGAGGAGGTGGAACGGCGGATGCGCGAAGTGCTCGGCGCGTTCACCATCGAGCTCGGCCCGGCGACGGACGCCCCGGCGACGGACGGTCCGTCAGCCGACGGTCAGGCTCCCGAGCTCGCGGCTCCCGGCGGCGCGGTGCCGGGCAGCGACGCGATCCCGGGCGTCGGCGCGGCCGGCAGCCCGGCGACGGAAGGCGCACGGTGAGCGACACTCCGACCCGCGAGACCGCGCCCCCGCCGCCCCGCGCTCGCTCTTCCTGGCCGGCCCCTTCATCCAGCTGCCCGCCCCGGCCACCGGCGAGATACCGGCCGACGCCCGGGCGGTGCAGCGGGTGCTGGCCCGGTACCACGGCTGACCCCGAACGCCACGGCTCACCCCGAGCACCACGGCTCACCCCGAACGCCACGGCTGACCCCGAGCACCACGGCTGACCCCGAGCACCACGAACACCCCCACCACCGACAGGAGTTCACGACGTGCGACGCCCCCTCCCCCTACTCGCCGTCCTCGCCGTGCTCCTGTCGGTGGCCACCGCCCCGGTGGCCGCCGCCCCGGCAGCCGCGCCCCCACCGGCCCCCGCTCCGCCCCGCCGCGCCCCCGCCGACCCGACCCGCACCCCCGGCGCCCCCGCCTATACCGTCGAGCTGCGCAGCGACGCCACCGGCGCCCAATGGCGCGGCCACGAGCGGATCGCCTTCACCAACACCTCGCCCGAACCCCTCCAGGAGCTGTACCTGCGGCTCTGGGACAACTTCCGAGGCGGCTGCACGACCCCGTCCGTGCGGGTGAGCGGACTGGACGGCTCCCCCGAGGTCGACTGCACCGCCCTGCGGGTGCCACTGGCCCGCCCGCTGGCCCAAGGCGCCTCCGCCACCGTCGAGTTCGACCTCGCCGTCGACGTCCCGGACGGCATCGACCGCTTCGGCCGGGACGGCGCCTACAGCTACATCGGCAACGCCCTGCCCGTCCTCGCCGTCCGCGACGAGGCGGGCTGGCACCTGGACCGGTACAGCCAGCTCGGCGAGTCCTTCTACGGCCTCGCCTCCGACTTCGCCGTCACCCTCGACCACCCCACCGAGGTGCTGGTCCCCGCCACCGGCACCGCCGTCGACACCCCCGGCGAACCGGGCCGCACGATCACCCGGGTCGGCGCCCGGAAGGTCCGCGAATTCGCATGGGCCGCAGGCCCGTTCAGCCGCATCGCGGGCACCTCCGGCGACGGCGTCCGGATCGCCGTCTACTCGGCCCGCGGCATCACCCCCGACGACGCCCGCGCGATGCTCGACCTCTCCCTGCGCACCATCGACGCCCACTCGCGCAGCTACGGCGCCTACCCGTACTCGGACCTCGCCCTGGTCCTCGACAACGGCTTCGATTTCGCCGGCATGGAGTACCCGGCCTTCGTCCTCGACCGGATCCGCCCCTCCGCCGTGATCCACGAGCTGGCGCACCAGTGGTGGTACGGCATCGTCGGCGACGACCAGTACCGCGCGCCCTGGCTGGACGAGTCCTTCGCCGAGTACGCCATGGACCTCGCCCTCGGCGACACCGGCGAGAACTGCGCCGCCGCCACGCCCTGGCGGAGCGCGGACGAACACCTCACCAACCCGATGAGCTACTGGGACACCCACCCCGACCGCTACGAGGCGGTCATCTACGACCACGGCTCCTGCGCCCTGCACGAACTGCGCCGGCTGATCGGTGCGGAGACGATGTCCGCCCTCCTGCACGACTACGCCCGCGCGCACTGGTACGGCGTCTCCACCACCGCCGAGTTCAAGGCCGCCGCCCAGGCCGCGACCCCCGTCGACCTGGCCCCCTTCTGGCGCGAGCACCGCATCGACTGAGCCCGCGCCCGCGCCGTTAATCGGTGGCCCGCCCCGCTCACCGGCTCCTACAGTGTCCGCCGGATCAAGGACGTTCAGGGAGCCGGACATGCGAGTGCACTACCCCCGGACGCCGCATCTCCCCTGGTCACCGGGGGCCGCGGCGGACGACGTACGGACCGGGGACCTCTCCGGCCTGGCCGGGGCGGAGGTGGTCGTCACCGAGAAGCTGGACGGCGAGAACACCACGCTCTACGCCGACGGCCTGCACGCCCGCTCGCTGGACTCCGCCCACCACCCGTCCCGGGCCTGGGTGAAGGGCCTCCAGCACCGGATCGGCGCCCGGATCCCGGACGGCTGGCGGATCTGCGGCGAGAACCTGTTCGCCCGGCACTCCATCCCGTACACCGATCTGGACAGCTGGTTCTACGGGTTCTCGGTCTGGACGGACCAGGACCACTGCCTGGGCTGGGACGACACCGTCCGCTTCCTGCGCCGCCTCGGCGTCCCCGCGCCCCGGGTGCTCTGGCGCGGCCGCTACGACGAACGGGCCCTGCGCGCCCTGCGGTTGGACCTGAACCGGCAGGAGGGCTACGTCGTCCGGACGGTCCGGGGCTTCCCACGGGCCGAGTTCGGCGAGCGGATCGCCAAGTGGGTCCGCCCGCAGCACGTCCGCACCGACACCCACTGGATGCACGCCGCCGTGGTGGCGAACGGCCTCGGCCCCAACGCCCCGCTCTGGGACGTGCGTTCGGGCCGACTGCCGGAACTCCCGCTGCTGGCCGAGGCCTTGGGCCTGACCGCACTCGACACCACGCCGCAGGAGTTGGCTGAGGTCTCGGCCCGGCTGGACGAACTCGGCCGCACCGGCGACGCCCGGCTGGCCGGCGTCCTCGCCACCGCGCTGCGCACCGCCCGCCGGGAGTCGCTCGCGCCCCGGCTCGCCGACCGGCTCGGCCTGCCGCTGGCCCGCCGGGTCGCCGACCTGGTCGGTCTCCACCCCGGCCTCCAGCAGCCGTACCCGGACGAGGAGCGCCGCACCGGCCTGGTCCGGCTCGCCGGCGCGCGGCCCGGAGGGGGGGCGGGGGGGGAAAGAGGGTACGGCCGGGGGGGGGGGGGGGGGGGGGGGGGGGGGTTGG
>NZ_MECK01000190.1 GCF_014596465.1 Streptomyces sp. CBMA123 | reverse complement strand
ACCGCGACCAGCCGCCGCCGTGACTCCTCGTCGACCGGCGCGTCGCGGGGTCGGCCGAGCAACGCGGCCACGTCGTACGGCGCCGGCAGCGCGGCCGGGTCCGGGTCCGGCCGGCGCCGCCAGTACGGCGGGGTGAGGTGGTAGAGCTCTGCGAGGTGCCGGCGCAACCGCGGCCAGGGGTACTCGTCGAGCACGCGCCGGACCTCGACGGTGTCGCCGGGCGGCTCGGGCCGGTGCACCTGGACCCCGTCGCGGGCGGCCAGCACCGTCTGGTCGCTCACCGTGCGGCCGTCGCCGGCCGGCACCCACGCCCGGGGCGACGGCGGGTGCCGGTCGGCGGTGACGGTCAGCACGACGTCGGCGGCGAACGCTGCGGCGCGGGTCCACCACTCCGCCGCGTCCAGGCTCGCGTCACCGTGCCGGTATTCGATCGAGTCGTCGGCCCGGCCGACCGACCTGGCGATCTTGAGCGCCGGGTGTTCCAAGCGGCGCTTGAGGTCGTCCCGCAGCTGTCTGATCCGGGTCGCGTCCACCGGCGGCGGCCCGGGCAGCGGCTGGCAGAACCGCGTGCCCCGGTGCGCCTCGGCCCGGATCGAGGTGCCCAGGCGGAAGTGCAGCCACTGCCGGGCCTGGAAGCGGGCCAGGTGGCCGGCGTGCAGGGCGGTGTCGGTGCCGAAGGGGACCCCGACGTGGACGTGGCCACCGGCCCGGACGCTGGTGTAGCCGCCGCAATCGCGGATGATCGCGCACACCTCGACGAGGTCCTCGTACGCCTGCGGGGTGTCCCGCAGGATCGGCGACACGACTTCGCCGTCTCCCTCGGCCTCCTCCAGCTCGACCCGCCAGGTACGGCGGTCCTCGCTGTAGGGCTCGGCGCCGTCGGGCCCGCGGTCGGCGCCGTGCTGCCGCACCCGGGCGTCGCGGGCGAGCCCGCGCGTGCGCAGCAGCGCGGCGATCGCGTCGATCTGCGGGGTGCTGAGCAGCGTTCCGTCCGCCGCCCGGGCACCGCGCCCGGCGTGGAACTCGATCTCCACGCCGCGGGTGACCAGCCTCCCGACGCCGCCGAGCAGCCGCCGGTACTCGGTCTCCAGTGGCGGCAGCCCGGCCCGCAGCCGGCGGGCCACCCGGTGCGCCGCCTCGTCGAAGAGCCGGTGGTCGCCCAGGTAGGCGGCGGTCGGCCCGGCGGGCAGCAATCGGCGCAGCCGATCGCGCACCTCCGCCGTCGTCATCATGGCCGGCCGGCCGTCGGCCGGCTCCAGATGCGGCGGCAGGCCGCGGGGCAGCAGCCGGTCCTGGTGATCGGCGAACCTGGGGACGGCGCCGGCGTGCGGCGGGTGGGAGCGCCACGCGTCGGCCCGTTCGTCGGCGCCGTCCGCCCACTTGAGCCGGACGCCGCGGCGCAGGTCCGCGACGACGTAGCCAGGCGCGGGCACGTGCACGGATTCGCCCCACCGCGCCGCCAGTTCGGCTGCCCACCCCGGCTCCACACCGGAGGCGGCCAGGCACACCTCGAAGCCCGCGTGGCCGTGTTCGCGGAGCAGCTCGGCCACCTCGCCCGGTGCCGGCAGCGGTGCGCCGTCGCGCAGGGTGAGCACGCACAGCCCTTCGGGTCCGGTCGCGCCGTGCACCTCGATTCCGGACACCGGGCCGGCCTGCCCCTGCGCCACGGTCACTCCGATCCGCGCAGCACGCCCCAGGTGTGGTGGACACACCTGACTCCGCCGTGGATCCGGACGGTGAACCCGCGCTCCCGGGCCCCCGTGCACAGCAGCCCGTCCCAGCCCATCTGCTCCTCCCAGTCGAACAGCACCGGTGCCCGGGAGACGACGGCGTTGGCCCAGACGGTGCAGGCGCCGCCGACGCAGCCCACGTCGAGTGGCTCGTCCGGCAGTTCCTCCCACGGGATCGGCGCGCCCCAGCCGCCCTCGGGTACTGCCTTGCCCCCGCAGACGTAGCGCCCCTCGACCCGGTCCCAGGCCGCGGAGATCGCCGCGAGCGGCGTGCCGCTCGGGCGCGAGTACTCCTCGACGAGCCGGCGCACGGCGTCGGCCGGCGGGTCGATGTCGTCCTCCAGCGTCAGGACCAGGTCCTCCTTGATCCTCGGCAGGACCGAGGCGTAGAGGCGGGCCACGTGCAGGTTCCGCTCCCGCTTCAGGTACCACTCGTCCGGCGACGGCCGGTACACGGTGCCGTCGACGGTGAAGTCGAGGTGCTCGATCCCCCGGGCGGCCTGGATCCTGACGCTTGCGGCCCGCAGCCGCTCGGTGAACTCCGGATCGCGGCTGTTGTCCACCACGTAGAGCGAGGTCCGGGCGGGCAGCTCGGTCTTCAGCAGCACCTCCTCCCACCGGGAGAAGGTGCTCTCGCGCCCGGCGTGCAGCGAGACGATGGCCAGCGAGCGCTTCTGCCAGGCGTCGGCCGTGGCGTCGGCCTCGGACCGCGGCGCCGGCGGTCCCAGCGGTGCCGGCGGTGCCGCGAAGCTGACGGCGCGCCAGCCGGCGGCGGTCAGGTCCAGGCAGAGCGCGTGGTCGAGCGACGCGGGCCCGTCGCACCGGTCCGGCCACCACCCCACCAGTTCGGCGGCGGCACGCCGCCAGACCGAGGCCGGCTCGATGCCGTCGGCCACCCGCAGCGCCCAGTAGTCCCGCTCACCGTCCTCGCTGCCGGGCGACAGCACCGCGACGTCGGAGGGCGCCGTGCCCACGGCCCGCTGGGCGGCCGCGAGCAGACCCGCCGGGACGACCGCGTCGACGAACACCGCCCAGCGGGCGTCCGTCGCGGCCCAGCCCGCGGTGCGGGCCTGCGCCCGGCTCGGCCAGTCGCCGGCCAGGACCGTCCAGCCCTCGGGCGCCTGAAGGGGGGCCGAAGCGCCGAAGCCGAGCAGGATCCGCTCGGCGGGCGCCGGGACCTGGGCGTCGACCGCGGCCAGCACCGCGCCGAGCCCGCCGGGACCGCCGGCGTCCGCCGTGACGATGACGGCGATCTCGGGGGCCGCGGTCACGCCGCGCTCACCGCGTGGTCGGAGAGCACCTTGGCCAGGGCGTCGACGCAGTCCTGGATGTCCTCGGGCCCGGCCGCGGGGTGGACGGGCAGGCAGAACGCCGTGCTCGCGCACAGGTCGGAGTTCGGGCAGGTCTCGTTGGAGGGGTTGCCCGCGAAGATGGGCTGGCGGGTGAGCGGGATCGGGTAGCGGCGCTGCGCGGGGATCCCCGCCTGCTGCAACTCGGAGACCAGCGTGACGACGTCGAGGACGGACGGGTCGGTGGTGAGCCGCAGGGTGTACTTCCACGGTGCGGCCACCCCGCCGGGCACGACCTTCGGCAGCGAGAGGCCGGGCAGCTGCGCCAGGCCTTCGTCGAGCAGGGCTCCGTTGCGGCGGCGTGCGGCGACGAAGCCGTCGAGCCTGCCCAACTGCACCAGGCCGACGGCCGCCTGCGGCGAGGTCAGCCGGTAGTTGTAGCCGACCGCGGCGTGGTGGAACAGCCCGGGGCCGGCCGGCACCAGGCCGTGGTCCCGCAGCATGCGCAGCGAGGCGGCCAGGTCCGCATCCGCCGTCAGCAGAGCGCCTCCCTCGCCTCCGGTCGTCATCGTCTTGTCCTGCCAGAAGCTGAAGGTGCCGACGTCGCCGATCGTGCCGACACGGCGGCCGTCGACCTCGGCGCCGTGGCCTTGGGCGGTGTCCTCGACGAGCTTGATCCCGTGCCGACGCGCCATCTCCGCCAACTGCCCGACCGGCGCCGGGTATCCGTTGAGGTGCACGGCGATGACGGCCTTGGTGCGCTCACTGATCTTGGCCTCGGCGTCGGCCGGGTCGATGCAGAAGGTGTCCGGGTCGATGTCCACGAAGACGGGGGTGGCGCCGAGGTAGGCGATGGGAGAGGCGGATCCCACGAAGGTGTAGGCCGGCACCAGGACCTCGTCGCCCGGGCCGATGCCCAGCGCCGCGAGCGCGAGGTGGATGGCGCTGGTGCCGTTGTTCACGGCGATCGCGTGCGGCGCCGAATGCCACTGCGCGTAAGCCTCTTCGAACGTGGCGACGTGACGGCCGGAGTTCTGTGAGAGCTCGTTGGTCAGCAGGACGGCGGCGGCGGCGTCCACCTCCTGCGGGCCGAGCTGGGGCCAGGACGGGAAGTTCTTCGTTCGTACGGCGGACACGTCTCTCCCAGCGGGTTCGAAGGTGAGGAGGGAACGGTTCACAACCGGCTCCGTCCCGGCCGCTGAGCTTAGGCACGGGCACTGGTGGAGGAATGAACGCCGTCTGTCGGCGGCGTTCAGAGCGCGGTCAGAGCTTGATCACTGGACTTCCCTAACGTTCTCGCCAGACATCCGAGAGATTGGCGGCTTCGTGGAGCAGGGACTTGCGCCGGTGCCGGAGGGCCCGAAGCGGCCTTTCCGGGACCAGTGGGAAGCGGCGGTCGCCGAGGCCTACGCGGACGAGCTCGACGTCGCCGACGTCTCGATCGACACCGCGTTCAGCACATCCGGCGACGACGAGGCGGCCGACCGCATCGTGGACCGGCTGTTCGAGACGACCCGCGCCCGGCTGCCCCGGGCCGAACTCACCGCCCGCGACACCGTCGAACGGGTCGCCGCGTACCTGCGCGAGCGCGCGCCGTCCGACCGCTGCCTCCAACTGCCGGCCGACTTCGATCCGCACGCTCCCTCGCTGTTCTACTTCCACTCCGCTTCCGGCACGGCGATGGCCATCAGGACCCTGCGCTCGGTGCTGCCGGTCCAGTCGGTCGGCGTGCGCGCCGCCGGGCTGGAGGGCGAGCGCGAGGTGCCCCGCAGCATCGAGGAGTTCGCCTCGATCTACCTGGAGGAGCTGCTGCGGCTGCCGGCGGAGCAGCCGTATCTGCTGTGCGGCTTCTCGACCGGTGGCGCGATCGCCTTCGAGGTCGCCTGCCGGCTGCTGGCGGAGGGTCGGCGCGTCGCGATGCTCGCCCTCATCGACAGCCAGCCGCCGGACCCGTCGCTCGCCGCGGGGGTGTCCTCGGAGGAGGTGTTGATCGGCGGCAGACTGCAGGAGCTGCTCCGCCGGATCGGCGTCGACGTGCCCTACACCATCACGGTCGGGGACGCGGGCGTCGTCAGCAGCCTGAAGGAGGCCCGCGTGCTCGCGGAGACGGTCGGACCGGAGGTCCTGCGGCGCCAACTGGAGGTCTTCGCCCGCGCCCTGCGCGCCGACCGGTTCTACCACCCCGGCTACTACGCCGGCGACCTGCACTACTTCAACGCCCACATCACCGACGACCTGGTCGGCAACTGGGAGCCCCACGCCCGGCGCGTCATCCGCCACCGCGTCGAGGCCGACCACCACGAGTACTCGATCTTCCCCGACCCGGGATTCCGCACCGAGTTCGTGAACGCGGTCCGCGACGCCTTGTCCGAAAGGCCGTGACAGGCATGATCGAGAGCACTCCGTCCGCACCGCCCGCGCAGCGGCGTCCGAGCAGCCACGTCGAGTGGACCGAGGCCCGCCTCGAGAACCACGAGCTGAACCTCCGTGAGTTCGAGCAGCGGGCGACGCGTCTGCACAGCCTGCCCCGGGTGCTGTTCGTGGAGCTGACCGAGAACTGCAACCTCTCCTGCCCGATGTGCCGCTCGGCCGGCAAGTTCGACCGCTCCCGCAACATGAGCCAGGAGCTGTTCGACCGGATCGCGCACGAACTGTTCCCCACCGCCGAGATCGTGGACCTGCGCGGCTGGGGCGAGAGCACGATCCTGAAGAACTTCCCCCGGTTCGTCGACCAGACCCTCGACTACGGCTGCCGGGTCCGCATGGTGACCAACCTGACGGCGTTCCACGAGGCGACGTGGCGCAAGCTCGTGCGTTCCGGCGCCCTGATCTCGGTGTCCTTCGACGCCGGCGAGCGCGAGACGTTCGGCAAGGTCCGCCGCGGCGCCGACATGAACGTGGTGCTGCGCAACCTGGAGGTGCTGGTCGACGAGGCACACGCCAGCGGAGTGGGCACCGGCAACATCCACCTCAACGTGACCGTGCAGCCCGCGGCACTCGACGAGCTGACCACCATCGCCAAGCACGCCGCACGGCTCGGCGTCGGCATGCACCTCAGCCCGATCACCCTCCCGGACGGGCATCCGGACCAACTGCTGTACCACCGTCCCGAGGTGCTCCGCGCGCTCGCCGAACTGGCGGAGGTGGCCGAGTCGACCGAGGTGGACGTTCAGCTCAACACGGCGCTGGACGAGCTGTGGGCCGACGACGACACGGCGAACAAGACCTGCACGCATCCGTGGATGTACCTGTACGTCAACTACCGCGGTGGCGTGGGCTTCTGCGACCACCTGATCGGCTCGCCCGCGGAGCACCATCTGGTCGGCGATCTGAACACCGCCGGCCTGCGGGAGATCTGGAACAACGAGCAGTACCTGTCGTTGCGCGCCCAGCACGGCGCCGGCCGCGAGCACATCGACCCGAAGTTCGAGGACTGCCGCTGGTGCTACCGCAACCGCTACCTGGACTTCGACCACGAGTCGTACCAACCGTACGAGAAGCACCGGACGCGGCTGACCCGCTCCCTGTGCGCGTCCTTCGTGCCCGGTCCGGCGATCGCGCCGCCGGGGAGCCGACTGCTGCCGTTGTCCGTCCGCCCGGCGCCCGCTGCCGAGGGGGAGCAGTGACGGCGCCGCGACAGCCCGCGCGGCCGGAGACGGACGAGCGCTCCCACCTGCTCCCGCTGGCCGGCTCCGACTGGGCCGTGTGGCGTGACGTCGTGCTGCGCGGCGCCGGCTTCCCGGCGACCGAGGCGCGCCGGCTCTCGGCGCCCGGCCTGGCGCAGGCCGCCGGTCTTCCGGACCAGGAGTTCGACGGGCTGTGGAAGGCGGAGCTCGAACGGCTGGCGGACTCGCTGCGCGAGGTGGCGGCCGACCCGCGGTTCCGCGAGGCCGTCGCCTGGCAGAACCCCGCCGCGGTGCGCAGCGCCGTGGACAAGGTCGGCCGGCCGGCCGAACCGGGCCGCACCACGGAGCTCAAGCATCTGCAACTCGTCGCCAACTACCTGCAGCGGTACACCGTCAAGAACGACACCATCGGCTTCTTCGGCCCGGCCGCCTGGGGTCGGCTGACCGAGTCCGACCGGCCGATGGACTGCGCCGGCGGGCCCGGCCTGCTCGCCGACCGCACGGTCTACTTCGAGAACTGGGCGATCGACACGCTCGCCCGGCGTCTGTCCGACCAGCCCGGCATGCGCCCATGGCTGCGGCCGGTGCTCTCCGGCGGGGTCTTCGTGGACGACGACCGGCTCCTGCGTCCTTACCGGGAACCCGTCGAGCTGCCGCCCGGCGTCCTGTCCCTGCTCCGGATGTGCGACGGATCGCGGACCCTCGCCGAGCTGGCGGCGCGGCGGGACACCTCGACGGTCGACTCGATCGTCGAGGAGCTGCGGCCGTGGCTGGACGACGGCGTGGTGCGGATGGACCTGAGCGGTCCGATCGAGGCGCATCCCGAACGGACGTTGCGGGAACGGCTCGCCCTGGTCGGCGACCGGGAGCCGCGCGAGCGCGCGCTCGCCGCGCTCGACGAGCTGGAGCGCGGCCGGGACGCGGTCGCCGCGGCGGCCGGCCGGCCGGACCAGCTGATGGCCGCCACCGCGGCGCTGGACGAGGCGTTCCTGCGGATCACCGGCAGCGACGCCGTACGCAGGCACGGCGAGATGTACGCCGGGCGGACCCTGGTCTACGAGGACACCAGGCGCGACGTGGATCTGGAGATCGGACGACCGGTGCAGGAGGCGATCGGCGGGCCGCTCGGCCTGGTGGCCGACAGCGCCCGGTGGTTCGCCGACCGCGCCGGCCGCAACTACCTGGACCTGTTCGGTTCCCTGCTCGACCGGCACAGCCGCGCCAGCGGCCGCGACCGCCTTCCGCTGTCCCAGCTGCTGGGGATGGCCACCCGGCAGCTGACGACCCGCGGCGGGCCGCCGGAGCCGGTGGCGGACGCGGTGTCCCGGCTGCAGGCCAAGTGGGCGCGGATCCTCCGGGTACCGGACGGCGCGCGGCGCCACGAACCGACCGTCGAGTCGATCCGGGACGCGGTCCGCCGGGAGTTCCCCGCGACCGCCCCGTTGTGGTCCGCGGCGCGGCACCACTCCCCCGACCTGATGATCGCCGCGGCCGGGCTGGACGCGGTGCGCCTCGGGCAGTTCACGGCGGTGATGGGCGAGCTGCATCTGGCCACGAACACGCTCGAGGCCCGCCCCTTCGTGGAGCGGCACGCGGACGTCGGCCGACTGCTCGAAGCCGCGGAGCGCGACCACGCCGGCCGCCGCTGGTACTCGGTGCCCAGCAAGGACTCACCACTGGTCAACTCCCGCAGCTACCCGGCCGCGCTGCTCTCGCCGCACTTCCGGTACTGGTGCCTGCACGACAGCGACACCGGCGCGCCCGGCCCGGTGTTCCCGTCCGCCGCGTTGGAGGTGTGCCGCGAGGACGGGCGCCTGGTGGTGGTCTCGAAGACCGGCGAGGGACCGTGGGACCTGCTGGAGGTGCTCGCCGAGCAGGTCTCCGCCGCGATCGTGGGCGCGTTCCGCCCGCTGGCGCCGGCCCGGCACCTGCCGCGGATCTCGATCGGCCGCCTGGTGGTCCAACGGGAGGCCTGGAGCTTCGAGCCGGCCGAGCTGGAGTGGGCGTTCGCCAAGACCGCGGCCCGGCGGTTCCGGGAGGCGCAGAGGTTCCGGGAGGCGCACGACATGCCGGTGCGGACCTTCTGCCGCGTGCACACCGAGCGCAAGCCGACCCTGACCGACTTCAGCAGCGTCCTGATGCTGGAGCAGACCGCGCGCGCGGTGCGCCGGGCCGCGGCGGACACCGCCGAACGCCGGAGCGTGACGATCTCGGAGATGCTGCCGGACCTCGGCCAGACCTGGCTGACCGACGCCGCCGGCGCCCCGTACACGGCCGAGCTCCGGATGGTGCTCGTCGACCCGCTCGGCACCGAGGGAGCCCGGCTGTGACCCCTGCGGCCATCGAGGCGTCCGGGCTCGGCCGGTCGTTCACCGTGGCGGAACGGGACGCCGGGCTGCGCTCGGCGGTCGGCGTCCTGGTCCGCCGGCGCAAGCAACAGGTGCACGCCCTGCAGGACGTGGGCATCCGGGTCGAGCCGGGAGAGATCGTCGGCATCCTCGGCGCGAACGGGGCAGGAAAGACCACCCTGCTCAAGCTGCTCTCCGGGCTGCTCCACCCCTCGACGGGATCGGTGCGCGTGCTCGGCCACGATCCGGCCCGGCGCGAGCCGGCCTACCTGCGCCGCATGGCGCTGGTCATGGGCAACCGGTACCAGTTGCAATGGGATCTGCCCGCCGTCGACTCCTTCGAGCTCAACCGGGCGATCTACCGGATCCCCCGCGAGCGTTTCCGGCAGACCAGGGACGAACTGGTCGAACTGCTGGACCTCGGCGACCTGGTGCGCAAGCCGGTACGCAACCTCTCGCTGGGCGAGCGGATGAAGATGGAGCTGGTCGGCTCGCTGCTGCACGGGCCGGAGATGCTGTTCCTGGACGAGCCGACCCTCGGCCTGGACGTCGCCATGCAGCGGCGGATCCGGACGTTCGTCGCCGACTACAACCGGACCCGGTCCGCGACCGTGCTGCTGACCAGCCACTACATGGCCGACATCGAAGCGCTCTGCCAACGGGTCGTGGTGGTCCACCGCGGCCGGGTGCTCTACGACGGAGACCTGTCGCAGCTCGGCGAGCGCTTCGCCGCGCACCGCGACATCGAGGTGACGCCGACCGGTCCCGACGTGGACCTGAGCGGGTTCGGCGAGTGCCGGCCCGCTTCCGCCGGGCGGTTGCGGGTCCGGGTCGAGGCGGCACGGGTGCCGGAGGTGACGACCCGGTTGCTGGCCGGGGGTGGGGTCACGGACCTCACCGTGACGCGGCCCGCGATCGAGGACGTCATCGAGCACATCTTCACCTCGGACGCGGTCGACCTGCGGGTCGACAGCGCCGACCCGGCGGGCCACGGCGCCCCGGCCACGGCGGCGGCCCCATGACGGCCGGGGCCGCGGCGGACCGCGTGCGGGCGCTGGCCGCCTTCTACGCGGCCGCCGGCCGGCAGTCGATGACCCAGCAGCTGACCTATCGCGCCAGCAGCCTGCTGCTGATGGCCGGCATGCTCACCGAGCCGGTGATCTACCTGGTCGTGTGGTCGGCGATCGCCCGCGCCCAGGGCGGATCCGTCGACGGGTACACGCCGGGCACCCTGGCGGCCTACTACATCACCTGGACCCTGGTGCGGAACATGAACGTCGGCTACGCGCCGGCCGGGTTCGAGCACCGGATCACCACCGGCCGGATGTCGGGCCGGATGCTGCTGCCGATCCATCCGATCCACTACGACCTGGCCGGCTTCGGCGGGGCCAAGATCGTCTGGATCGCCCAGTGGCTTCCCGTCGCCGCCGTGCTCGTCCTGCTGTTCCACCCGACGGCGCATCCGACCCCGGTCGGTGTGCTGGTCTTCCTGGTGTCGATCTGGGCGGCGTTCGTCATCCGCTCGCTGTTCCTCTGGCTGATCGGGCTGGTGACGTTCTGGACCACCAGGGCGAGCGCGCTGTTCGAGCTCTACCTCCTGCTCGAACTCCTGCTGTCCGGACGGCTGGTGCCGCTCGCACTGCTGCCGCAGTGGATGCGGAGCGCGGCCGGGTGGTTCCCGTTCGAGTGGATGTTCAGCTTCCCGATCAACGCGCTGATCGCACCCGGCCCGGCTCCGCGGCTCCTGGCGGGACTGGGCGTCCAGGCGCTGTGGATCGGCGTGGGAGCGCTGCTCGTGGCGGTGGTCTGGCGGCGCGCCGTGCGCCGGTACACCGGGGTGGGCGCGTGAACATCCGACTGGCCGCGCTGTACCTGCGCCTGCTGCTGCTCAACGAGATGCAGTACCGGGCGAACTTCCTGCTGCGCATCGCCACCTCCGTGCTGTCCCTGGGCACCTCGGTGATCACACTGGCTCTGGTCTTCCGCCAGGTCCAGCGACTGGACGGCTGGGACCTGTACCAGCTGGTGGTCCTGGCCGGCGTCTACACCACCCTCAGCGGCTTCACCCAGATGCTGGTGATGCCCAACGCGCTGTCCCTGTTGACGGACATCCAGGAGGGCGCCCTCGACGCGGTGCTGCTCAAGCCCGCCGGTGCCCTGCTGACCGTCAGCGTGCGCTCGTCGAAGGTGTGGCAGGGGCTGGACGTGGCGATCGGCCTGGCCACGACGACGACCGGTGCGGTGCTCTCCGGCGGCGTGGGCCTGTCGGCGGTCCCGGTCTTCGCCGTCACGCTGCTGTGCGCGGCCGCGCTGATCTACAGCTTCCTGATGTCGATCGCCATCAGCGCGTTCTGGTTCGTGAAGCTGGACAACGTCGCCGAACTGTTCTCGGGCCTGTTCCAGGCGGCACGCTGGCCGGTCGGCCTCTACCCCGGGTGGATGCGGATCGGGCTCACGGTCCTGATCCCGATCGGCCTGGCCGTCACGGTGCCCGCCGAAGTCCTCACCTCCCGGGCGACCGGGGCGGGCCCGGCCGCGTTGGCCGCATTCGCCGCCGCCGGCCTCGCCTTCACCCGGTTCCTGTGGCGGCGCGGTCTGCGGCGCTACTCGGGTGCCTCAGCCTGAAACCTCGTACGGAGACCCTGTGGACATCAGCCTCTTCTCTTTCGCCGACGACGCGTCGCGCACCGACCGGGGACGCTACGACCTGCTGCTCGACGGGGCCCGGCCGGCCGACGACGCGGGCCTGCGCGCGGTGTGGACACCGGAGCGGCCTGTTCGGGTCCCCGGACACCGCGCGCCGCACCCTCCGGTCCTTCGAGGACATGGGGGTCGACGAGGTGGCCTGCCTGATCGACTTCGGTGTCGAGCCCGAGGCCGTGATGAGCGGCCTCCACCGGATCGCCGACCTGGCCCGTGAGCACGCCTGACGTTCCCGCACGAGAAACGAGACGACCGATGACCCTGCACGAACTCGTCGCCGCGGCGGCCCGGCGCGCCCCGCAGGCACCGGCGGTGATCACCTCGCACCGCACGCTCAGTTACGCCGAACTGGACGGCCTGGCCGAGGCCGTGGCCGAACGGCTGCGCGGATCGGTGCGCCCCGAAGAACCGGTCGCCGTGGCCCTGGACAAGGGCTGGGAGCAGATCGTCGCGGTCCTGGGCGTCCTGAAGGCGGGGGCGGCCTACCTGCCGCTCTCCACCGACCTGCCCGAGGCCCGGCTCCGGCAGCTGGTCGAGCTCGGCCGCTGCTCCCATGTGCTCACGCAGGCCTCGCTGTCCACGTCCGCGGCCTGGCCCGCGGACGCGGCCGTCTCCACCCTGGAGGGCCTCGACCCCGCGCCGGCCGGACCGGTCGCGGGCACCCGGGACAGCCTGGCCTACGTGATGTTCACGTCGGGCTCGACCGGCGCGCCCAAGGGCGTGATGGTGGAGCACGGCGGCGTCACGGACACCGTGCTGGAGATCAACCGGCGCTTCGGCGTCGGGCCTCGGGACCGCTCCCTCGCACTGACCTCGCTCAGCTTCGACCTGTCGGTCTACGAGATCTTCGGTCCCCTGGCCGCCGGCGGCGCGGTCGTCGTCCCCGACCCGGAGCGTGCGGGTGACCCGGCGCACTGGGCCGAGCTCATGGAGCGGCACGGGGTCAGCCTCTGGCACACGGTGCCGGCGCTGCTGGAGATGCTCGTGTCCTGGCTGGGCGAATCGGGCGTGCCGGCTCCCGGGCCGCTGCGCCTCGCGGTGCTCAGCGGCGACTGGATCCCGGTGGGCCTGCCGGACCGGGTGCGCGACCGGTACCCCGCGGCCCGCGTGGTGAGCATGGGCGGCGCGACCGAGACGTCGATCAACTCCCTCGTCTACGAGATCGGCGACGTCGACCCGGCCTGGACGAGCATCCCCTACGGCGACCCGCTGCCGGGCGAGGGCTTCCTCCTTCTCGACGACTCGCTCGCCCCGGTCCCGGCCGGGACCGCCGGCGAGCTCTGCATCACGGGCACCGGCCTCGCCCGGGGCTACTGGGACGACCCGCGACAGACCGAGGCCGCCTTCGTCCGGCACCCCGAGCTCGGCGTGCGCATGTACCGCACCGGAGACCGGGCCCGGGTCCGCCCCGACGGCACCCTGGAGTTCCTCGGGCGAAGCGACCTGCAGGTCAAGATCCACGGATTCCGGGTCGAGCTCGGCGAGATCGAGGCCGCGCTGCGCGGCGCCACGGACGTCGACCAGGCGGTCGCGCTCGCGCTCGGCCCGAAGACGGCGCGCGACCGCGTCGTCGCCTTCGTCACCCCCGGCCCGCACGCCGTGCCCGACGAGGCGGCGATCACCGCCGAGCTCGCCGCACGGCTGCCCGGCCATCTCGTCCCGCAGCGGATCCATGTGGTCGCGGCACTCCCGCTGACCGCGAACGGGAAGGTCGACCGGGCCGCGCTCGCCTCGACGGCCGCGACGCGGTCCGGCCCGGACGCCGAGCCGCCGCGGCCCGGTACCGAACAGCAGCTCGCGGACATCCTCACCGAACTGCTCGGCCGCCCCGTCGCCGACCGCTCGGCCGACTTCTTCGAGCTCGGCGGCAACTCGCTGCTGTCCGTCCAGTTCGTCACCCGGCTGCGTCGGCGGCTCGGGCTCGACGTCCCCCTGGGCCTGCCGCTCCGGCGGCGCACGATCGCCGGGATGGCCGAGGCGCTCGCCGGCCTGCCCGCCGTGCGCGATGCCGCGGAGCCGAGGCTGGTTCCGCGCGCCGGCACCGGGCCGGCCCCGGTCTCCTTCGGCCAGGAGCAGGTGATCTTCCTCGACCAGCTGGCCGGGGGCGACCGCGCCTACCACTTCCAATGCGTCATCCGCTTCCGCGGCGAACTCCGGCCGGACCTCGTCCAGCGGGCCCTGACCGAGGTCACCCGGCGGCACGAGATCCTGCGCACCACCTTCCACCTCACCGGGAGCGGCCCGGTCCAGGTGGTGCACGACCCGGCCGAGGTGCCGCTGCACGAGCTCGATCTGCGCGCGGTCGCGGACGCCGACCGCGAAGCGGCGCTGACCGCGGCGCTCCGCGCCGAGTTCGACCGCGACTTCGACATCGCCACCGGCCCGCTGGCCGTGTGGACGCTGATCCGGCTGGCGCAGGACGACTGGGCGCTGGTCGAGACCGAGCACCATCTGGTGCACGACGGCTGGTCGGTCTCGGTGTTCTGGCGGGAGATCGGCGAGCTCTACTCGGCGTGGGCGGACGGGCGCGAACCCGAACTGGCCGACCTGCCGGTCCAGTTCGCCGACTACGCCGCCTGGCAGCGGGAGCGCTACGCAGCCCGGCGTGAGCAGGTGCTTCCGTACTGGACGGATCGCCTGGCCGGCACGGGCACCTTCGACCTGGCCGTGAGCCGACCGCGCCCGCCCAAACAGACCTTCCGCGGCACGGCCATCCGGGTCGCGGTGCCCGACGACCTCTATGCCCGGCTGCGCGAGTGCGGGCGGGACGAGGGCGTGTCGCTGTTCGTCGTCATGTTCGCCGGGTTCGCCGTGCTGATGAACCGTTACAGCGGGGCCCGCGATCTGACCATCGGCTCCTGGCTGGCCAACCGCGACAGCCCGGAGACCGAGAACCTGCTCGGCATGCTGGTCAACATGGTCGGCATGCGGCTGCGGTTGGGCGAGGACCTGTCCTTCCAGGAGCTGCTCGGCCAGACCCGCGACGCCGTGCTGGAGGCGCTGGCGCACGGCGAGGCCCCCTTCGAGGACGTCGTGCGCGCGTTGGACCTGCCGCGCGACCCGAGCCGGAACGCACTGGTGCAGACCTGCTTCAGCTTCCACGACTCGCCGGTGCCCTCGTTCGACTGGCCGGGGGCGCGGGGCACCCTGGTCGAACACAACAACGGCAGTGCCAAGTTCGACCTCAATGTCGTCGTCATCCCCCGGGCCGAGCAGCTGCGCCGGGCGGGCGCCCCGGGCGAGCGGGAGAAGCTCGCCCTGATGTGGGAGTTCAACACCGACCTGATCGACCAGGACGCGGCGCAGCGCATGGTCGACCACTACCTGCGGCTGCTGAGCTCGGCGGTGGCCGACCCGAGCGGGGCGGTCGACGCCCTGGACATGCTCGTGCCCGAGGACCGCACGGCCATCGCCGCCTCCAGCGGGACGGCGCGGGACTTCCCGGCCGAGGACGACGTCGTCGCGCTCATCGCGCGCCAGGCCGCCGCGCGCCCCGACGCCCCGGCGGTCACGGCGGGCGGGCGGACCCTGACCTACGCCGAACTCCAGGCCCGGGCCGAGGGGTTGGCCGGCCGACTGGCCGCGCTCGGCATCGGCCCCGGCCACCGGGTCGGCCTGTGCGTCGACCGCTCCGTCTCCACCGTGGTCGGACTGGTGGGCGTGCTGCTGACCGGCGCCGCCTTCGTGCCGCTGGACCACCGGCACCCCGCGGCTCGGAACGAGTACGTGCTCGACGACGCCGACGTCAAGGTCATCGTGACCACTCCGGAGATCGGCGGCCAGTTCCCCGGCCGTCACAAGGAGTTCGTCAACGGCAAACCCGGACCGGCTCCCGAGTACGTCGCCGACCCCGGGAGCGAGGCGTACGTGCTCTACACCTCGGGCTCGACCGGCCGGCCCAAGGGCGTGCGAGTGCCACGGCGCGCGCTGGCCGGGCTCCTGGCCTCGATACGGGCCCGGATCGGCTTCACCGAGGCCGACACGCTGCTGGCCGTGACCACGCTGGCCTTCGACATCTCGCTGCTGGAACTGCTGCTCCCGCTCGTGTCCGGCGGCCAGGTGGTGATCGCCGACGAGAGGTCGACCTCGGACGGGGAAGCGCTGGTCGGCCTGCTGGCCCGGCACTCGGCGACGGTCATGCAGGCGACACCGCTGACCTGGCGCATGCTCGTGGCCGCGAAGTGGTGGCCGGCCAACCGGTTCACCGCGCTGTGCGGCGGGGAGGCGATGCCCGCAGACCTGGCGGCGGAGCTGGTCGAACGGGCCTCCGTCTGCTGGAACCTGTACGGCCCCACCGAGACCACCATCTGGTCGACTGCGTACCGGCTCGACGGCGGCGAGTCGCCGGTGCCGATCGGCACGCCGCTGGCCAACACCGTGGCCCGGGTCCTCGACGACCGGCTGCGGCCGGTGCCGCCGGGCCTGCCGGGCCAGCTCTACCTGGGCGGTACCGGAGTCGCCGACGGCTACACCGCCGCCGGACTCACCGAGGAGCGCTTCACCGCCCTGCCGGGCGAGGACGGCCGGTTCTACCGGACGGGCGACGTGGTGCGGCTGCGGAGCAACGGCGGGCTCGAGTTCCTGCATCGCGCGGACCGGCAGCTGAAGCTGCGGGGCTACCGGATCGAGCCGACCGAGATCGAGCAGGTGCTGCTCGCCCACCCGGCCGTGGCGGATTGCGCCGTCGAGCCGAAGGGCGACCCGGCCAGGCTGATCGGCTACGTCGTCAAGGCCGACGCCGCCGTGACCTCCGCCGAACTGACCGAGCACCTCGCGGCCGCGCTGCCCGCCTACATGGTGCCGCAGGCACTCGTCGACCTGAATCGGCTGCCGCTGTCGCCGAGCGGCAAGCTGGACCGGGCGGCGCTGCCGGAGCCCGGCCCGTCGGCCGGGACCGCGGACGCAGCCGGCCGCGCCCCGCTGACCGGGCCCGAGCAGGAGCTGGCCGCGCTCTGGTCGGAGGTGCTCGGCGGTGTCGCCGTGGGGCCCGACGACGACTTCTTCGAGATCGGCGGGCACTCCCTGCTGGCACTGCGCCTGGTGTCCAGGGTCCGGGCGAAGCTGGGCGGCGCGATCAGCGTGGACACGGTGTTCGACTTCCCGACGGTGCGGTCGATGACGGCCGAGCTGGGCCGGACGGGCCGATGAGCACCCAGCAGGCGTTCACCCCCACACCGGCCGCCGCGGCCTACGTGGGGGAAAGGTTCGGGCTGGCCGGCACCGCGCTCGGCGCGGAGCCGACGGCCCGCGGGCTGTGCGGCCGGATCTGGGAGCTGACGGCCGCCGGCACCCGGCACGCGCTCAAGGAGCTGTTCTGGGACGACGACCAGGACGAGCGGGAGATCCGCGGCCGGGTCCGGTTCGAGACGGCGGCGCGGGCCGCCGGGGTCGGGTGTCCGCAGAGCCTGCCCACCGTGGACGGCGACTACCTGTGCCGGCTTCCCCCTGAACTCGGGGACGTCTACGTCCGGCTCTACGGCTGGATCGACGGCAGGCCCCTGACTCCCGCGGACCGCGCCGCCGAGCAGGCCGCGGACTGGCTCGGCGACTGCCTGGCCCGGCTGCACCGGCTGGCTCTGCGGGACCAGGACGCCGGTGCGCCGGACAGCAGGTTCGAGCGCGTGCCGACCGCGGATCAGTGGCAGGAACTGCTCGACGCCCTGCGCGCACAGCGCGTCGGGTGGGCCGACCGGCTCGAACGGCTGATGCCCGCGGTCGGGGAGCTGTCCGAGCTCGTCGTCCCCTTGGACCGGGACGCCCTGATCATGTGCCACCTCGATCTCACGCCCGAGAACGTGATGCGTGAGCGCACCGGCGGGTTCGTGCTCGTCGACTGGGACAACGCCGGGCCGGGCTCGGCCGACCACGAGCTCGCGGCGGCCCTGATGGCCTGGCACGCACCCGACGGCCGGGCGCGGACGGACCGCGTCGCCGCCACGGCGGCCGCGTACGCACGGGCCGGCGGCCCCGGCCGCGTCAGGGACCTGTCGTGCTTCTCCGGGTACCTGGGCACGGTCCTCAACAACCTGTACACGCAGGCGTCGGTCGCGATCGCGGCGGACACGCGCGAAGAACACCGTGAGCTCGCGCGGACCAAGGTCCGGCAGGTGATGGCGAACCTGCCCAGCCGGTCCGCACTCGAACAAGTCGGCCTGAGCGCCGAGACCCGATGAGAGGGACGCAGCGATGACGATGAAGTACGGGAAGATCGCCGGCGTGGACCGCGAGGTCTCGCGCATCACGCTGGGCACGTCCGGCATGCGGACGTACGAGAAGGCCGCACCCCTGCTGGAGCACTTCTTCGGGCAGGGCGGCAATCTCCTGGACACGGCCTTCGCCTACGGCGGCGGCGTGTGCGAGGAGGTCCTCGGCACGTGGCTGGCCCGCAACACGCCGGACGAGCCGCCGGTGATCATCGCCAAGGGGGCGCACCCGCCGAAGTGCGCGCCCGAGACGATCGCCGAAGAGCTCTCGATCTCTCTGGAGCGCCTGGGCGTCCCGCGGGTGGACATGTACCTGCTGCACCGCGACGACGAGCAGATCCCGGTCGGCGCATGGGTGGACGCGCTGGAGGCCGAGGTCCGCGCCGGCCGGATCGGCGCCTACGGCGGTTCCAACTGGCGACGGGCCCGCGTCGAGGAGGCCACCGCGTACGCGCGTTCCACGGGCGGGCAGGGCTTCGCCGCGGTGAGCAACCACTTCGCGCTGGCGAAGATGGCCGAGCCGCTGTACCCGGGGTGCATCGCCGCCGATGAGGACGACCTCGCCTGGTTCGCCCGGAACGACGTGGCGTTGATCCCCTGGTCCAGTCAGGCGCGCGGGTTCTTCTCCGGCGTCGACCTCGGCCTGCTCGACCCGAACATGGTGCGCTGCTGGGACACGCCGGCCAACCGCGGCCGCCGCGAGCGCGCCCAGCGGCTGGCCGCGCGGCTCGGCGTCGAGACGATCAACGTCGCCCTCGCCTACGTGCTGGCGCACCCGGCGGCCTTCCCCGTCATCGGGCCCCGCGACCCGGCCGAGGCCGCGATCGCGCTCGGTGCCCTGAACATCGAGCTCGACGCCGCCGCGCTCGCCGAGCTGAACGGCGACGGGCGGCTGGGCTGAGCCTGCCGGCCGGACAAGGAGGAATGCGATGACGAGTCGGGAAGTACTGCCGGGCCTGGTCGGCGACGTCTCGGACTTCTACGCGAAACACTGGCGCACCGCTCCGGCGGTGTTCAGGCCGCGGGAGCGGGAGCAGGCGCCCGACTCGACGGGCCCGATCGGTTCGCTCAGCCCGATCAGCCTGCGGGAGGTCGACGACGCGATCGATTCGGGACTGCTGCGCGCGCCCTACCTGGAAATGGTGCGCAAGTCCACGCCGATCGACATGGGCGACTACACGAGGGCCCGCACCGTCAACAACGTGCTCGCCGAGGGCTTCGCGGACGCCGAGGGCATCAGACGCATGATGGACGACGGCGTGACCCTGCTGCTGCGCAATGTGGAGCACTGGCACATGGCCACCCGCGAGGCCGCCACACTGCTCGAACGGAGCCTCGGGCGCCGCGTCGAGGCGTTCCTGTTCGCGACCCCGCCCGGCGAGCAGGGCCTGCCCGTCCACCGCGACGACGCCGACGTGCTGCTGGTGCAGATCCAGGGCGGCAAGCGCTGGAAGGTCTACGCCGGACCGCGCAGCACCGCCTGGTCGCCGGGCCGGGCCGGCAACGTGGGCCCGGCGCTGCTGGCGGAGGTCGTGCGCGAGGGCGAGGTGCTCTACATCCCGCGCGGATTCGCCCACGAGGCGGTCGGGGAGCAGGACGAGCTGTCCGTGCACCTGTCGTTCACGATCCGGG
Source organism: Streptomyces sp. CBMA123 (assembly GCF_014596465.1). Lineage (GTDB taxonomy): Bacteria > Actinomycetota > Actinomycetes > Streptomycetales > Streptomycetaceae > Kitasatospora. The sequence continues at coordinate 36,667 of NZ_MECK01000190.1, read as the reverse complement.
AGGTCGGCCGCTCCGAGCTGCATGCGGCGTTGGAGCGCCTGTTGCTGGACGGGATGCCGCTCAACCACCGCCCCCGCACCGAGCAGGAGCTGCTGGACGACGCCGAGCACCTGCTGGACCGGTTCCGCGCCGGAGCCGGCCGCCTCACCGCCGCCGATGTCCTCGCCGAGGCACGCCGGGCGGAGGCCGTCGGCGGGGAACCCGCCCGATCCGCGCTGGCCACGCGCGCAGGGGAGACGCCGTCGTGACGCCGGCACGAACGCCGTGAAGCCCTGCGGATCCGGCGGCCGCCGGCCCCGACCGGCCGCGGGTCGTCCGGTCGACCGTTGGATCCGCACTCCGCTGGTGGAGACCTGCGGCGATCGCCTCGCGAGCCGGAACGCCCGGCTCGCGAGCTGCCGCTGCCGCTGCCGCTGCCGCTGCCGTCACGATCCGCCGGAATGGCCGACAAGTACCGGCATCCGTACGCCGGTTCCACTGCCGGAATTCCGCAGTCGCCGCACCGGCGGTGGCTCGATTCACCTGGGTGGGAAGTCGGGGTGGGAAGTCGTCGGCCGGCGCCGCGACCGGTTCCCGCGCCGAGGTGAACCGGATGAGTCATCCACTCCTGAACGTCGTCCAAGCTTCACTCCGAGGGGGGTTGTGCGCGCAATGAGTTCCCGTACACCTGTTGATCTGGTCGTGGTCGGCCTGGGCTACGTGGGCCTACCGCTGGTCCGTGGGGCCGCCCGGGCGGGCCTGCGGGTGGCGGGCTTGGACCTGAGCCGTCCGGTGGTGGACGGGCTCAACGCGGGGCGCTCCCACATCGATGACATTTCCGACGCCGAGGTGGCGGCGATGCTGGACCACGGGTTCAGGGCCACCACCGAGGCCTCGGTGATCGCCGGCGCGAAGGCGGTGGTGATCTGCGTGCCGACCCCGTTGACCGCGCACGGAGCTCCCGACCTGTCCGCGGTGAACAGCGCGGTCGCCGTGGTGGCCGATCACCTGCGAGCCGGAACGCTGGTGGTGCTGGAGTCGACGACCTACCCGGGCACGACCGATGACGTCGTCCGGCCGGCGCTGGAGGCCGGCGGACTGCGCGTCGGGATCGACTTCCACCTCGCCTTCTCCCCCGAGCGCATCGACCCGGGAAATCCCGACTTCGGACTTGAGAACACCCCCAAGGTGGTCGGCGGGTGCACTCCGGACTGCACGAAGGCCGCCCGCCGGCTCTACGAGCATTTCGTCGGGGAGGTGGTGGAGGCCAAGAGCCCGCGGGAAGCAGAGATGGCGAAACTCCTCGAGAACACCTACCGGCACGTCAACATCGCGTTGGTCAACGAGATGGCCATGTTCTGCCGGGAGATCGACGTCGACCTGTGGGACGCCATCCGCTGCGCCTCGACGAAGCCGTTCGGATTCGCCCCGTTCTATCCCGGGCCCGGCGTGGGCGGCCACTGCATTCCCATCGACCCGAACTACCTCTCCCACAAGGTCCGGTCGCTGGGTATTCCGTTCCGGTTCGTCGAGCTGGCGCAGGAGATCAACCAGCGGATGCCGGTGCACGTGGTCCAGCGGTCGGTCGATCTGCTCAACGGCCGGGGCAAGGCGATGAACGGCTCTCGGGTGCTGCTGCTGGGCGTCACCTACAAGCCCGACATCTCCGACCAGCGCGAGACGCCGGCCACCGCGCTCGTGCTCGAAATGCGACGACGCGGGGCGGACGTCCGGTACTACGATCCCAAGGTCGCGACCTGGGACGTGGCCGGAACACCGGTGGAGCGGGTGACGGACTACCTGGCCGACGCCGAGACGGCCGACCTCACGATCCTGCTCCAGCCCCACAGCGACATCGACGTCGTCAAGCTCGCCGACCGCGCGGATCTGCTCTTCGACACCCGGGGGAAGACCCTCGGGCACCCGCGAGCGGTGCAGCTGTGACGACGGCGATGAGCTTCGACGGCCCCTCCACGCCGGCCTCGGTTTCTCCCACGAGGACCGGAAGACCAACGTCACGCGGATCGGCCTGGTCGCCGAGATGCTCGCCGCCGAGGGCGTCACCGCACTGGTTCCGGGGCTCGCCCCTCACGCCGGCCGCCGGGACGCCGTCCGCGCCCACCACGTGACCGGCGGGGCCGAGTACCTGGAGGTCCAGATGACTCGGCCCCACCGGTCCGGCGAAGCCGCACCTGGCCGGCGCCGGGGCGGGCAGCCTTCGGGCCACGGCGCCGGCACAGCGCCGCGACCTACACCGTCGCGACCTACCAGCCCACGGACAGCTGCACGGCGAATCCGGTGTCGCCGTCCCGCCTCCACCGTCGGTGCGGGCCCGGTCCGCGCCGGGAGCCGGGCCCGGCGGTGCTACGCGGCGAGGGCGACGCGCTTGGGGGCCCGACGGCGGGAGGAGCTCTGGTTGTCTCGGCTCGCGGCAGCCCGGTTGTCACCGACGGTGGAGGCGGGACGGCCGCGCCGGCCGCGGTTCGCGGAGGGGCTGCGGCGCGGCCGTTCCACGACGGGATCGGCGATCACGGTGGGGATCCCGGTGGGCACCCGGGCACCGGTGATACGGGCCAGCTCCTCGTCGCCGGCGCTGACCCTGGTCGTGATGGGGGTGATGGCGGCGGTGGCCATCATGCGGGTCATCTCGCGGCGCTGGTTGGGCAGCACCAGCGTGACGACGGTGCCGGACTCGCCGGCCCGGGCGGTGCGGCCGCCCCGGTGGAGGTAGTCCTTGTGGTCGGCGGGCGGGTCCAGGTTGACGACGAGGTCGAGTCCGTCGATGTGGATGCCGCGGGCGGCGACGTTGGTCGCGATCAACGCGGTGACCTGGCCGGTGCGGAACTGCTCCAGGGTGCGGGTGCGCTGGGGCTGGGACTTGCCGCCGTGCAGGGCCGCGGCCTTCACCCCGTTCGCGAGCAGGTCCTGCACCAGACGGTCCGCGCCGTGCTTGGTGTCGGTGAACATGATCACCCCGCCGTCGCGGGACGCGATGTGGGCGATCGTGGCGTTCTTGTCGAAGTTCTGCACATGGAGCACGTGGTGCTCCATGGTGCTGACCGCTCCGGCGGACGGGTCCACCGAGTGGGTGACCGGGTCGTTGAGGAAGCGGCGCACCAGGCGGTCGACGTTACGGTCCAGGGTGGCGGAGAACAGCATCGTCTGGCAGCCCTCGGCCACCTGGTCAAGGAGCTCGGTGACCTGCGGCAGGAAGCCCATGTCGGCCATCTGGTCGGCCTCGTCGAGCACCGCGATGCCGACCCCGTCCAGCTGGCAGTCGCCGCGCTGGATCAGGTCCTTGAGCCGGCCGGGGGTGGCCACCACCACCTCCGCGCCCCGGTTCAGCATGTGTGCCTGGCGTCCGATCGACACCCCGCCGACCACGGTCGCCATCCGCAGGCGCACCGCGTGGGCGAAGGGGGTGAGGGCGTCGGTGACCTGCTGCGCGAGTTCGCGGGTGGGGACCAGCACCAGGGCCAGCGGGCGGCGCGGCTCGGCCCGCTGCCCGGCGGTGCGGGCCAGCACGGCGAGCCCGAACGCGATGGTCTTGCCGGAGCCGGTGCGGCCGCGTCCCAGGACGTCGCGGCCGGCCAGCGAGTTCGGCAGCGTCGCGGCCTGGATCGGGAACGGTGTCGTGACGCCCTGGCGGGTCAGGATGGAGAGCAGGGCCTTGGGCATGTCCAGCTCGTCGAAGGCCTCGACGGCCGGCAGCGCCGGGGTGGTGCTGACCGGCATCGCGAACTCGCCCTGCTGGGCGGAGCCCTGACGGGAGCCACGGCCGCCGGACGGGCGGTCGCCGTAGAAGGAGCCGCCGCCGGAGCGGGAGGACCCCGAGTGGCGGGAGGACGCCGAGGAGCGGGAGTTGGCGTTCTGGTACGACGAGCGACTGGAGCGCTTCATGGGAAACCTTCCGGTGCGGCACGTCGCGAGGCGGCTCCGCAGCGCGGGGCGCCGGCAGGAGGCTGCAACGGAACGGGCCTGAAGTATGGAGAGCGGAACGTGGACGGTAGAACCGTGCGGCACGTCACCTACGGTCGGCGCTCACCGCACAGAGCGGGAGCGAGGAACCTCAAAGCCGTGTCATGTCACGGCAGGGCGCCGATCCGGACGCGGCGCTGGGCGTCTCGCGTGGGGATGGGCGGCGGTGGCGGGGCCAGGGGGCCGGACACGGCCGGGGGATGCTCGGTGACGCAATGCCGAGGGGCCCGCACCAGGCATGTGTGCGTGGTGCGGGCCCCTCGCTGCTGGGCGGGTGCCGTGGCAGAAACTACAGCGGACGAATGTTCTCGGCCTGCGGGCCCTTCTGGCCCTGCGTGACGTCGAACTCGACCTTCTGGCCCTCGAGCAGCTCACGGAAGCCGTTGGCGTTGATGTTCGAGTAGTGGGCGAAGACGTCGGGGCCGCCACCCTCCTGCTCGATGAAGCCGAAGCCCTTTTCCGCGTTGAACCACTTCACAGTGCCATTAGCCATAAAAAAATCTCCTTCAAGGGACTGTCCGAAGCACGCACAGCGCGAGCCTCGAGTCACCGTATGGAGCACCCACCCGGAAAAGATCCGGGAAAGAAAAAATGCGCCTGCGATACATCAGCAGGCGCACACAAAGTTCATGGGAACCACTACTGCAACTAGGACCACAGTAGCAGGCCGCAGCCCGCGGCGGTGGGATATTTCCACCCCAGTTCTGCGGGGCCACCCCTGGAGCTGCCGGACCAGAGCCGACGGGTCGGTCAACGCGCCTGGACAGCAAGCCTGTTGACCGAGTGGATCACTCCGCCCGGCCGGCCCGTGGTCCGATGACCGCAGCTGCGGTGCGTCCGCCCTCCCGGTGGCAGCCGCCAGGGGGACGGATCGCGCCTGCCGGCGCCGCCGAGGGGACGAACCGGACGAGCGCACGCGTCACTCAAGATCCCCCGGAAATCGATGGCGCCGAGAAAGCCCGGCCTCGCGCTTTCCGGCGCATACTGGAGCTGATGACTAAATACGCAGCAGTCCCCCGCCACCTGCCCACCAGCCCCTTCAAGGCCCGGGTGGAGGCCCCGCGCAAGCACTTCGCCGTCGGCGACCGGGTCACCCATGACACGTACGGCCTCGGCCGCACCATCGGCGTCGAAGGCGATTTCGCCGTGCTCGTCGACTTCGGGTCACGGCAGGAGCGCATCACTCAGCCGTACACCGCGCTGTTCAAGCTCTGAGCCCGGGCGCCACCCGTCCCGGTCGGCCGTCTCGTGCGGCGCGCCGGCAGGGCGCGCCGCCCGGGGCGGAGGTCTCGTCGTTCAGCGCGTGCCATCCGGGCGGACCTCCGACCCGGCCGAGCACCGCTCTGGCATTCCCCGCCGCATAGCCGCCGGCAGCAGAAGCGCGGCTACGGCCGGAGGGGGGACTGCGGCGCGCGTCGTGGAGGTCGCGGGCCGGCAGTCCGGCTCTCCTCAGGTGCGGTCGCGGCGGAGTTCGGCGTTGATGCGCAGAGCCTCTTCGAGTTGGTCTTCGAGGATGATGATGCGGCACGCGGCGTCGAGGGCGGTGCCCTGGTCGATCAGCTCGCGAACGCGGGCGGCGATGCGCAGTTGGTAGCGGGAGTAGCGGCGGTGACCGCCGGCTGATCGCTGGGGGGTGATGAGTTTGGCCTCGTCGAGGCTGCGCAGGAAGCCCGGCGTGGTGCCCAGGATCTCTGCGGCCCGGCCCATGGTGTAGGCGGGGTAGTCGTCGTCGTCGAACTTGGTCTCTGCGCTCATGTGGTCCGCCGTGTTGTGGTCGGTGGCGAGGGTGGTCTGTTCCACCAGCACCTTCTTTCTCGGGAAACGGGTCGAGGGCCCCGGCACTGTTGTGCGCCGGGGCCCAGGGATATGTGGATTCACTGCACCATCTACTGCACTACTGCTGCCGGCTGATGCGCCGGCCTGCGGTGTCCGCACTGCCCGGGGGAGGGGCAGGATGCGGGGATCGCGTATGCGTGACCGAGGACCACCTCTTCCATGACGTTCCATGACGATGGCTACTGCGGTGACCGCCCAGCTGCTACTGCGTGCCGTGGCGGGCGATCCGACGGGGTGAACCCTTCCCTTCTCCTCTGGTGTGCATCGTGCGTACTGCGATATTGCGAACTGCCGGTACTGCGATCCTGCGCGTGCGCGACCGCCACCGCCCCGGACCCCAAGCACACCCGGGCCCGCGACGCCTGACAGGTCACCCGCCTTCCGCCAAGAGCCCCTTCTGCTGTCACCGGGGCCCGCGTACTGACGACCTGCACGCCTCCTGCATCCCTGCTGGTACTGCGGTACTGCCCAGGCAGTTCGTGTCTGCCTGTCCTGCGGTCCTGCTCTTCCAACACGAGGAACGTTACACAGACCGCTGGGCAATGTCTACTCTCGCCAGCACAGATTTCCATGTCCCGGCACGGGGCTTTATCGCGGTGTCCCAGGTCGGCCGGCGCTGGTGGGATCGCCGGCGCCGGAGCAGGCGGCGAGGGCGTCGCGCAGGGCGTAGAGGTCGGCGACGGTCGCCTGCTCGGCCAGGCGTGCGAGGAGCCGGCGCAGGACTCTTTCGTCGCCGTCGCGGACCGCCTCGACGATTCCGGCGAGCACGAAGGTGTCGGTGATCGGGGCGGACTGCTGCATCTCCACTCTCCTTCGCACCCCGGCGAGGGGCGGTGCGTGTGCCGTGTCTGCGCTCTGCGGCGCCCTGGTCGGGGCGGGAGACTACCGGCCGGGCCGGTGGCCTGGACCTGCGAGGGTGCCACTGCGGCGGTGTCGTTCAGCGGGTGGGTGCGAGCGTGGTGAGCGCGGCGGCCAGGATGTCGTGGACGGCGGGCGCGGCCGTACTGGAGGCGAGCAGGAAGCCGAAGACCACGGCGACGCAGGCCGTGAACCCGCTCGCCTGGCGCCGACGCACCAGAACGGCGAGGACCGCGCCGAAGAACACCACGGCCGACACGTTGAGGACCACGACCACCCCTCGGCGATCCGGCGGGCGACGGCCGAACCGCGCCCGGTATCTATTCCAGCCACCCCATATTTTTCCATGCCGCGATCACAGCTAGTGGAAATTGCCGTGACGCGTCGCGTCCGGCGCCGTCACGGGGTCGGGGCGTCCGTGCGGGCGGCTTGCGGCGGGCACTATCCTCGGTTCCATGTCGAACCCTGATGGGCTGCTCGTCGACATCGCCGCGATGGTGGAGTCCGAGCGCAGTAACCAGATGCCTTTGACCGTGGTCGTCCCGGGGGCGGTCATCACCGGCCGCCTGGCGCCGGAAAGCCTTTGGAACGAACGGGTGGCCGAAGTCCTCGGCGCCTCCGAGCACTTGAAGCCCTTCGCCGCGCTGTTCACGGCGCCCGCCACCGGCGACGGCGACGGCGTGGCGCCGCCTGCCGCGCGGCCGACGCACCTGCATCTGCACGTCGCCCGCATCCTGCAGGGCAGCTACGGCCTGCCCCACACGGGGGGCATGTACCGGATCGCCATCGCCGACGTGAGCAGCTGGACAGTGGGGGACCTCAGCTACTCCGACCAGTGACGCCCCGCCCGGGACGGGTGCGCCGGCGCTGCGGCACGGTCGCCGTGATCGTTCTCACCGTCGAGGGCCGCACCGCCGGGGTGTGGTTGTCGGAACGGTCCGGAGTGCCACGGTTGGTCGGCGTCGTTGCCGCGCCGTTCGATCAGGACGCGGGTCGCGTCGTCGCCGGTGATCCCGCCCCCTTGCCGCATCAGGGTGCGGGAGCGCGAGCGCGCCACCGCCCGCACTCCTTCCTCGGCGTGCTCGATGCGGTTGTCCCGGGCGATGTGCTGCGCCCTGGCCGGACCGCTCCCCGCCGGGTGCGTGTTCCTCGATCAGGCCGTCGGTGAAGCGCGGCACCCGGTCGCCCGCCCGGAGGGCCGGCTCGCCGAGCCGGGGCCCGTCGCCGCCGAAGCCGACGGGCAGGGCGGTGGGGCCGTGCAGGTGCCGTAGGCACCGACGGCGACGGTCGCCTTGGTGGCCGCGGCCGGACCGTGGCCCGTCGCGTCGATCACGGCCAGGTGCCGCGGGCCGTGCATCGCCAGCGGCGGCAGGAGGGACCGCTGGATCTCCGCGGCCGCGCTCATCGGTCCGCGGCGCCGGGCCCGGACGAACTCGTCGGTGCACCTGTGCCTGGCGGTCGACGACCGCCGGCTTTCGCGCGCAGACTCACCACCTTGGTCGCCGCGGTACCGGCCCCTCGCGCCAGGCGTCCATCGGGATCCCCGGCCTCGACCAGGGCCTCGGGGTGCCTGACGGGCAAGCGCGGTGCGCACGCCGTCGGTCGCCTCCGGTCCGGAACGTCTCCGGGGGGTTCGCACTGGTGCGAAGCGCCATCAGCTGTTGTAGCCTGTCATCCATTCGACGACAAAGGCACAGTCAGCGAAAGAGTGACGACGTGGATGTGCAGGACACCGGCGCGGCCGAGGTGGGTCCGGCCTCCTTCCTGGCCGCCGCCGCCGCGCTGGGCACGATGGAGGCCGCCGCCCGTACCGCCCGCCACGCCCCACCGGACCACTCCGGTCAGGACGACCCCGGGCAGGCCCTGGCTGCGCTGCTGATGCTGCGCCACCTGCGCCAGGAACTCGCGGGCTGGGAGACCGGCCTGATCGAGACCGCCCGCGACGCGGGAGCCACCTGGGCCGATCTCGCCGAACCGCTGGGCGTCCAGAGCCGCCAGGCCGCCGAGCGCCGCTACCTGCGCCTTCGTCCCAACGCCGATGCCGGCACCGGGGCGGGCAGCACCGGCGAGCAGCGTGTCCAGGCCGCGCGGGCTCAGCGCGCCGGCGACCGAGCGGTGACCACCTGGGCCCGCGACAACGCCGCCGACCTGCGCAGCCTCGCCGGTCAGATCGGTGCGCTGGGCGACCTGAGCCCCCAAGCGGCCCCCGCCATAGGACGCCTCCTCGACGCGCTCGGCCACCACGACCCCGCCCGCCTGCTCGCCCCGCTCGCCGAGACACGCCCCCTCCTGGGGACGGACCACCCGAAGCTCGCCGACCGCGTCGATCAGGTCACCTCCCGGACCGACCAGCTGCGCGCCGACAGTTCCCGGCACCTCCGCACACCCCCAGCCGGACCGTGACGGCCCCGGCGACGGCCCCTGCCCGGCTGTGGCCCACCCACCGCCGACCGTTCTGCCGCCGACCGCTCCGGCGCGCGGCCCCAGCCCGTCCCTCTCGGACCGCGACGCCTTGAAGCTCCTCCTGTCCTGCTTCGGCACCGCCCGCCCCGGCCACGCCCGCCCCGAGCAGCCCTACCAGCCCCTCAGCCACATCTGACCACCACCGGGCCGTGCAGCACGCCGCCCGACCCCGATCGGCTCGACCCGGCCGGAACCCTTTCCACCACCTCGAAGGAGATGCCTCCCGTGCCCAGCCCGACCCAGACGCTGGAGTTCCAGGCGGAGACCCGCCAGCTGCTGCAGCTGGTGATCCACTCGATCTACTCGAACAAGGACATCTTCCTGCGCGAGCTGATCTCCAACGCCTCCGACGCCCTCGACAAGCTCCGCCTGGAATCCCTCACCGACACCGGCCTCGACGCCGACACCTCCGACCTCCACATCGTGCTGGAAGTCGACGCGCAGGCCCGGACCCTGACGGTGCGGGACAACGGCATCGGCATGACCCGCGAGGACGTCGTCGACCTGATCGGCACCATCGCCAAGTCCGGCACCGCCGGCCTGCTGGCCAAGATCAAGGAAGCCAAGGACGCGGAGGCGGCGCAGAGCCTGATCGGGCAGTTCGGCGTCGGGTTCTACTCCGCGTTCATGGTCGCCGACAAGGTCACCCTGCGCACCCGGCGGGCGGGCACCGAGCAGGGGACGGCGTGGGAGTCCGACGGCGAGGGCACCTACACCATCGCGGAGGCCGAAGGCCTGCCGGTGGGCACCTCGGTGACGCTGCACCTCAAGCCCGCGGACAGCGAGGACGGGCTGGGCGACTACCTGGCCGCGTGGAAGATCCGCCAGATCGTCAAGCAGTACTCCGACTTCATCCGCTGGCCCATCCGGATGGCCACCGAGGCCGCCGGCACCACCGGAGACACCGAGACCGGCGTCGGGGAGGACAGCGAATCCGCCGCCGAGGACACCGCGCCGCGCGAGCTGGAGACCCTGAACTCGATGAAGGCGCTGTGGGCCCGCCCCCGCAGCGAGGTGAGCGAAGCCGAGTACCACGAGTTCTACCAGCAGATCAGCCACGACTGGCAGGCCCCGGCCGAGACCATCCACATGCGTGCCGAGGGCACCTTCGAGTACGAGGCGCTGCTGTTCGTCCCTGCCCACGCGCCGTTCGACCTGTTCTCCCGCGACTCCAAGCGGGGTGTGCAGCTGTACGTCAAGCGCGTGTTCATCATGGACGACTGCGACGCCCTGATGCCGAACTACCTGCGCTTCGTCAAGGGAGTCGTGGACGCCCACGACCTGTCGCTGAACGTCTCCCGCGAGATCCTGCAGCACGACCGCCAGATCACCGCGGTGCGCCGGCGCCTCGTCAAGAAGGTCCTCGGCGCGCTCAAGGGTGTGCAGAGCAACCGGGCGGAAACCTACGCCGAGCTGTGGGAGCAGTTCGGCCGGGTCCTCAAGGAGGGCCTGCTCGAGGACCGCGACAACACCGACGCACTGCTGGAACTGGTCAGCTCCGCCTCCACCCACGACCCGGAGAAGCCGACCACGCTGCGCGAGTACGTCGCGCGGATGAAGGACGGCCAGGACACCATCTACTACCTGACCGGCGAGACCCGGGCGATGGTGGAGAACTCCCCGCACATGGAGGCCTTCACCGCCAAGGGCTACGAGGTCCTGATCCTCACCGACCCCGTCGACGAGGTCTGGACCGACCAGGTGCCCGCCTTCGACGGCCACCGCTTCCAGTCCATCGCCAAGGGCCAGGTCGACCTGGACGAGGCCGACGGCGACGGCGATGACGAGGCGAAGGCCGAGAAGGCCCAGCGCGAACAGGACTTCGCCGCGCTGATCGCCTGGCTCCAGAACAACCTGTCCGACCACGTCAAGCAGGTCCGCCTCTCCACCCGCCTCACCACCTCCGCGGCCTGCCTGGTCGGCGACGCCCACGACCTGACCCCCACCCTGGAGAAGATGTACCGGGCGATGGGCCAGGAACTGCCCCCGGTCAAGCGCATCCTCGAACTCAACCCCACCCACCCGCTGATCACCGCCCTGCGCCGGGCGCACGAGACGAACGCCGACGACCCGGCGCTCACCGACACCGCCGAACTCGTCCACGGCAGCGCCCTGCTCGCCGAAGGCGGCGACCTGCCCGACCCGGCCCGCTTCACCCGGCTGCTGACCGACCGCCTCACCCTCGGCCTGTAGCTCCCCGCCGGGGTGCGGCCCGCCACGTGCCCCTCCGGCACCGCCGGCCGCACCCCGTACCGCTCGACCACCGCTCCCGGCGCGCTTCGCCGCACGAGGCCGGGTCGCTGGGCGGGCCGCGCCCCGGCCCAGCGGCCACGCCCCCGCGTCTCCCGCTCCGGTGCCCGGAAACGGAACCCGGCCACCGCCGACGGCCCCCGACCCGAGCAAGGACACCAGCGTGTACGAGTACACCGACCGCAAGAACCGCACCCTGACCGACCGCATCAACGAAGCCGCCCAGCGCCGCCCGGACCCCGGCACCGAGCAGGACAAGGCCGCAGCCACCGCACTGCTCGCCGACCTGCTCAACGCCGCCGCCCAGCACGGCATCACCCTCGACGTCTTCGACTGGGTCACCGACCTGCCCGGCACCTGCCACCGGGCCGTGGCCAGGCGCCGCGACCTCGCCGACCGCGTCCACGCCGCCGCCGAACGCCACCCGGACCACGGCACCGAGCACGACCAGGCCGCAGCCACCGCGCTGCTCGGCGACATCCTGCACGCCGCGGCGAAACACGGCATCACCCTCGACACCTTCGACTGGGTCACCGACCTGCCCAGCACCTGCTACCGCGCCGTCCTCAGGCGCCGCGACCTGGCCGACCGCGTCGACGAAGCGGCCCAACGCCGCACCGCCCCCGGCACCGAGGAACAGAAGGCCGCCGCGACCGCACTCCTGGCCGACATGCTCAACGCCGCGGCGAAGCACGGCATCTTCCTCGACACCTTCGACTGGGTCACCGACCTGCCCGGAAACTGCTACGCCGCCGTCGTCTCACCCCTGCACGCACGAGCCGCTCACTGGGCCACCGCCGGCTGAACCCGGCGGGCCGCGCCGTCCCGGTCCAGAAACCGCCCCGTCGGCCGGGCCCCAGGGAGAGAGTGCCCCGGTGCTGGGACGGCGCACCTGCCCGTTGGCGCTGCCGACGGCCCGGGTCGCCGTCGTCGGCCCGTCCTACCGGCTCGCCGACGGCACCGCCCGTCTGGTCAGCGCCCGTCTGGTCAGCGCCCGCGGCCGCGGGCTGCCCGCCGGCGCGGCGGCGTGACCGGGTTGCTCAGCGTTCCGCCAGGTCCGGGACGACCTCACGCAGCCGTTCGGCGCTGATCGCGCCCGCGCGCAGGAGGACGGGGGCCGTGCCGGTGATGTCCACGATCGAGGACGGCACGGCCGCCGGGGTCGGGCCCGCGTCGAGGTAGACGGCCACCGCCTCGCCGAGCATGCCCTGGGCGGCGTCGCAGTCCTGCGGCGACGGCTTGCCGGTCAGGTTGGCGCTGGAGACGGCCAGCGGCCCGGTGGCCATGAGCAGATCGAGGGCGACCGGGTGCGCCGGCATCCGGACCGCCACGGTGCCGTGCGTCTCCCCCAGGTCCCACCGGAGCGAGGGCTTGTGGCGGGCGACCAGCGTGAGTCCGCCCGGCCAGAACGCCTGCATGAGGTCCCGCGCCCGCTGCGGCAGGTCGTCGACCAGGGCGTCCAGATCGTCCGGCGAGCCGACCAGCACCGGCGAGGGCATGTTCCGGCCCCGCCCCTTGGCATCGAGCAACCGCGCGACGGCCTCGGGGCCGAAGGCATCGGCACCGAGGCCGTAGACGGTGTCGGTGGGCAGCACCACGATCTCGCCCCGGCGTACCGCCGAGACGGCCTCGCCCAGGCCCATGGCACGCTCGGCCGCCACCGAGCAGTCGAAACGACGTGACATCGCAGTTCTCCAACCGAGCGGGACATCCCGCTTCTCCTCGCGCGGGGAAGACCCGACGCGGCCGACCGCGGTCACATTACCCGCCGCCTTCCGCCTTCCGGAACGAGGGCCGCGTCCCCGCTGTGCTGCCGTCGGCCGGAGCCGGCCGGCCTCGGCCGGGCCGGGAACCTCCAGGTCCCAGCGTTGCGCGGCCCGCTGGCATGCTCCTGCGAGGTTGCGCCGGATGAGGTGGTGCCAGCGGGGCCGCCAGTGGGCCTCGGACCGGAGCCGCCCGATGCGCCGCGGCAGGAGCAGCCGGGTCCGGGGCGTCCGGGTGCTGTCGGTCACGCAACCGCTGACCCCTCTTTCCCCGTACCGGTCCCGTGACGGGGTGGCCGGCCGTCCGAGGACGCCGGTGGGGCGGGAAGCCGGGGAGGTTGTCCCGCCCCACCGGATCGGGGCCGGCGGCGCTGCGCCGCTCCTACCTGCGCGCGCCTCTCCCGCGGCTCAGGCGCACACCGCCGAACACCAGGGCGGCGATGAACAGCACGGCGCCGATGACGAGCAGCCACAGCAGGCCCTTCACCAGGGCGCCGACGAAGCCGAACACCACCGCGATCAGCAGGATGAACAGGAACAGTGCCATGCCGTTGTCCTCCTTCGGCGCGAACGTCAGTCGTTGCGCTTGAGGGCGCCCTTCACCCGGTCGGCGGCGCCGTGCACGGCGTCCTTGACGTCGTCGGCGGCCTGCCTGACCTTGGACTCCGCCTGGTCGGCCTGGCCCTCGCCCTTGAGTTCCTGGTCTCCGGTCAGGTCGCCGGTCTTCTCCTTCGCCTTGCCGGTCAGTTCCTGCGCCTTGTTCGACAGGTCACCCATCGGTTCCTCCAGTGGTCCGTCGGCGGTGCGGTGGCACCGCTCGTTCGTCGCTCTTTGCCCGGTATGGGGGCTTTCATTCCTCCCTCGGTGCGGGCGACCGCCCACCCGGTGCGGGGTCAGGCGGCGGCGGGGGCGAGGTCGGCGCGGCCGAACAGGAGGGCATAGCCGCGCGGCAGGTAGTCGAGGAGTCGGGCGGTGAGGTCGTCGCCGACGAGGTCGGCGAGGGCGGTGAGGACGCAGGAGGCGTCCCAGCGGGCGGTGGCGAGGGTGGTGTTGAGGTTGCGCGCGACGGCTTCGACGAAGGCGGGGGCCGTGGCGGGGCGCCCGAGGGGGATGGGGGTGACGAGGGTGGCGCGAGCGTGTTCGGGCAGTGCGGCGGCGAGGGCGCAGCGTTCGTCGCCGGCCAGCTGGGAGCCGAGTATGCCCAGGACGGTGTCGAGGACGTGTTCGGCCTGCTCGTCGCTGGGGTAGCGGCCGAGGGTGCGCAGTCGCTGGATCAGGCGGCGGTGGCGGGTCATGGCGGGTGGCCTTCCTGGTGGGCTGCCGCGCAGGTGCGGCGGTCAGGGGTGTCGGCCGGAGGCAGCGGGGCGGCCGAAGAGGGTGTCGTAGCCGGGCGGGAGCTGGAGCAGGATCTGCTCCATGAGGTCGTCGCCGGCGGCGTCGGCGACGGTGGACAGGACGGCACCGATGTCCCACAGGGCGGTGGCCTCGGTGGCGCCCTCGATCCAGGCGGCGGTGGCGCGCACGAACCGTTCGGGGCTGAGCGGTGCGGCGGCCTGGAGCGGGCTGAGCAGGATCAGGGCGAGGTGTTCGGGCAGGTGGGCGGCGAGGTCGACGCGGACCTGCCCGATGAGGTGGGCGCCGAGCAGGGCGAGCACGACGCGGGCCGCACCCTCCGCTTCCTCGGGCGTGCTGTACTCGCCGCGTTCGCGGACGGTGTCAAGGAATGCTTCCCAGCGGATCGTCACCGTTGTTCACCTTCCTCCCGGGTGAGGGGTGGACGGGGCCCTCCCGGCGGCCGGACCGGGGACGGGGGTCAGGCGACGGGTGAGGCCGGTGAGCTTGAGGAGGCGGGCCACGGGGCGGCTGATGCCGTACAGGATGAGACGGCGTCCGCTGTGGTCGGCCTGGTCGCGAGCCTGGATGAGGGCGCCGAGGCCCACGCAGTCCATGAAGGTGACCTGCGACAGGTCGAGCGCCACCACGGGGTGTTCGTCGAGCGCGCGTTCCAGTTCGCGGCGGAGGCGCGGGGCGGTGTCGAGGTCGATCTCACCGCGCGCTCGGACCGTGAACGGGCTCAGCAGGGTGGTCATCGCAGGGCTCGCAGTCCCTCCCGCCCGCCGCGGCGGGCGGGAGAGCGGAAGGGGCGGGAGTGTCCCGCGCCGCCCCTCGGGGGGGATCAGGGGCGGCACGGGACGGTCTGGGCGTGGCCGGTCAGGCCCGGATCTGCTTGCGGTCGCCGCTGTGGCTGATCGCGATCTTGCGGGGCTTGGCCTTCTCCGCGACCGGGATCTTCAAGGTCAGCACGCCGGCGTCGTAGTCGGCGGTGATCCCTTCCGGGTCGAGGGTGTCGGAGAGCATGACCTGCCGGGAGAACACGCCGAGCGGGCGCTCGGAGAGCTCCCACTTCACGCCCTCGCCCTCGCCCTCGCGGCGGGGGCGGCGCTCGGCCTTGACGGTCAGCATGTTCCGTTCGACGTCGATGTCGATCGCCTGCGGGTCCACCCCGGGCAGGTCGAAGCAGATCACGTACTCGTCACCGGCGCGGTAGGCGTCCAGCGGCATCGGGGTCGGACGCGACCAGGTGCCGGTCGTGTTCAGGAACTGCTGGGTCAGCCGGTCCAGCTCGCGGAACGGGTCAGTGCGCATCAGCATTGCGAAACACCTCCACTGATCGATGGGTGCCAGTGCGCTTCACCTGACACCGTTGTAGCACGTCGTCCATTCAACGACAAGCGGAGTGTGTCATCGGTAGAATGACGTCATGACTACGAAGCCCCCGAAGCCCGAACCCGGCCCCGGGCCGGTCTCCTTCCTTGCCGCCGCCGCGGCACTCGCCTCCATCGACGACGTCGTCCGCACCGCCCGCGCACCCCACGCCGCCACCCAGGACACCGTGGAGGACGGTGCCGAACAGGCACTGGCCGCCCTGGTCCTGCTGCGCGAGCTGCGCACCCAGCTCGCAGGCTGGGAGGCCCCGCTGGTCGAGGCCGCCCGCGCCGGCGGCGCCACCTGGACCGATCTCGCCCGCCCCATGGGCGTCGCCAGCCGCCAGGCCGCCGAGAACCGCTACCTGCGCCTGCGCCCCGCCGGCACCACCGCACCCGGGGAGACCGGAGCCGAGCGCGTCAAGGCCGTACGCGACCGCCGGGCCGCCGACCGCGCCGTCAGCGCCTGGGCCCGCGACCACGGCGCCGCCCTGCGTGTCCTGGCCGCCCAGATCACCGCCGCCTCCGGCCACGTCCCGGCCGCCGGGCCCGCGCTGACCGCACTCACCACCGCCCTCGGCGCCGCCGACCCCGCCGACCTGATAGCCCCCCTGGCCGAGATCCGGCCCCACCTCGCCACCGCCCACCCCGATCTCGCCGACCGACTCGACGACCTCACCCGCCAGACCGACCGACTCCGCGATGACAGCGACCAACGACGCGCCTGACCCCCACACCACCGGCCCGGACCGGTGGCAGCCCATCCTCCGGAAACTGGCAGACCTCGAAACCCGGGTCCGCACCCTGGGCAGCGAGACCACCGCCGCCCTGGACACGCACCTGGCCCGACTCGATGCCCTGCGCCACCAACTGGCCCACCCCGGCCGGCCTCACGGCGGGGCAGCCCAGGAACCCGGCCGCAGCCGCGCGGCATCACCGGCGCCCCGCCGAGCGGCCCGTCACCCGTCGACGTGATCAACAACCTTCAAAGCACGGCGGGACAGCCGGCGGCACCCACCACCCGCTCAGGACGGACCGGCACCGGATCGCGTACCGGTCCGACGGCCGGCCGGTGCGTCCGCCGTGTCGGGCCCGGGAACCACGGCGTACCGGTTCGGGTCCGTGCGGGCGGAGTCCTCGCGCAGGACCGAGAGGTTCGGCATGGTGTCTTCCGGGACGGTGGGCCGGGCCAGGCCGCGGGGAACGGGACACACGGCCTGGCCCGGGGCAGGTGGGGATCACACGGGGACGGAGGTGGTCCCGGAGGGTTCCGCGCCGCGGGAGAGGGAGCGGTTCACGCGGCTCGACCGGCTCGCGACGGCTGATCAGTGCGCACGGGCGGCGGCGCGCCGGGCGCGGCGCCGGCTGCCGTTGACCATGTCGGTGAAGCGGTCGACAGCCCACGCCGTGCGCAGGCCGAACGGACCCAGCATCACGAAGGGTGGGAATTTCGGTTCCTTCGCCCAGATGCCGTCCAGGTCCTCGTGTCGCGATCCGTCCACGATCAGGTCGGCGATGAGTGACCCGACGTACGGCGCCTGGGCCAGTCCGTGTCCGTTGCACGCGATCGAGTAGTAGACGTCGTCCTCGATCCGGCCTGCGATCGACAGGAAGGACGAGGTCATCGCGATCCAGCCTCCCCACGCGCGTGCCACGGCGACGTCCGCGAGGCCGGGGAAGCGACTGGCGAACGCGCCGGCGAGCTCTTCGACCATGGCCCGGTCCGGGGCCTTTGCCGGGAGCGGGTACCGCTCACCCCGTTCGACGCGGCGGACGCCGAACACGATGGTGTTGCGCGGGGTGAGGCGGTAGTGCTCCATGATCTGGTGCTGGGTGATCACCCCTGATCGACTGCTCCAGCCCAGCGCGGCGATGCGTTCCGGGGCGATCGGCTCCGTCTCCATCTCGATGAGCCACATCGGCACCGAGAGGCGCTCGGGGGTGATGGCCCACTCGCCCGAGTACGCGTTCGTCGCGAGCACGACCGTGTTCGCTCGCACGCTGCCGCGAGGCGTCGAGATCACCACCTTGCCGCGGTCCCGCCTGACGTCGGTGACCCTGGTCCGTTCGAACACCTGCGCCGATGACGCGAGCACGGCGCCACGCACCCCGCGGCTCAGCTTGCCGGGATTCAGTGCTCCGCCCACGGCTTCCCGCATACCGCCCACGAAGGTGCGAGGGATGCCGAGTTCCTCGCTGGTACCGACCGTTCCCCGCCCTCCGGCGCGCCGGAGGATCGCGGCGATGGTCCGCGTCCGCAGCATCTGTCCTCGTCCCACCGCGGCGAAGGCGAGGCCGTTGGGCTCGTAGTCGCAGTCGATGTGGTGGGTCCTGATGAGGTCCTCCGTGAAGCGCGCCGAGTTCTCGGCCAGCTGCACCAGGCCGGGCACCTTCCTGGGGTAGAAGAGGCTCAGCAGTCGCAGGTCGCCGCCCGGGACGGAGGCGATCTGGCCCCCGTTGCGGGAGCTGGCGCCGTAGCCGCAGAACTCGGCTTCCAGCAGCACCACCTCCCGACCGCGCTCGGCGAGCCGCAGGGCCGTCGCCATGCCGCCCATGCCGCCGCCGATGACGGCGACGTCGCACGTGAGGTCGCCGTCGAGGCCCGGGAGGACGTCCGTGGGCGGGTCGATCCAGCCGGTGAAGGTGCTGTACTCGATGGTGTCGATGTTCATGACGGTGCGATCGCTTTCTGAGTCGGCCGCGGGCCCGGTGCCGCCATGACGTCGTGCAGGGCGCGGTGGGCGGAGAAGTGGACGAGGCAGGCGAGGCGGCTTGAGCCGGACGTCACCGCTTCCTCAGGACCCGGTCGAGGGCCTCGGCGGTCGCCTCGACGTCGGCGGTGGTGTGCGCCGTGCTGAGGAAGACCTTGCCGG
Source organism: Streptomyces sp. CBMA123 (assembly GCF_014596465.1). Taxonomy (GTDB): domain Bacteria; phylum Actinomycetota; class Actinomycetes; order Streptomycetales; family Streptomycetaceae; genus Kitasatospora. The sequence goes on along the minus strand of NZ_MECK01000190.1, from coordinate 17,962 downwards.
ACGGCATGAACAGGACGCCTTGACGCAGCATCCCTTCGAGGATCACGGTCCAGAGCCCGCCGGTTCCGTGGAGTCCGGTGGCCCCGCCGGCCGGGACGTACTGGAGGAGCGAGCCGACCCGGTTGAAGCGGCCGAAGTCGGACGACGGGCCGAGGGCGCCGCCGACGAGGGCTTCGAACTCGGACGAGGTCTTCTCCAGCTGCTCGTAGACCGCGGGATCGGCCAGGACGCGCATCGTCGCTTCGACGGCTGCCAGGGCGACCGGGTTGGCGTTGAAGGTTCCGGCATGAACCACGCCGGCCGTGACCTGATCGACCAGCTCCGCCCGGCCGACGACGGCGCTCTGGGTGAAGCCACCGGCCATCGCCTTCCCGAACACGGACAGGTCGGGCAGCACGCCGTACTTCTCGGCCGCTCCGCCCCGGGCGATCCGGAACCCGGCGATCACCTCGTCGAAGATCAGGATGACGCCGTGCCGGTCGCAGAGGGCTCGCAGCGTCGACAGGAACTGCGGTGCGGGCGCTTCGACGCCGGCGTTGCTCATCACCGGGTCGACGAGCACGGCCGCGATGTCGCGCTCGACGGCCTCGCTCAGCAGGCGCTCGGCCAGCTGCACGTCGTTGAAGCGCGCCACGACCAGGTCGTCCAGCACGCTGGTCGACTGTCCCGGCCCGCCGGGGGCCGCGGGGCGATCGCAGTCCTCCTCGGACATCCCGGCGTACACGGTGTCGTGCCAACCGTGGTAGCTCTTGGCGAACTTGAGGACGCGGCGGCGCCCGGTGGCGGCTCGCGCGAGGCGCAGCGCGACCTGCACCGCCTCGGTGCCCGTGTTGCTCCACAGCAGTCGCTCGCCGTGCGGGACGGCCTCCAGGACCGCCTCCGCCGCGAGGTATTCCAAGGGGTGGCCGGTGCCGACGACCTGCATCCTGGTCACGACGTCGGACACCGCGGACACCACGCGCGGGTCACCGTGCCCGAGGACGAGCGGCCCCCAGGCCATCACGTAGTCGATGTACCGGTCGCCGTCCAGGTCCCAGACGTGCGCGCCTCGGGCCTGTCGCACGAAGAGCGGATGGGGCGGCATCGCGGCGCGCAGGCCCGACCCCACTCCCCCGCCGATGCTGCGGCGGGCTCGCTCGAAGGCCAGGCGGGATGATTCCAGGGCCATGCGGTTGCCCCTGCCTTTCAGTACGTGATCACCGAGCGGATGCCGATGCCGCGCTTCAGGTGGTCGAAGCCTTCGTTGATGTCCTTCAGGTCGATCACGCGCGTCACGAGGGAGTCGAGGTCGATCCGGCCGTCCAGGTAGTGGTCGATCAGCAGGGGGAAGTCCGAATCCGGCGTGCTGGAGCCGTAGTTCGACCCGATGAGGGAGAGCTCCTGGTCGGACATGACGAACGGGTCGATGGAGATCCGCACGCCGTCCGCCACCTGCCCGGCGACCACCGCCGTGCCGCCTCGGGCGAGGACCGCGTAGGCGGCCTCGATGGTGCGCGGCAGCCCGATGGCCTCGATGGCCACCTCCACGCCGCGTCCGTCGGTGAGCTGGGAGATCCGCTCGGCGAGGTCCTCGCTGCGGTTGTTGATCACGTGGGTGGCGCCGAAGCGGCGGGCCTGCTCGAGCTTGTCGTCGGAGACGTCGGCGGCGATGATCCTCCGGGCGCCGACGAGTCGGGCGCCCTGGATCGCGTTGAGGCCGACGCCGCCGCAGCCGAGGACCAGCACGGTGTCGCTCGGACGCACCTTGGCGGTGTTGACGGCCGCGCCGACGCCGGTGGTGACGGCGCATCCGACCAGGGCGGCCTGGGGGAACGGGGCGTCCTGGCGGACGGCGATCGCCGCCGGCTCGGGCACCAGGGTGTACTGCCCGAACGTTCCCAGGCCGGCGAAACTGTAGACGTCGCCCCCGTCCCCGTCCGCGGACGTGACGCGGGATCGGCCGTCGAACGACAGGTGGTTCGCCGAGTGCCGGCTGACCATGTCGCACAGGACCGGCCTGCCGCCGACGCAGTGGCGGCAGCGGCGACACGACGGCGTCCACGACAGCACCACGTGGTCGCCCTGCTTGAGGGTCGTGACGCCTTCGCCGACGCGCTCGACCGTCCCGGCCCCTTCGTGGCCGAGGATCATCGGCGACGGCACCTCCCACTCGCCGACCAGCGCGTGGAGGTCGCTGTGGCACAGCCCGCTCGCTCCGAGCCGCACGAGCACCTCGCCGGGCGGGGGTGTCGAGGGGAGGGAGACCCGCTCGATGGCCAGCGGCGCGCCCGGGGCCCGGAGGACGGCGGCGTCGAACTCGATGGTCATGACGGGCTTCCTCCCGTGGGCTGCGCCGGACGGGTCGCAGCGGTGCGGATGAGCTTGCGGTTGGCGAACTCGTCGATTCCGGCCCGGCCCAGTTCCCGGCCGAAGCCGGACCGCTTGACCCCGCCGAAGGGCAGTTCGGCGCCTTCGAGGCCGACGCCGTTGACGAAGACCATGCCCGCGTCGATCCGGTCGGCGACGCGCGCGGCCTGGTCGGCGTCGGTCGTGAACAGGTAGGAGCCCAGTCCGTAGGGTGTGGCGTTCGCCAGCTCGACCGCCTCGTCCTCGGACCGGGCCCCTTCTTCGTGTCCGGGGTTCATGCGGGGGCTCCGACTGCGCGGACCGGGTTCGCGTCCAGGGCGGCGTTGCGGTCGTGCAGCACGCGGTAGGCGCGGAAGCAGACGAATATCTGGGTGCCCCACGTGGCCAGCGCGGCGGTGTAGAAGATCGCGCGGTTCGCGTCGTCGAACGGCAGGGGGAAGAAGTCGTAGGTCAACGCGATGGCGGTCCCGGCGGCCGTGACCAGTGCCGTCCAGATCGCCGGCCACCTCGCGCCTGCCTGCCAGAGCCGCTTGACGAAGTACCCGAGGAAGACCGCCGTGAGGAGATTGACGACGACGTAGAACACGGCGACCGAGAACGCGGCGCGGTCGGTGTGGAGGTCCGCGCCGTGGAACGGCCGGAGGAACAGGCCGGCCACGACCGCGGCTCCGAACACGGCGATGTCGACGCCTCGGCTCGGTCTGTAGCGGTGGGTGACCATCATCAGACCCATGATCAGGATGACCGTGATGCCGACCGACCTGGAGAACGCGTCGAAGAAGTACGCCACGTCGTACAGGACGCTGCCGCGGTTGGCCCCGAGCAGCGACCAGAGCAGGAAGTTGCTGCCCGAGGTGGCGACGACCATGCACTCGAGGCCGAGGAGGTAGTTGCCGTAGCGGCGGATGAACGTCCATCCGTAGAAGTAGCCGGCGAAGATCATCCACAGGTCTGCCAGCAGGAACAGCGCTTCCCTCATCTCAGCGCCCCTTCTCGGACGTCGCGGGACAGGAGGGCGGTGATGCGCTCGGCGGCGCGCTGGCCCGTCAGGACCGCGCCGTTCATGCTGCCGGCCCATTCCCCGGCGGTTTCGGTGCCGGCCCAGTGGATGCGCCCGTGGGGCTCGGTCAGCGCCTTGCCGTAACTCACGGTCGCGTAGGGGGCGACGGCGGGGTTGGGGCCACCCGGGGCGAACGGCTCCGATCCCCAGCAGTGGTCCGTGTAGTCGATCGGGGTGCTGGCCTGGGGACCGTAGAGGCCGACGAGCTGCTGGACGACCCGGCTGCGTCGGGCCTCCGGGCCGAAGCCGTCGAAGACCCGCGGGTCGCAGAAGGCCATCAGGACGCCCGGCCCGCCGGGGGCCGGTGACACGTCGAAGGTGATGAACACCGTGCCGGTGTCGGTCAGCGCCTCGCCGGAGAGTCCGCCGGCCCGCCAGAACGGCTTCTCGTAGGCCACGAAGGCCTTGCTCAGCACGCCCATGCGCCAGGTCCTCGTGAGCCCTTCGGCCTGCTCGGGCAGAGCGGGGTCGAACTCGATGTCGACGCGGTGCGCGGGCGGGGCCGTGACGATCGCGTACCTCGCGTGGACCTCGCCGACGTCGGTACGGACGGTGACGCCGTGGTCGTCCTGTGCGATGCGGCGCACCGGTGTCGCCAGGCGGACGCTGTCGCCGAGCCGGTCCGCCACCCGCTTGGCGATCTCCTGGGTGGTCTCGACGAACCGGTCCTGCTGCTGCCCGCCCTCGACGTCCAGCATGTGATCGATGCCGCCCGCCGCACGGATGTAGCGCAGGGCGTGCAGCAGGGAGACGTCTCCCGGTGCGCAGCCCCACTGCACCTTGCTGACGACGGTCATCAGCGCACGGGTGCTGGGCAGCGCGTTCTTCCGGTCGAGCCACTCGCCGAACGAGACGGCGTCGAGCCGGCCGGCCTCCGGCGACTCCCACGCCGCGTTCACGTAGACGCTCGCGACCAGCTTGTTCACCGCCGTCTGGATGCGGGCCATGTCCACCAGGGCCGCGGGGGAGACCTTGGGAATGGTGCCGCTGTAGGTGCGGCGCCGGCCCGCCATCCACAGCACGTTGCGTCCCTGGTTGAACTGGGCGGTCGTGGTACAGCCGACCCGGCTCGCGAGGTCCCGGATCGCAGTGTGGCGCCGTGCCACCCACGTCGCGCCGAGGTCGACCTTCACTCCTGCCACCTCGCCGGAGAGCGATCGCCCTCCGACCCGGTCGCGACCCTCCACGACCAGGACGGAGCGGCCCTCGCTCGTCAGTCGTTCGGCGGCGCTCAGGCCGGCGAAGCCGGCGCCGACGACCACGACGTCGACCGTGGTGGCCCTGGAGACGCGCTCAGGAGATGCGGACATGGTTTCCTCCTTCGCCCACGCGGGCCGCGTGCTGCGAGATGTACTGGGTGACGGGGCCGACGAGGCCCTCGGGGATGTGGTGACCCATGCCGGGAACGACCACGTGCTGGGCCGAGCGGATCGCCCGCACGGTCGCGGCGCCGCCGCTCGGGTTGACCAGGAGGTCCCGGTCGCCGTTGATGACCAACGTCGGGGCCGTGATCCCGCTCAACTGGGCCGTCCGGTCCCCGGAGCGCTGGATCGCCTGGATCTGGCGCGCCACGCCGGCCGCCGGGTCACCGGCGGCGCGGTCCCAGCCGCGCGCCGCGAGGGCCGCCTCGGCCGCGTCGTCGATGGGATATCCCGTTCCCGCGATGTGCCTGGTGATCCGCAGATGGGCCCGGACGGCCTCGGTCCTGGTCCTCGCCGGTGGGGCGGCGAGGAGCCGGATCGTCGACAGCGCCGGCCGGCCCACCTTCTTCGCCCCGGTCGTCGAGTAGACGGACGTGAGCGACAGAACGCGCTCGGGCGCCGTGGCCGCGATCGTCTGCGCGATCATCCCGCCCATCGACCGCCCGACGAGGTGCGGCCGCGAGATCCCGAGATGGTCGAGGACGCCCACTGCGTCCTGGGCCATGTCGGCCAGCGCATAGGCATCGCCGCGCGGGCGGGCGGCGATCTGCCGCCAGAGCGCGGGAGGGGGTGCGGCGACGAACGTCGACTGGCCGACATCGCGGTTGTCGATCGCGATCACCCGGAAGCCGCGGGCGACGAGCGAACCGACGAACGAGTCGGTCCAGAAGGTGAGGTCCTCGCCCAACCCGGCGACGAGCAGGATGGCCGGGTCGGCCTTGTCGCCGACGTCGCGGAAGCAGATCGTCATCCCGGACGGCAGGGCCGCGTACTGGTCGGCGCTCCCCGCGCCGCTCGCCTCAGACACGGGCCGCTCGCCTCCCGCCGGGCAGGTGCGCGGCCGGCCGGCCGGCGCCGAACTGGAGGTTGTCGTCGGCCACCGGTCCGCGCAGGGCCTTGGCGTCCTCGGGGTAGGACATCGCCATCCGCCAGGGCTTCTCGAGCCCCTGCTTGGGCAGGAGCTTCTCGCCGCGCCTGGCGTAGCCGGCCTGGAGGTCCATGACGGGCCTGTACTCCATCCCGGGCTGCGCGACCGGGACCACCCGGTCGTACCCGTGCGCGTCCATGTGCCGCACGAGGTCGATGAAGTACCGGCACATCAGACTCACCTTGAGCGTCCACGACGAGGTCGTGTAGCCGATCGCCATCGCCCAGTTGGGGATCCCGCTCAGCAGCATGCCGCGATAGCTGACCGAGTCCGCGAGGTCGATCTCGCTGCCGTCGACCACGATCGGCATGCCGTCGAAGAGCTGCAGGTTCAGCCCCGTCGCGGTGACGATGACGTCCGCCTCCAGCTCCTCCCCCGAGCTCAGCACGACGCCGCGGCTGGTGAACCGCGTGATCGTGTCGGTGACGACGCTCGCGCAACCCTTCTTGATCGCGTCGAAGAAGTCGCCGTCCGGTGCCAGACACAGCCGCTGGTCCCACGGGTCGTACGGCGGGTTGAAGTGCTTGTCGACGTCGAACCCCTTGGGCAGCCGCTTGATGTTCTCGCGCCGGATCAACCGGCGCCCGGCCTTCGGGAACGTCCGCAGTCCCTTGACGACGGCGCGGTCGATCCAGATGTTCTTGAACCGCGTCACGGCGTACCCGCGCTCCTCCCCCAGCACCTTCGTGAGCGCCAGGGCGAGCTTGTCGACGCGGGGCAGTGCCAGGACGTACGTCGGGGTGCGCTGGAGCATCGTCACGTGCCGGGCGGCACCCGGCCCGGTGGCCATCGCCGGCACCAGCGTGATCGCGGTCGCGCCGCTGCCGATGACCACGACCTTCTTGCCGCTGTAGTCCAGGCCCTCGGGCCAGTGCTGCGGATGGACGATCGTGCCCTCGAAGTCGTCGCGTCCCGGGAACAGGGGGGAGAATCCCTCGTCGTACCGGTAGTAGCCGGTGGCGGCGAACACCCACCCGGCCCGGACGGTCCTGGTTCCGCTCACGCCGCCGGCGGGGTCGGCCACCTCGACCGTGAGGGTCCACCGGCGGTCGTCCGAGGACCACTCGGCCCGGACGACCCGGTGGCGCAGCCTGATGAGCTGCTCCAGGTGGTTCTCCTCGACCGTCTCCCGGAGGTAGTCCCGGATCAGCGGTGCGTCGGCGATCGCGGCTTCGTGGCGCCACGGCTTGAACGCGTAGCCGAAGGTGTGGAGGTCCGAGTCCGAGCGGATGCCCGGATAGCGGAAGAGGTCCCAGGTGCCGCCGATGGTGTCGCGGCCCTCGAGCACGAGCAGGGACTTGCCGGGCAGTTCCCGGCTGAAATAGCTGGCCGCACCGATACCGGAGATGCCCGCTCCGATGATGACCACGTCGAACTCCTCGACGGCGTCACGCACCTCAGTTGTCATGGCGTTTCCTCGCTGTTCCCGGGGTGGTGACCTCACTGTCGCCAGCCACGGCCACCGGTGAGAACGACAGCGCGCACCTGCTTCGCACCGGGCCCGGTGCACGATGCACCAGCCGGCCCGGCGGCGCCGCCCCGAGCCGCCGTCGACAGCCGAACACCCCGCCGGCCGACGTGCCCCCGGCGCTTCGAGAAGCCGGGCGCCCGGGGACGTCTCCGAAGCGGCCCGCCTCGCCGCAGGCCTTGTCGCAGGCCTTGTCGCAGGCCTTGTCGCAGGCCCTTGTCGTGACATCACGGGCGTGATAGAGCTTTGCGGCGATTACCGGTACTCATCACCCACCGCGGTCACCACGGGTCCGGAGCCCGGAGGAGTGCCTGTGGCGTCGGAGGGGCAGAACGCGGATCTCGCCGCCCCACGGCGGCGGAGGACGCGCCGGTCCGGCTCAGGTGGCCGCACCGACCCAGTTACTCGTCGTCCGACCCCGGCGAGCCGGCACCGCCCGGCCGGCCGGCTGAAAGGTGGTCACGTGGCCGGTCTCTCCACGACAGGGCGCTGCGAAGCCCCGGCGCGTGCGGCAGGCGCGGCCGACCTGCCGCACCGCGGGCTCGGTGGGCCGCAGACCGTCCGCACGGTCGTCGCCGCGGTGGCGCCGTTCGGGATGGCCCCTCTCGCTGCCGTCGGCGGGTTGACGACGGGCGCCTTCGCTGCGGGCAGTGCCGCCGGCTCGCGCCTCCCCTGCCGGTGACGCCGCGCATGTCGGGAGCACCGGCTCTTCAAGGCCAGGAGCAGACTTCGGATATGGACGAGCTGTGGCCCCCGCCCTCCCTTGACGTCGCCGACGCGATCAGATCGTTGTGCCAGCGCCTGTTGACGGAAACGGACACCTTGCTCGACGCCGTCGCAAGGCCTTCTCTCGTGGCCCAGAACGATCCCGCCCTCCTCGCGGACGCCTCCCTGGTCGAGGAGGATCGCGAGCTCAACCGCTCCGATCTCCTCCAATGGCTGACGGCGAACATCCAGCAGCCGGGACGGCGGGTGGAGCCCTACGTGGGCCCGAGGACCACGGCGTACATCAATGACCTCGTCTCCCGTGGCATCGCGCCCGACTTCGCCGGTGCCTGGCGCGTGGCCCTGGGGATCGGATGGCGGCGGTGGCTGGAGGAGTGCGCGGCGCACTGCGCCGACCGTGACCTCCTGGTCGGCGTCCTGGACGTGTCGGCGAAGTCGCTGGTGCAGTACGCCCTCGACTCGGTCCTGGCCCTGCGCGAAGCCGGCCTCGCCGCGGCGATGGGCAATGCGGACGCCGACGCGATCGCCCTGATCCAGCTGATCGCCGGCGGGGCGCCGATGGCGGAGGATCTCGCCGAAGGACGCCTGCACTACCGGATGGCGCGCTGGCACATCGGTCTCGTGCTGTGGATCGACGACCCCCGGCAGGTCGACGCTCTGGACGAGGCGGTCTCGGCCGTGCGTTCCGTCGCTTCGGGTCGAAGCGCCCTGGTGGCGCGTGCCAGCGCCACGTCGCGTTGGATCTGGCTCTCGGGAGCAGGCATCCCGGACCTTCACCCAGTGGAGAAGGTCATGGCGACGGCTGACGAGGTTCGCGGGGCGGTGGGAAGGCCTGGGCATGGTCTCGAAGGGTTCCGGTCCAGTCACCAGGACGCTCTCGCGGCGCAGGCACTGGTCATCCGGCTTGGGTCCGATCGGCAGTTCCTCGCCTACGCCGACGTCGAGCTGATCGACGCGCTCACCAAGGATCGGGCCGGCGCCCGCCGGTTCGTCCTCAACACCCTCGGTCCGCTGGTCGAAGCCGACCCGGCACTACGGCAGGCACTCCTCACCTACGTGCAGTGCGGCTTCAACACCACCCGGGCGGCCGCCAACCTCTACGCGCACCGGAACACCGTCGAGCGGAGGGTCTCGCGCGCGAACGAGCTCTCGGCGGTCAAGGTGGAGGACAACCCGACCCACGTGGCGGCCGCGCTCCTCGTGCTGGACATCGCGCCCGACATCGCGACCGGTTCAAGCTGAACTCACGGCACCGGGGCCGACTTGGTGCTCCAGCTTCCTGAACCAGTGCAGGGCCGGGAGAGCGAGCAGGGTGGCGGTCAGCAGGGCCGTGAAGGCCATCGCGGGGCGGGTGACGAACAGTCCGACTGCCGTCGCCAGCAGTACCCCTCCGAGATTGCCCGCCATCCAGATGAGTCCAGCCGCCGTGCTCTCGGCTTCGGGCGCGTGTCGCTCGCTCAGGGACAGCACGATGGGAAGAGCGGGGAGCAGCACGAAGCCCGTCCCGGTGAGGGTGAGAAAGGCCGTGAGTGTGCTGGGGATCAGGGCGAGATGCAGGCAGGCCACAGCGGTGAAAGCGATCGCGACACCCATGACATCGATCTCGCGGCCGCGCCGATCTGCCCAGACCGGCACGACAGCACAGCCGATCACCCCGGCGATCATGGTCAGCGCGAGGATGAGGCCGGCGGTGGACTCAGGGACGCCTGCCGGCGCCAACAGCGGTTGCACGAACGTCGCGAGTGCGATGAACGTGCCCATGGGGATGGCGACGACCGCACACAGACGTCGTACGTATCGATTGCCGAACGCCGCGCGAAAGGCACGGAGGCCGCCGGTCGCGGCCGCGGACTCGCGGTTCGCATGCGGCGGGAAGCGAAGTGCCGCGATGAGACACAGCCCCGCGTCCATGGCGATCAGGGCTGTGATGAGGGTCAGGGTGCGGATCTGGCTCTCACCAGGCAGGAACGCGCCGAGCAGGTAGCTCAGGACCATGCCGGCGAACGTGGCGGAGGACGCGGCGGCGATCCCGGTGGCACGGTGCCGTTCCGCCAGGTAGCCCGCGGCAAGACCCGGTACGGCGTTCAGGATGAAGGGCTGTCCCACCGCGGCGACGACCTGGCCGACGAACGCCCAGGTGAAATCGTCCGCAACCAGTCTCAGAAACGCCCCTGACGCGGTGAGCACCGCGCCGATCACGAGGGCTGGACGCAGAAACCGGTCGAGCGCGATGCCGGCGGGGACGGCCAGCAGGACGTAGATCAGCGGGAAGACCTGGGAGAGCCAGCCGATCTCGCCGACGGAAACGCCGAAGTGCCGCGCGGCGTCCTGCGTCACGGGTGCGTAGTTCACGAAGAGCGCCTGGGTCGCGACTGCCAGGAGTCCGTAGCCCAGGAAGACCACCCACCGACTCTTCGGCTGCTCCACGCTCGGCGCAGCCGTGGTCGCGGCGACGCGTGCGACCCGTACGTTCTCGTTCGCGGTTCTGGATCTTGTGTGACGGCCATGCGACTCGCCGCGCCTCCGGGCGCTGAGTCGGATCATGACCGTGGCGACGACGCCTGCACCCAGGACGGCAGCTCCGCGCGCTCGTCGCTGTGCGGTCGACAACTCCGGCATCTCATTGTCCTTGTCGGTCGATCGTGGTGCTCCACTGTCGCGATCCGGATGACCCTTGGGTAGGGCACGGTGCACCCCGGTTGGCGCGGCGCTGTGCACTCGGCACTACCGGTGGTGGCCTCGGAGTCGCCGTTGTGGGACTTGCACCGCTGAGCGACGGACTTCGGGGCGGCGGCGGGGCCGGTTCCACGGACGGTGCGGGCGCCGTGACGTTCGCCGTCACCGGTGCCGACACGTGCCCGGGCCCGGGCCCGGGCGGAAGGGTGCTCCGGCTGCCCGGATTTCGTCGCCCGCACCACACGGCGGGGAGCCGCGGTGCTAGCTTCGCCGTGGCCGGCAGAGGCAGGCGTCGGCGGCACCCGCACGGCGGCCGGCACAGCGACCGGGACGAGGGAGCAGCTTGACGCACCGAACCACCGACCGGCCCGTGATCGACCCGGCGGACCTCGCGGTACTCGAGGAAACCGTCGGACTCATCCGCTCGGCCCGGCTCGAAGACATCCTCGCTGAGCTGCCGCCGACCGTCGGGCCAAGGAAGCGCGCCGACTTGGCGCGTCACTGCACGCTCATCCACGCGGCTGCGCCGCTCTTCACCGCCGCGCCGGCCGAACTGCCGGAGGCGGCCGGCCTGCGGCTGACGGCGCCCGGCCCGCCGCCCCTGGACGGCTTCCTGCTCCGGGCCCGCCGCCGACCGGCCAACGGCGTTCCGGGGGCGGGCAGATGACCGTGACCACCGACGACTACCTCGTCGCCGCCTTCGGGGACCCCGCGCGCCGCCACACCCTCCCCGCCCTGTTCGACGCGGTGGTCGACCGCCTCCCCGACACGGTCGCGGTGCTCGACGCGGGCCGTGCGCGCACCTGGTCCCACTGGCGGGCCGAGTCGTACGCGTTGGCCGCCGCGCTGCAGGAGTCGGGCATCGGCACCGGGGACGTGGTGGCGGTCCAACTGCCCAACTGCTGGGAGTTCCTGGTCGCCCACCTGGCCGTGGCCGAACTCGGCGCGGTGCTGCTCCCGCTGCACCTGGCGCTCGGGGAGCGCGAGGCCGAGTCCCTGCTGACCCGGGCACGGGCCAGAGTCCTCATCCGCCCGGCCGGGCACCCGGCCCGGGGCGACGCCACCGACCGGATCTCGCCGGCCCGGCTCCCGGCCCTCGATCGCGTCCTGCTCGTCGGAGGGGAGCTGCATGCCGGGCACATCGGCCTCGATGAGCTGATGGACCGCCATATCGGTTCCCGGCCAAGGCCTGTGCTGGTGACGCCGGATCTGCCCTTCGTGCTGATGCCGTCCTCGGGCACCACCTCCGAGCGCCCGAAGCTCTGCCTGCACGCGCACGCGGGCCTGCTCGCCAACGCCGAGGCGGTCGCCGGGCAGAGCCTCGCCTCCCACGACGACGTGCTGATCAGCGCCAGCCCGTTCACCCACCTGTTCGGTCTGCTCTCCGTCCACCTCAGCCTGTTCACCGGCGGCAGGCAGGCCCTGCTGCCGCGCTGGGACGTGGCCGCCTTCGGGCGGCTGGCCCGCGACAGCGCGGCGAGCGTCCTGTTCGCCGTCCCCGCGCAGCTGCGTGACGTGCTCCGGTCCCCCGGGGAGCAGCGCGGCACCCTGCGGGAGGTCAGGACCGGTGGGGCCGCCGTTCCCGCCGAGTTGGTCGCCCGCATCCGCGGGGTGCTGGGCGCGACGACGGTCGTGCAGTGGGGCATGTCCGAGCTGGGCGCGGGTACCACGACCGGGCCGGACGACCCGGTCGAGGTGGCGGCCCACAGCATCGGGCGGCCGGTTCCCGGCGCTCAGGCACAGGTGGCCGGGCCCGACGGCACGCCGTACCCCGACGGGGAGACCGGCGAACTCCAGTACCGCAGCCCGTACTCGTTCCGTGGCTACCTCGACGATCCGCAGGCCACCCGGGCGGCCTTCACCCCGGACGGCTGGCTGCGCACCGGCGACCGGGCCCGGCGCAACCCCGACGGCACCTTCTCCTACCGGGGCCGCGATGCCGAACTCATCAACGTCGGCGGGCTGAAGTTCACCGCCTCGGAGGTCGAGACGGTGCTCAGCGGCCTGCCCCAGCCGCAGGCCCTCGCGGTGGCCGCACGCGCCGACGACAGGCTGGGCGAGTACCCCGTGCTGCTGGCAGCGCTACGGCAGGGGCACACGCTCGAACTGGCGCAGGTGCACGCCAGGCTCGCCGAGACCGGGGTGGCCCCCTACAAGTGGCCGCTGGAACTGCTGATCGTCGACCGGATCCCGGTGACGCCGACGGGCAAGGTGGCCCGGGCGCGGCTCGCCCCGCTGCTGGTGGGCCCGACGGACCCTGGCCCACCGGACGCCGACCCACCGGACGCCGACCCGGCACCGCTGCCGTCGCCCACGACGGCAGCGCTGGAGGCGGCGCTCTCCCAGGTCGAGGCCGAGATCGCCGCGGTCACCGGGCGCCCGGCGGAGGGCACCGCCGACCCCCGGACACCCTTCAGGGAGCTGGGCCTGGACTCCGCCGGAGCCGTACGACTCGCGGCGCGGCTCTCCGCCCTCACCGGACAGCGGCTACCGAGCACAGCCGCCTTCGACCACCCGTCGCCCTGGGAACTGGCCCGTTGGATAGCCGCCGGGCCGAACCGACGGGCAGCCCCCGAAGCGCCCCACCCCGGACCCCGGACCCGCCCCCGGCTCCCCGCGTCCGGTGACGATCCGGTCGTCATCACCGGCATCGGCTGCCGCTTCCCCGGGGGGATCGACACACCGGAGGGCCTGTGGCAGTTGCTCGCCGCAGGTCTGGAGACGGTCGGCGGCTTCCCCCAGGACCGCGGCTGGGACCTGGCCCGCCTCTACGACCCGGAGCCGGGCCGAGCCGGCCGCACCACCGCCCGCGGCGGAAGCTTTCTCACCGAGGACGGCGGAGCCGGGGCCTTCGACGCCGCGTTCTTCGCCCTCTCCCCGCGGGAGGCACTGGGCATGGACCCGCAGCAGCGCCTGCTGCTGGAGACGGGCTGGGAGGCCCTGGAGCGGGCCGGGACCGCCCCGGCCGGGCTGCGCGGCAAGCCCGCCGGGGTCTACCTGGGCCTGATGCCCTCCGACTACGCACCGAGGCTGCACGAAGCCCCCGAGCTCTACGACGGACACCTGCTCACCGGCAACGCCCCGAGCGTGGCGTCCGGGCGGCTCGCCTACCTCCTGGGCCTGACCGGACCGGCCCTCACCGTGGACACCGCCTGCTCGTCCTCCCTGGTCGCCCTCCACCTCGCGGTCCAGGCCCTGCGCCGCGGCGAGGTGGACCTCGCCCTCGCCGGAGGGGCGACCGTGATGGCCACCCCGGCGTCCTTCGTCGACTTCGCCCGGCAGCGAGCACTGTCCCCGGACGGACGCTGCCGGGCCTTCGCCGCCGACGCCGACGGCGCGGGCTGGGGCGAGGGAGCCGCGGTGCTGGTGCTGGAGCGGCTCTCCGACGCCCGCGCGCACGGCCACCCGGTGCTCGCGGTGGTCTCCGGATCGGCGGTCAACCAGGACGGCGCCAGCAACGGACTGACCGCCCCCAGCGGGCCCGCCCAGCAGCAGGTCATCCGGCTGGCCCTGGCCGACGCCAACCTCACCGCCGACCAGATCGACGCCGTGGAGGCGCACGGCACCGGGACCCCGCTGGGGGACCGGGTCGAGGCGGGCGCGCTGCGGGCCGTCTTCGGCCCGGGCCGGCCGCGTGAACACCCGCTCCGGCTCGGGTCGGTGAAGTCGAACATCGGTCACACCCAGGCGGCGGCCGGGGTCGCCGGAGTGATCAAGGTGGTGCTCGCCCTGCGGCACGGCCTGCTGCCCCGCACCCTTCACGTGGACAGCGGCGCACCGGTGGCCGACCTCCCGCAGCCGCAGGACGACGCGGCGTACGAGGCCGTCCGACTGCTGCACCGTGCGCGGCCCTGGCCGGTCTCGGCCCGCCCACGCCGTGCCGGGGTCTCGGCTTTCGGCATCAGCGGGACCAATGCCCACGTCATCCTCACCGAGCCGCCGCCGGTGTCGCTCCAAGAGCCGGAGCAGGACCCCACCGGGCCCGGGCCGGCGGCGGACCAGCCGGTGGATCCCGCCGTTCCCTGGCTGCTGTCCGCGCGCAGCGACGAGGCGTTGCGCGCCGCGGCGCAGCGGCTCGCGGCGGCCACCGGGGCGGACGTCTCCCCCGGCCCGGCCGCGATCGGGGCCGCCCTGGCCCGGTCCCGGTCCACCTTCGAGCACCGGGCCGTGGTCGTGGGGCGGCACCGGGACGAGCTGCGCGACGCTCTGGCCGCCGTCGCGTCCGGCCGGTGGTCGGCCGACGTCGTGCAGGGCCGGAGCACGGGGCAGCGTGGCGGGACGGTCTTCGTCTTCCCCGGCCAGGGCGCGCAGTGGCCGGGCATGGCCGCCGACCTGCTGGACGCCTTCCCGGTCTTCGCCCGTTCGGTCCAGGAGTGCGAGCGGGCGCTCGCGCCGCACCTCGGCTTCTCGCTCGCGAGCGTGCTGCGGGGCGAGAGCGGCGCGCCGCCGCTGGAACGCGACGACGTCGCCCAGCCGGCCCTCTTCGCCGTGATGGTCTCGCTGGCCGCCCTCTGGCGCTCCTTCGGTGTCCACCCGGACGCGGTGGTGGGGCACAGCCAGGGCGAGATCGCCGCCGCCCACGTCTGCGGCGCGCTCCCGCTGGCGCAGGCGGCCCGGATCGTGGCGGTCCGCGCGCGGGCGGTGCGGCAGCTGGCGCCCGGCAGGATGGCGGCGGTGGGCCTGCCCGCGCGGGAACTCGCCGACCGGCTGGCCCGGCGTACCGGACTGGCCCTGGCCGCGGAGAACTCCCCGCGGTCCGCGGTGGTCGCCGGAGACGTCACGGCCGTCGAGGAGTTCGTCGCCGAACTCGCCGAACACGGCGTGCGGGCCCGGATGCTGCCGGTCGGCTACGCGTCGCACAGCGCGGCGGTCGAGCCCCTGGAGGAGGCCCTGACCGCGAGCCTGGCAGGAGTCGGCGCCCGTCCGGGCCGCGTTCCGTTCTTCTCCACGGTCGAACCGGGCCCCGGCCCCCTGGACTGCTCCCGGCTCGACGCCCACTACTGGTACCGCAACCTGCGGCAGCCGGTCCGGCTCCGCGACACGATCCAGTCCCTGCTGCGGCAGGGCCACCGCCGGTTCATCGAGATCGGCCCGCACCCCGTGCTGAGCCAGGCTGTCGAGGAGACGGCGGAGGCCGCCGGAGTCACCGCCACGACGGTCGGCACACTGCGCCAGGAGGCAGACGGTCCACGCCAGTTCCTGCTGTCGGCGGCGCGCGCCCAGGTCGGTGGCGCACCGGTCGACTGGACCGCCGCGTTCACCGGGGTGCGGGGCGAGCACATCGACCTCCCCACCTATCCCTTCCAGCGTCGGCAGTACTGGCTGACGACAGATCAGCGCCCCGGCCGGGCCGGCGCCGAAGCACCGCCCCTGCCGGAGCCGGGCCGTCGGCAATCGCACGACCAGGATCTGCTGCCCCTCGTCCTGGCCCACACCGCCGCCGTGCTCGGCCACCCCGCAGGCACCCGGCTGCCCGCCGACGCGGCCTTCCAGGAGCTGGGCACCGGATCGATGGCAGCCGTCGAACTGCGGACCCGGCTCAGCCACACCCTGGGCATCGCCCTGTCAGCCACCGCCGTCTTCGACCACCCGACCCCCGCGCTGCTCGCCGCGCACCTGCGGGGCCGTCAGCAGCGGACCGCGTCCGCCGGACCCACCGCAGACCTGCCCGACGGCCTGGACGCCCTGTACCGGCACGCCTGCCGCAGCGGCCTGGGCACGGTCGCCGCCGACCTGCTGCGGACCGCCTCACGGCTGCGGCCGTCCTTCGACGGCTCCGCGGGCACCGAGAACGCACCGGCCGCCGTCCGCCTGCCGGGCGGCTCACGCGGACCGGCACCGGTGCTGCTCTGCCTTCCGTCGGTACTCCCGACCGGCGGCCCGCACGAGTACGCGCAGCTGGCGCGGTGCCTGCCCGGTTGGGAGACGGCGGTGCTCCCGCTGCCGGGGTTCGCCGCGGGCGAGCGCCTGCCGGACAGTGCGCACGCGCTCGTCACCGCGCACGCCGAGAGCGCACTGCGCTACACGGGCGACCGGCCGGTCCTGCTCTGCGGCCACTCCTCGGGCGGGCTCGTCGCACAGGCCCTCGCACAGCACGTGGGGTCGATCGGGCGGCCGGCGGCCGGTCTCGTCCTGCTCGACACCCCTTGGCCGGAGCACGAGTTCAGCACGGTCACCCTCCCCGCCGTCCTCGCCCTCCTGGAGGAGCGGCAGCGGCCCGGCTCGCTCGCGGCCGAACCCGTCAACCCCACCCGGCTCACCGCGACCGGCGCGTACCTGCGCCTGCTGGACGGTCTCACGGACGGCGGCCCGGACGGCTCCGACACCGGCGCGTCCCCACCGACGCTGCTGGTCCGGGCCGAACGCCCGCTGGACGGGATCGGTGCCCTGGCGGCCCACTGGCCGCTCCCCCACACCCGAGTGGACGTCCCAGGCGATCACTTCACCATGCTGACCGAGGACGCGGCCTCGGTGGCCCGGGCGATCGACTCCTGGGCCTGCCCCGGCCTGCCGCGCCGCCCCACCCCCGCCAAGGAGCCCACCCAGTGAGCGACGCCCACGACACGCTGGCCGAAGCCGTCCTGCGAGCCGGCGCCGGCCGGCCTGGCCCGGCGCCCTATCCGGCGCTGCGCCGCATCACCGCCCGGACCGGCGGCGGCGAACCCCTGCTGACCACCGACCAGCCCGGCCTCAGGGCGCTGCTCGAAGTCACCGCCGCCGCCGATCCCAGGCTCTTCCACCTCATGTTCCTGCACCACTGCATGACCCTGGGCGCCGCGCTGGACTACGGCGCGACGAGCGGCGACATCGCCGAACTGGCCCAGGGCCGCTCGATCGGCGCGGCCCTGATGACCGAGTTGGGCCGGGGGAACAGCAGCTCCGACATTCGGACCGAAGCCGTCCTCGACCGCGCGAGCGGCGACTTCGTCCTGCACACCCCGGACGCCGCAGCGGCCAAGTACCCGCCGAACGTGGGCGAGGAGGGCATCTCCCGGACGGGGGTGGTGAGCGCCCGGCTGCGGGTCGACGGCACCGACCGAGGGGTCTTCCTCTTCCTGGTCACGCTCAGGGACGAGAACGGACCGTCAAGCGGAGTGACCGTCACTCCCCGTCCGCCCACCGCGCTGCTGCCGCTGGACTACGCCACCGTCCGCTTCGACCGCGTCCGGGTGCCCCGCCACCGCTGGCTGGCCGACGGCGCCCGGCTCACCGAGGACGGCGCCTTCTCCGATCCGGCCGGCGGAGCGGCGGACCGGACCCGCCGCAGCCTGGCGATGAGCCGCTTCGCCTGGGGCGCGGTCACCGCCGGCCTCGCCGCGGCGGCGCGGGCCGCCGTC